>NZ_JANZQH010000008.1:0-229842 GCF_025153485.1 Chryseobacterium pyrolae
TTCCAATGATTAATATTTCAAAGATATTTTAACTATTTCAAATGATTTATTCTATTTCACAAACTTATCACAAGGATGTTTTCCGGATACTTTGCCTCGGGGTATCAGGGTATAAAAAATTAATAAAACTGTCCTGCAGTTCTGCTTTCTGTCTCAATTAATTCCGAACTCAGATTACTTACTTTTAAAAGCAGGCTCCTTATCCTTTTCAATGTAGATATAGCGGCTTTTTATGCCGTTCTGAAGCATTGATTTCTTTTTGTTGAGCTCTTCAACAGATTCTATACTTTCGTTCTTAAAAGTAGCTTTCTGTCCGTTTTTTATATTTTCCGAAAACATTCTTGTTGGATTTTCATAAATGTCTTCAACATACTTATTGAATTTCTCGTTGGAAATAGGGATGGCTGCTTTTCCGTAGTGGGTTTCTACAAACTCTTTGGTGTCAAATTCGGTGTTCAGTTTTTTATTGCTGATCAGTTTATAGATAAAATTTTTATCCGTGTCTTCAAGAATGAAAATCAGGCCGGGAAGCCCTCTGAATTTATACGGACCTTCCTTAATGTTCACCTCATTGGAAAACCATGCATTCCACGTTCTGCCACCGAAATCGGTGGTGGCTTTTTGAAGCTTATAGCCATTGTATTCCTGGGTTTCCTGAAGCAATTTCCATTTCATTTCGTCATTTGTACTGACAACGAAATAATCAAAAAAGTCTCTGTACCATTTATTTTTAAAAGAATTGGGTGCCCTCTCAATCACCTGATCTGTTTTTGTACTGTACCTCGAAACAGATGCATTTGCATTTTTATTGATGGAATCATAGTCTGCAAATTTTTTATCATAAAACTTGACAGATTTCGGACTGATATCAAGATTCATAAGATTTTGTCTGTACTCTTCAGAAGCATCTTTCCGATACTGAAGTTCATAAATAAATCTGTTGGTCTGTGACTGGTAGAATGAACCAGCATACAAAGCGAGCAGGAATAGTATTTTTTTCATGGTTTTTATTGATTCTGTTTAATAGCGTGACCAAAAATATAAAAAGCTGCGCGAAGTCGAAGACTTCGCGCAGCTTTTTTAGCAAATTTTTAATGACGTCAGGAAGCCTGAAGATGGAAGAGGTAAGTTTTTAGGACTAAAGAACAACTAAAGTTTTGCTTTATTCATCTCG
The DNA here is from genome assembly GCF_025153485.1 of Chryseobacterium pyrolae. Taxonomy (NCBI): domain Bacteria; kingdom Pseudomonadati; phylum Bacteroidota; class Flavobacteriia; order Flavobacteriales; family Weeksellaceae; genus Chryseobacterium; species Chryseobacterium pyrolae. Next base: position 1,175 of record NZ_JANZQH010000008.1, read on the forward strand.
TAAATTTCTTTATCACATCATTTTAGCAAACTGTATGAAGTTGTAAGCCTGGTAGTAACTTCCAGCCTCCCTCTTCCAGCTTCCAACCCATTAATTCTGCTTAATTCTCTTTGCAGACATATTTAAAAATCGCTTCACAAGGAAAACCGCTGAAACGGTAAGTCCCAATCCTAAAGCGATCCACATTCCGAACGCGCCCATTTCTAAAGTGACACATAAGAAATATCCCAAAGGAATCGTAATCACCCAGTAAGCGATAAATGTATAGATGGATGGGATTTTCACATCCTGAAGGCCTCTCAGCATTCCTAAGGCCGTTACCTGAACTCCATCTGAAAGCTGAAATAAAGCAGCGATAATCATTAATTTGGAAGCCAGCATAATCACTTCAACTTCTTCTTTTTTAGTGAAGAAAGTAGGAAGTATATTTCGTCCCAAAATGAAGACCAACCCACAAATACACATGAAAATAAAGGCTATTTTCAGGTTGTTGATCCCCACTTTTCTTAATTCAACAAAATTCTGCTCACCAAGCTTTTTCCCGATCATGACCGTGGAAGCCACACTGAATCCTACACACAGGTTGAAGGTAAATGAAGCCATACTCAACGCGATCTGGTGAGAAGCAATATCATGAGCTGAGATCAGTCCACAAATAAATGCCGCTCCCGCAAAAGCAGTTACTTCAAAGAACATCTGTAAAGCGGTAGGCAGACCCAGTTTCACCATCTTATCGAACATACTTTTAGAGAAAACCTGAATTTTTAAAGAAAAATCTTTGATATAACGTCTTGTTTTTTTCTCTTTAACTAATACTACGTAAAGGAAAACCACCATGAATATTCTGGAGATCAGTGTTGCTAGAGCCGATCCTTTTACCCCCATCTCAGGGAAGATCCAAAGTCCTTTGATGAAGACATAGTTCAGGATAATATTGATGACATTGGCAATGATTGTAGCCTTGGTAACGCCTATGGTATAGGAAAGACCTTCAGAAACTTCACGAAGCGTCTGAAATGCCATAAACGGGATCATACTGATTGCCATGATACCCAGGAAGTCTACCGTATTGGGAATGATCTTCGCAGGCTGCCCGGACTGATAGAGTAGTGGCATCCCTAGAAGTAAAAGTGCCATTAAAATAATTCCTACAGACATATTGATGACAAACCCATGGCTGAATACAGAATTAATCGTTCCGTGATCCTGCTTGGATTGAGCTTCTGAAACCAATGGGGGGATTGCAAATGAGAATCCAAGAGCCAATACAAACACTGAGAAAAATACAGCATTTCCCAATGAAACGGAAGCAAGGGCATCCGCACCTAAAAGTTTTCCGACAATAATGTTGTCGAACAAATTCACCGAGACCTGCCCCACCTGCGTAAGCATTACAGGAAGAGCCAGAGTCAGGCACTCTTTCGTATAGTTTTTGTTTAAAAAGTTCATAATAGTTTATGATTCATATAAAATTTAATATTTAAAAATAAGGCAAAAAAAAAATTTGCAGTAGGGCTACTGCAAATTGTTATAATATATTTAATGTTCAATTAAATTATTTCCTTACAAAACTTGCAACATCCTCCTCGGAAACAGAATTTCCGCCAAGAATAATTAATCTTTCCACCACGTTTCTCAGTTCTCTGATATTTCCAGTCCATGAAAGAACTTTAAGCGCGTCAATCGCTTTATCATCAAATTTTTTCACGGCAGTACCATGTTCATCGGCAATCATACCGGAAAAATGATCTACTAATAATTTGATATCTTCTTTTCTGTCATCCAATGGCGGAACATAGATTTCAATCACAGAAAGCCTGTGGTAAAGGTCTTCCCTGAACTTTCCTTCTTCAATTTCCTTCTGCATGTTTTTATTCGTTGCTGCAATTACTCTTACATCAACTTTTATTTCTTTATCACTTCCCACAGGAGAAACTTTGCTTTCCTGCAATGCTCTCAAGACCTTAGCCTGAGCAATAAGGCTCATATCTCCGATCTCATCCAAAAAGATAGTACCTCCGTTGGCTTGCTCAAATTTCCCTTGCTTATCCTTAATAGCTCCTGTAAAAGAACCCTTTACGTGTCCGAAAAGCTCAGATTCAATAAGCTCAGATGGAATAGCCGCACAGTTGACTTCAATCATTGGACCTCTTGCACGCTCACTTTGGTTGTGAATCGCGTGGGCTACCAATTCTTTTCCTGCACCGTTTGGTCCTGTAATCAGAACTCTGGCATCAGAGACCGCTACTTTTTCGATCATATCCTGGATTTTTTTCAAAGCAGGAGAATCACCGATCATCTGGTATTTTTTGTTGACCTTTCTCTTTAAGGTCTTATTTTCAGTTTGAAGATTTTTATTTTCCTTTTTAAGACTTTCTTTCGCTAAAGCATTTTTTACACTTGTGATCAGCCTGTTGATGTCGATAGGTTTGGAAATAAAGTCATATGCACCTTCCCTTAAACAGGAAACAGCAGAATCAATATCCGCGTGACCTGAGATCATGATAAATGTGCTTTCAGGTTTCAACATGATACTTTGCTTTAAAAGCTCTGTTCCTGAAAGTTTAGGCATCTTGATATCAGAGATCACCAATGCGAAATCTTCTTTTTCTATCTGTTTGTAGCCTTCAAGGCCATCTTCAGCGATAACAAATTCGTATTCGGTAAGTTCATCAGAAAGGATACTGTGTAATACTCCCGAGATTGCTTTTTCGTCTTCTACAATAAGGATTTTTTGCATAGTTGCAAATTTAGATTTTTTGATTCAATTATTAGCAAAAACCATACCTAAATATACTATTTTGAGTAATCTCTTCTGCCAAAAATAGCAGATCCAACCCTCACAGAATTGGCACCACATTCAATGGCAGCAGGGAAATCATCACTCATTCCCATAGATAAAGTTTTAAGAGTTTTTAATTGATTTAATTCATCAAAAAGTCCTTTTAAAACTAAAAATTCTCTTTTTACCTGTTCTTCATCATCAGTAAAAGTAGCCATTCCCATTAATCCGGTTATCTCAACATTGGAAAGTTTTCCGTCAATATATTTTTGAAACAAGGCTTTCGCCTCATCAATCTCAAGTCCGAATTTTGTTTCCTCTGCTGCTATTTTTACCTGAAGCAGTACTTTAATGATTCTGTTGTTTTTACCCGCTTCTTTACTGATTTCGGCCAGAAGTTTTTCAGAGTCTACACTTTGGATCGTATCAATGAATGGGGCAATATATTTAACCTTATTCGTCTGTAAATGTCCGATCAGGTGCCATTCTATATCTTCAGGCAGGAGAGGATATTTCTCCATAAGCTCCTGAACTTTGTTCTCACCAAAGACTTTCTGTCCCAGATTATAAACCTCCTGAACCGCCTCAACCGGATGGGTTTTTGAAACTGCCACAAGCTGAACTCCCAATGGAAGCTGGTTTTTTATCGCTGTATAATTTTCTTTAATATCCATGAATGCAAATTTCTGAATTTTAAAAGCAAAAAACTAATGAATCTGTAAAATAGTTGCTGACTGTTGCCCTTTGCTGGTTTGCCCGTTGTTTGTTGTCAGTTTAGCGCTAATGTAATTTATCCCACACCTCATTAAATTGTTACATTGCTACATTGCTACACTGATACATTGTTACATTAATTAAGAATATCATTAATCTTCGGATACTGGGAAATTTTTCTGAACACAAACTTGTTGCTTTTCTGAAGCTTTTCGATAAACATATCCAGCTCGTTGATAGAATCTGCATCTCTCAGGTACTGATCATGCGTAAGAAAAACAAGGTGTCTGGATGTTTTTTCAAGATCATTCAGGAAGATGCTGTCTACTTTTTTGATCATGGCTTCGTGGCTGCCTTTCAGGGTCATTTTTTGGGAAGGTCTCCATTCAAGATCCCATCCGATGACTTTGTAACCCGCTTTTTGAAGACCATTGGCCGCGTTTGTAGAGCTTTTAATGTCGGTCACATTAATATTGTTTAGCCTCCAGATATTTCTGCCCGGAGTTCTTGCTATCTTATCATGAAGCTTAAGACTGTCTTTGGCAATATCAAAATCACGAACTACTGCATCAGCACTTTTGTAGAAATCTGTGTATTTGTTGTGGGCATGAGTAAAACTATGATTGGCTAGTTCGATCAATGGATTGCTTTTTAAAAGTTCCAGATCATCTTTCTGTCTCTTGCTTCCATAGGCGTGTTTTCCTACCAGAAATGCCGTGGCGCAAACGTTTCTTTTATTTAAAATTTTAAGAAGATTTTCCGTACCCTGGTTAGGGCCGTCGTCAAAAGTAAGATAGATAATTCTTTTATCGGTTTCTACGCTCTCATCATCTATTTTGGGGACCATTTGTGTGGTGGGATGTTCCTGTGAGGTTATTTTTTCAAATTCTTTCACATCGGTTTTGCCGTTACAGCTGTTGAATACAATTGAGGCCGCACTCATCAATGCAGTCATCCCAAGAAAAGTCATGTTTCCTGACTTTTCCCCAAATTTTTTTTTCATAAAGATAATGGAGATTTAAATAGTTAAAAATCGTTAAAATATTGCTGAAATGTTAACAAATTATATGCCATGATCTGTTAAATTTCTACTTTTTAATTTTATTTTAAGAACTTTATTTTAAAGCAAATTTTGAATAAAATAGCAGGTCAGTAGATTATGTTTTTGAATTCTTTTGTTTTAACATTTATAAATGTTAATTCCATTTACTTTATCTATTTGTGTTGGTATTTCCGTATTCTTCCTATATTCGGGAATTATTTTAATTAGATGAATCTTAAATGACTATTTGTTATTCTCAATATCTCCAATTGACCTGTACACAAGATTTCAGGAAGCATTGGTCTGAAAAACATCAAGCTATTAAAGAATTTATTTTGAAGAATGGAAAAAGTTCTCGGCAGGAGAACTATTAATGTAGATACTTTAATAGAGAAATAAATACTTACTCTAAAATTTTCTTGAGATACAGTGCGTTTTTAATCGCAGCAGTTCCCCAGGTATTATTGAAAAATATAAATGCTTTTCTTTCGGAATGTTTGATTTTTTCCGCTAGAGTATCTATAAACTCTGAACTGTACTCAGATTTATAAAGAACAGGTTTTCCGTGGAGCCTGTAGTACAAAATATCAGGATGATTGATGATTATATCTTCAGGAAGATTTCCCGGAAAGCTTACTCCTGAAAACACAATGTTATTTTCTTTTAAAAGACTGAAAATTTCCTCTGTCCACCAGGATTCATGACGAAATTCAATGACGTTGGGATAATTAAAATCGAGACTGGCCAAAATCAGATCTATATTTTCCTGGGATTTTTTGAAAGATGGCGGAAACTGATACAGAAACCCGGCAAGCTTTTCTTTTAAGTGAGTCTGAATATGCGCACAAAATTCTGAAATGTCTTCTTTAGACTCTTTCAGACGTTTTTCATGGGAAATGGCTTTCGGAATTTTGATGAAGAATTTAAAATCATCGGGCGTTTCATCATGCCATTTCAAAAGTGTTTTGGCGGTAGGTTTTCTGTAAAAGGTAGAATTGATCTCCACCGTATTGAAAACCTGAGAATATAAGGTAAGAAAGTCTTTACTTTGGGCATTTTCAGGATATAGCGACCCTTTCCAGTCGTTATTATAAAATCCCGAGCATCCAATGTAAAGACTTTCTTTTTTCATGATTTTTATTTTATATCCGCATCCAGATTGACAGAGTTTAAACGCAATGAATTCAGAATGACAGAGAGTGAACTGACACTCATTGCTGCTGCTGCAATCATGGGTGATAATAATATTCCAAAGAAAGGATACAATAATCCTGCCGCTACCGGAATCCCCAGCACATTATAGATAAATGCAAAAAACAGGTTTTCTTTAATGTTTTTAAGGAGTTTTTCACTTAGTAATTTAGCTTTAGCGACCCCTAAAATATCGCCTTTCAATAATGTAATTTCGGCACTTTCCATGGCCACATCAGTTCCGGTTCCCATTGCAATTCCTACATTAGACTGGGCGAGAGCAGGGGAGTCATTGATACCGTCTCCGGTCATCGCTACGATTTTTCCTTGCTGCTGAAGTTTTTTAACCTCATTCAATTTATCTTCCGGAAGGCAGCCTGCTTTATAATGTTTGATTCCTAATTCATCAGCAACCGCTTTAGCAGTATGTTCATTGTCTCCGGTCATCATGATGACATCAATTCCTTCACTCATCAGGCGCTGAACCGCTTTTTTGGAAGTATCTTTAATTTTATCTGTAAAACTGATGAAGCCTAATACTGCTTTGTCCTGCGCAACATAAGAGATCGTATGTGCTTTTGACTGTATTTCAATAGCTTTTTCTTTTAATGTCTGTGGAATAGATAGGTTGCTGGAAATCAGAAGACTTTCATTTCCCAGATACACCGTTTTTCCACTGATGTTTCCCTGAACTCCTTTTCCTGAAATATTTTCAAACTGATCTACCTTTTCAGGGGTCAAATTTTCTTCTTTTGCTCTTTTGATCACCGCATTAGACAGTGGATGTTCTGAGTTTTGGTTAAGGGAAAAAGCAAGCTTTAAAATTTCGTTTTTATCTCCGTTTCCTGAAGTTTCAATATATTCTACAGAGGGTTTTCCTTCTGTTAAAGTTCCTGTTTTGTCAGTGATCAGAACATTCACTTTATGCATTTGTTCCAGCGCTTCTGCATTTTTGATCAGGATGCCGCTTTTGGCCCCTTTCCCGATTCCTACCATCAGGGACATGGGTGTGGCTAAGCCTAGTGCACAGGGACAGGCAACAATTAACACCGCAACTGCATTCACAAAAGCAAATAAACTTCTCTTTCCTTCCGGTCCGAAAAACTGCCATAAAACGAAGGTAAGAATAGCAATAAGGATCACTACCGGAACAAAAACTTTGGAAACCTTGTCTGTTAGTTTCTGTATGGGAGCTCTGCTTCGGCTGGCTTCATTCACCATTTTAATGATTTGCGAAAGAAGAGTTTCATCACCTACTTTTTCAGCTTTCATGATGAAAACTTTATTCCCGTTGATCGTTCCTGAAGAAACCCTGTCATCGATACTTTTCTCTACGGGTACGGGTTCTCCTGTGATCATACTTTCATCCACCAGAGAGGTTCCTTCTGTGATCTTTCCGTCAACAGGGATTTTTTCACCTGGTTTTACTTTCAGCTGATCTCCGATTTTCACTTGGGAAAGCAATACTCTTTTTTCTTCACCATTCACGATGAGATTGGCTTCATCAGGAGAAAGATTCATCAGTTCCTTGATGGCATTTCCCGTTTTTTTATGAGCAGCAGCTTCCATCAATTGTCCTAATATTACAAGTGTCAAAATCACACAGACCGCCTCAAAATAAAGCGGGATTTCATGATTGTGTCCCCTGATTTCATGAGGAATGATATCCGGAAAAGCCAGTGCAACAATACTAAATATAAATGCTGCAGCCACACCTAAAGCAATCAGACTGAACATATTTAGATTCCATGTTTTGAATGAAACCCAGCCTCTTTTCAGCAGGAACCACCCGGAATAAAACATCACCGGAAGGGTAAGTGCAAGCTCAATAAATCCCTGTATTTGATGAGAAAATGGAAAATTGATAAACATTCCGCCCATCGAAAGGATAAACACAGGAATGGTGAAGGAAAGGGAAATAAAGAATTTCTTTTTTAAAATGTTATACGTTTCATCCTCTTCATCATCGCCGTTGTCGGGCATTCTTACAAGGTCCATTCCACAGATCGGGCAGTCTCCAGGCTCATCACGAATGATCTCCGGATGCATGGGACAGGTATATTTCGCCGTTTTCTTTTCAGGGTATTTTACCAGATCCATTCCGCAGACAGGGCATCCTACGTTGGAGTCATAGGTTTTATCTCCCTCGCAGTACATTGGGCAGTAGTATTTTCCAGCCATATCATCGGTCACTTTCGGGGCTTCATGATGATGATTGTGGGAATGACTATGCTGATGGCTGTGAGAAGCAGCATTTTTTGCAAGATCTTTCGTGATTTCCTCCAGATGCATATGGCAAACCGGGCAGTCACCTTTTTCGTCATATACTTTATCCCCTTCACAGAACATCGGACAGTAATATTTTCCAATGCTGTCTTTAAAATTTTGTGGAAGATGTGAAGAAGAGTAGGTGGGCTTATGATTGGGATCTTTAGCATGTTTTTCCTCGATGGGTACAAGGTACATATTGCAGTCCGGACATCTTTCGCCCTGTTTGAAATAAACTTTGTCTCCTTCGCATTCCATGGGACAATAATAGACTGAAGAGGGAGAAACTCTATCCTGAGGCTTTACAAATGCAGTGTCAGGTTTTTTAGGGTCTTCCAATTTGTATTTTTCTCCTAAAGCATTATTTAAAACTGAAAGTTCGATTTCTTGATCGGAAGTGATGGTTGCGGTATGGGTTTCTAAATTGACATCGGCCGTAACTCCTTCAACGCTGTTGAGCTTTTCAGAAATTTTTTTCTGACATCCGGAGCAGGTCATTCCGAGTATATTGTATTGTCTTTGCATGATCCTTGAATTTATAGTACAAATGTCCAAAATGAATGGATAAGACTGTTATAAATTTAAGGATAATAGTTATAGAATTTTGCCAGTGTGTGTTTGAGAGTATTAGAGTTTTAGGGTTTGAGAGTAGAAGAGTGTATATTAAGATGGGGGTTTTAAGAGTGATGTCTATATTGTAGTGATTGAATATTGCGACTTAAAACACGTTTGCGCTCAAACTCTAAAAACCTCCGACTCTAACTCAACTCAAAAACTATCCAATGTTTTCCTTTGATGATCCTTTAGTTTTTTGAATTCTGTAGGTGTAAACCCGGTAATGTTCCTGAATTGGGAGGAGAGGTGCTGAACGCTTTTATAGCCAAGCTTTCCAGCGATTTCGGTAAGGGTGAATTCATTATAAAGAAGCAGCTCTTTTACCTTTTCAATTTTGTGAAGGATAAAAAACTGTTCCAGTGTAATATTTTCGTTCTGAGAAAAGGTTTTAGAAAGAGAACTGTAGTCTTTGTGAATCTTTGAACTTAAAAATTCAGAAAGAAGAAAGTTTTCATCAATGTCCAATTCGCTGATCTTAATAATGATTATATTTTTGATCTTATCAACAAGCTGATGAGCAGAATCCATAATCCTTTCAAAGCCTGTTTCAAGAAGATTTTTTTCTATGGCCAAAATTTTTTCAGCCGGAATATCAGTTCCAGTTGCTACTTCTCCCAACGTGATAGAGTGGATGGCTACATCTGCATCAGCGAATATTTTTTCTACTGCGGAAATGCAACGGTTGCACACCATGTTTTTGATAAAGATTTTCATGGTTGATTCAGCCTGTCTTTTACAAATTCGATCTGTGTTTTTCCATGTGGGGCAGGGTTTCCTTCATTGTCCAGATTCACCATCACAATTTTGTCTACGGTGATAATGGTCTGGTGGGTCATTTTGTTTCGTACATTGCATTTCAATGTAATGGATGACGAACCGAACTGTGATGCTTCAATACCTATTTCTATAATATCTCCCTGTTTGGCTGAGCTTACAAAATTGATCTCTGAAATGAATTTCGTCACCACTTTTGTGTTTTCCAACTGAATGATGGCGTAAAGGGCTGCCTCCTCATCGATCCACTGCAAAAGTCTTCCTCCGAAAAGAGAATGGTTAGGATTTAGATCTTCGGGCTTTACCCATTTTCTGGTATGGTAGTTCATGTTTTAATAATTTACTTCACAAATTTAGTGTTAAAAACCGGGTTTATCAAGGAAAGACTATGTACTGATCCAAAGTGAATGATTCATTTTCTCAATCATATTTTCTTGGAGCGCATGGCTTTTACTTTTTTTATCGTGTCATCACTTAAAAACTTTTGATATTCTTTACTGTCGGCTGGGAAAATAGCCACTTTTCCTTCTTCATTATGATGGATCCCGAATCCATAGCGTTTGGCCAAAGGAGAAGACCGCAGGCAAGGTTGTCCTTTAGAGAAAAACCGGATTCTTTCCTGTTCCTTTTCACTAGCTGAAATATCATTTTTTATTGCATAACATGTAAACACGATCTCATCGGAAGAATATCGGTAAGGATTTTTTATGATCTGCTCATACTGGAGACTGGCTAATGTTTTTATTTTCTTTTCTGGTGGTGCCTCAGCATGGGAAACAGGGCAGTCATCGGCAATCTCAATAAAGGTGTTGATGTAATTGGTGGTGTGCTTCATATATATTATGTTAAGAAGATTGAGTATTTAAATATAAAAATCGAATAGACCATATCTTCACTTCACATTATTCCCGGAATTCCAGAATGTCTCCGGGTTGGCAGTCCAGGGCTTTGCATATGGCATCAAGTGTACTGAAGCGAATCGCTTTTGCTTTGCCTGTTTTTAGGTTGGATATATTAGACAAGGTCAAATTTATTCTCTCAGAGAGCTCGTTCAGGGACATTTTTCTCCTGGCCATCATGACATCAAGGTTTATTATAATAGGCATAGTGGTATAATTATCGTTGTAATGCCTTTCTAAAGGCTTAATTGGATCGTTTTCTTTATTTGTTAACTAACTTTAACTTTACACAAATTTCAATAAAAATTTTGTTAATAACAATATTTATTTGTTGTTTAACAATAAAAATAAGGTGTTGATTCGGGACACTGTCGCAAATACTTTAAAAAAAGCTTTGATTTAAAATTTTAAATTGTATCTTGCATACGTTTATATTTGGAATCAATATTTGTTCATTAATTTATGTTGCTTTTCTTTTATATACCAAATTTTTATTAATTTTTAATTTTTATTTAAAATGAACATTTTTGTTTCAAACATCAATTACGCAACTAAAGAATATGAGTTGCACGATCTATTCGCAGAATTTGGTGATGTATCATCAGCTAAAATCGTTACAGACAGAGAAACTGGCCGTTCTAGAGGTTTCGGTTTTGTAGAAATGGGAGATGAAGAAGGAAAGCAAGCTATCGAAGCTCTTAATCAGAAAGAATTTAACGGAAAAGAGTTAAACGTATCTGAAGCTAAGCCAAGAGAAGAAAAGCCAAGAAGAAGCTTTGACAACAACAGAGGAGGTGGTTACGGAGGAAACAACAATAGAGGCGGCGGTAGCGGCTACGGAGGTGGAAACAGCCGTGGTGGTAACGGTGGCGGAAATCGTTGGTAAAAATATAAGGCGGCTTTTTTAGCCGCTTTTTTTATACATTATTTTGTCTCTTTTTAAAATACGTTGTTTTGCAGCCTATTTTAGAAAGGGACTTTTTTATTGATAGTATTCAGAGTAATTTGTTTAAACATCTAGGAAGTGGATGTATAGGTGTTTTTGTCTTTACAGCTTTTCTCTAAAGGATCAGAGAAGGGATGTTAAAAAGAATATTTTCATAAGTGGTGGAAACAGCCTTTGATTTATTTCTCTTTGATTAGCAGAACTGCATCATCATAGACGATATTGGATTGTTTACTATAGGGTGCCCTATCTCTTGAAATGTTTGAAAAAACTATTTTGATATGGTATTTTCCCAGGTCACTTTCCATAGAGATCTCTTTCAATTGTACGGTTTGTGTGGTGCCTGTGTTGTTTTCGAACAGTTTATTCATTGCTGAACTAAAATCTACTGCTTCTTTTGAATTAAGGATAACTTTTATGGTCCCTTTATTATTGATTTCCGTCTGGTTGTCTATCTGGAATGTATCTCCATTAATAGTTCTTAACTCCTGATCATAACTGTTGAAATTAATTAAGTATTCGTACCCTTTAATTGAGGCTACCTTCGTTTGGGATTTTAATATCAGACGTTCATAATCAGATTCGTTTGAAGTCTTATCTACGAGGGTAAATCCATTTCTCAGGGTATTATTAATCATTGAAGAACGTGGCTGCTCGAAGTCTCCTGCTAAAAGATCATGGGTTTTACCGTCAACAAGATTCAGTAAAAAATCCTTTTGTTTTCTTTCAGCCAGGAATTCAAATTTATTGGAAATTTCATCAACTAAAGTATCAGATATTTTCTTTTGAAAGTCTATTTTTTTGTTTAGCAAAAGTTTATTCTTGTCCAGTAGCATGATTAATTGATTTTGCTGACTTCTTTTCGCTACACTGAATGCATTTAAATAAGGAAAGATCAATGAGAAAACTCCAAACGCAAATAAGCTTATCGGAATGAATTTTATGCTTGCTTTTTTATTCAATACAAAATAAATGACCACAGCCAGCAACCATAAAGCCAATAGCAACACAAAGTATCTGGGTTCTGTATAACCATACTCTAAGATCCTCGTAAATATGGCCGTAAATAACAGGACAATTAAAGGAATTATAGTATAGTAAAACAGTTTTGAAAATATTTTGACCCATGATTTTGCCTTTTCTTCTTTAAGCGGATATACAAGAAGCAGGGCAAGGATTCCCACAATGCTGTAGGCGAGTACCAGATAGGAAACCCAACCTCTGGGAAGTTCCCAGTTAATGACTATTTTAAATGAATAAATATAAAGGATCACCAAATAAATGAAAAGCAGCGGGATGAGTACAAACTGGGTGAAAAACTTTAATATTACCGGATAGGCACCCTCTTTTTCAAGATAGCTCAGACCTGTCTCATTGAACAGGAGAAAGATAAAACTGCTTCCGAAAATGGCTAAGACATAAAATATATCAGCGTACAGATCATCACTAAAGTTAAAATCAAATAATTTATCAACGGCCAGAATAGCAAGCTCTACACCACCGGTAAGTACGCCGGTGAACACGGCAGTAAGAAAGATGTTGATGAAAAGATTTTTATTGTACTGCCAGAAATTGAGTTGTTTATCCTTTTCCAAAAAGGCAGCAAAAGAAACCAGTAAATGGGACAGCAGAAGGGTAATGGCAATGATGAAGCCATGGACTTCCGTGAAGTCTTTCTCTTTTGCAGGTAAGATGAAATAAAAGCCAATCAGGAATGCTGTTCCCAATATTTCCAGCAACAATCTTTTTCCAATCCTTTGTGAAAGGATTTTTAAAGCGAACATCAAAGAAATCCCCAGGCAGCAGCAAATGGTAAATTTGGCATGGATGAATAAAAAGTCATGGTCATATTTACTATCCAATATACGGATCGCTCCGATAGAGGAGAGTACTCCCATTAATAAAACCATCGGATAGCGAAGGATGACATCCTGCGCTTTTCCGGCTATTTCCTGGAATTTTGTTTTCATGACCTGTGTGTTTTATGTTTAGTCTTTTTTCTTCTTTTTCTTCTTGTCTTTATCCTTGTCCTTTGATTTTACTTTTTTGATTTTTTTAGGATTTAAGACCTCTTCTGCATACTCAAATTTAGGTTCTTCAATTTTTGCAGGAACAATCTCTATTTTAAGATCAAAGTAATTTTTCAGATCGTTCTGGGATATTAATTTCTCGTTATATAAAAAGTCAAGAATCTCCTTCCCTGAATTATTGAAAAAATTATGGGAAAGCTCTTTCAGTAGAAATTTTCTGTATTCCTCAGAAGGAACGACTACGGTATATTTAAAGATTCTACCTTCTTTTTGAGTGGTGATATATCCCTTTTCCACTAAAATTTTCAGGTAAGTAGAAACGGTATTCTGATGCGGCTTCGGTTCAGGATGCTGCTCCATGATGTCTTTAAGATAAAAAGATTCAAGCTTCCAAAACAGCTTCATAAAATTTTCCTCAGCAGCGGTAAGATGATTTATTTTCATAGAATTCTTAATGTTGAAATTGTATATTGCAATAAAGATAGATAAAAGATACCAAAAATGCTATTCCGGCGCCCATAAATACTTCCTTTACGGTATGTCTTTTTAAAATAATTCTTGTAATTCCCACTAAAGCAGCAATTCCCAGCCATATCAATCCGGCTTTCCAGTTCAGTGTGAAAAACAAGGCGGCAACAAATACATTAAAGGCTGTATGCATCGAACTTTTAATAAAAAAATTACTGATCTGCATCGTGAAAATTAAAATAAGAATAAAAAGCATTACAAGATCTATAGATCCGTTTCTGAAATAGCTGAAAATCAGATAAACGATGACACAGGCGGCAATAAAGATATATAAAGTCTTCCGTTGAACACGGTCAGAGACATCCATATTGGTGTATCTTCCGGTCTTTACGTTCCATACCAGCCAGATGACTACCGGAGCAATGATTATTAAAAATAGAGGAGCAAAGTAAAGAATAGAGTCTTTCAGTGAATATTCCCTTACACTCATATAAATGAAGAAAATAAATAAAGAAACAAGTGGATTAAAAAAATCTGAGATAATTTTTGAAATTTTATGTACCAGTAAAGGCTGTTTTTCTTCCATGTTCAAGTTTAAAATTCAAATATAACACTATAAGCAAAAAAACAATTAGTATGTATACGATAAAAACAAAGTTTTTTTTATAATTTTGCTCAAATATTCATCATAAAAAAGCAAGAGCTAGCACATGAAAGAATTTTCTAAAGAGGTATACCTGAAGTGGTATGAAGATATGACAATGTGGAGAAGGTTTGAAGACAAATGCCGTTCTCTTTATCTAAAACAAAAGATCAGAGGTTTTTTACATTTGTATAACGGTCAGGAGGCTATCCCTGCCGGCTTCACGCATGCAATGGATTTAACGAAGGATAGTATGATTACTGCTTACAGATGCCACATCCATCCAATGGCGATGGGAGTAGATCCTAAGAGAATCATGGCTGAACTTTGCGGTAAAGCTACCGGAACGTCCGGAGGTATGGGTGGTTCTATGCACATTTTCAGCAAAGAACACCGTTTCTATGGTGGACACGGTATCGTAGGAGGACAGATTCCTTTGGGAGCTGGAATTGCTTTTGCAGATAAGTATTTTGACAGAAAAGCGGTAAACATCTGTTTCTTCGGAGACGGAGCAGCAAGACAGGGATCGCTTCACGAAACATTCAATATGGCGATGAACTGGAAACTTCCTGTCGTATTTGTTGTTGAAAACAACCAGTATGCAATGGGAACTTCTGTGAAAAGAACAGCCAACCATGAAGATATCTATAAATTAGGATTAGGCTATGAAATGCCTTGTCTTGCAGTAGATGCAATGGATCCGGAGAAAGTAGCGGAAGCTGCTTACGAAGCGATTGAAAGAGCAAGAAGAGGAGATGGGCCTACTTTCATTGAAGCCAGAACATACCGTTACAGAGGACACTCTATGTCTGATGCTGAACCTTACAGAAGCAAGGAAGAAGTAGCTATTCATAAGAATAATGATCCTATGGAACTTGTAAAACATAGAATTTTGGAAAACGGATGGGCTACAGAAGCTGAATTGGAAGCGGTAGACAACAAATCAAGAGATTATGTGGATGAGTGCATCGAATTCATGGAAAACTCTCCATATCCGGACACAGACAAAATCTATGAATACGTGTATGCTCAGGAAAATTACCCATTCTTAGATAAATTAGAAAACTAAAATAATTTGCTGATCAGATGATAGATGATGTGTTAATTCAATATTCACTGTTCTTATCATCACATCATCACATTAACAAATTAATACAATAAATTATGGCAGAAGTAATTACGATGCCCCGCCTTTCCGACACTATGACGGAAGGTAAAGTGGCGAAATGGCATAAAAACGTAGGAGATAAAGTAAAAGAAGGAGATATTTTAGCCGAAATTGAGACAGATAAAGCTGTTCAGGATTTCGAATCTGAAATAAACGGAACTCTTTTATACATTGGTGTAGACGAAGGATCTGCTGCTGCTGTAGACTCTGTTTTAGCGATTATCGGAAATGAAGGGGAAGATATTTCAGGATTAACCGGTGGAGCTGCTGCTCCTGCTGCAGGTGGTTCTGAAGAAAAAAAATCTGAAGAAGAATCGAAAACAGAGAATAAGGCTACCAGTGTAGAACAAACTACTGCAGAAGTTCCTGCAGGCGTAGAAATTATTACAATGCCGAGACTTTCTGATACTATGACAGAAGGTAAGGTAGCGAAATGGCATAAAAATGTAGGCGATACCGTAAAAGAAGGTGATCTTCTTGCTGAAATCGAAACAGATAAAGCAGTTCAGGACTTTGAATCTGAATTCAATGGAGTCCTATTGAAGCAGGGTGTAGAAGAAGGTGGTGCAGCTCCGGTAGATTCAGTATTGGCGATTATCGGACCGGAAGGAACAGACGTTTCTGCGGTAGGTGCTCCAAAAGCAGCAGCTCAGTCCACTGAAAAACCTGCTGAACAGAAAACTGAAGCTAAAGCAGAAGAAAAGGCAGCACCAGCTGTAAGTTCTTCTTCTTCAGATAGAGTAGCAATTTCTCCATTAGCTAAAAAAATGGCTCAGGACAAAGGTGTTGATATCAACAGCGTTAATGGGTCAGGAGAAAACGGAAGAATCGTTAAAAAAGATATTGAAAACTATCAGCCTTCCCAGGCACAGGCTCAGCCTTCTGTTTCTGCTCCGGCAGCAGCTCAGGTTGCATTGAGCTTTGTTCAGGGTGAAGACACCGAAACGCCAAACTCTCAGGTAAGAAATATTATTGCAAAACGTCTTGCTGAGAGTAAATTCTCTGCTCCTCACTATTATCTGATGGTGGAGATTAATATGGATAAAGCGATTGAGGCCAGAAAAGAAATCAATTCTTTACCAGACACTAAAATCTCTTTCAATGATATGATCATTAAGGCGACTGCTGTTGCTTTAAGAAAACATCCGCAGGTGAATTCAAGCTGGGCAGGAGATAAGGTGATCCACAGAGGAAATATCAATGTGGGTGTAGCAGTAGCTATTCCTGATGGATTAGTAGTTCCTGTACTTAAAAATACAGATCAGATGAACTACACTCAGATTTCTGCAGCGGTAAAAGATATGGCTACAAGAGCTAAAAATAAAGGCCTTAAAGCGAATGAAATGGAAGGTTCTACATTCTCAGTTTCAAATCTGGGTATGTTCGGAATCGAAACATTTACAAGTATCATCAACCAGCCGAACTCTGCGATCCTTTCAGTAGGAGCCATCATTGAAAAACCGATTGTTAAGGAGGGTCAGATCGTAGTAGGAAATATCATGAAGCTTTCATTAGCATGCGACCACAGAGTGGTAGACGGTGCTACCGGAGCTCAGTTCTTACAGACTTTAAAAACATATCTGGAAAGTCCATTAACTTTGTTACTGTAACATCCCAGATTGTAAAATAACAAAACCTCTCACTTCGAGAGGTTTTTTTTGTTTGTATTGCAAAAATCAGGTTTTGATTCATTTTTGTTTTCCGGAAGTTTCTGCAGGAATGAAAACTGCTTTTGGCAAAGGTAGGAGACTACTTGCCGCCCTCTGCTTTATTTTTCCAGTAATCTAGTTGGTCCTTTAGTTCTTTGATGCGTTCTTCATACTGCTCAATAAGTTTTTCGGGAGTATTATAATTAATTGTTTGGCTTTGGATTATACCGCTTGCATTATCATTTGAAGAATTTGAAGAATCAGTATTGTTGTTAACCTGTACATATCCTTCTTCCGGTTTCAGAATGTCTTCCATGTTTACATCCAGGGAAGTGCAGATATTTTCGATGTGGTTCACCCAAGAATTGGTTTCCCCGTTTTCAATCCTTTGGTAGGTAGAGCGTGAAATATGCAGCTTTTCTGCCAGTTCTTCCTGGGAGATTCCCTTTTCCTCTCTATACTTTCTGATTCTCTTCCCGATGGTGGTATTCATAGCTCAATATATTTTGAATAGAACAAATATAATTTTTTTCCAAAAATAATCATGCATCAAAAACAGGGCATTGTTGTTTTATTTTTTTTCACATCTTTGGGATTATAAAATTTATTATATTTAACAACTTAAAAACAAACAAATGATTATGAGAAAAAAAATTATTCTCAGGCTGCTCTTACTGACAGCCTTTATGGCCCTGCTGTGGTCTTGCCAGCAGGAGCTCCAGCAAGCTGAACAGGAATATGATGCACAGCTTCAAAAAAACACTGTAGAATGGCTGTCACGTGCGCAGTTAGAGAAAAATCATCCTCAGGTACTGGATAAAATTAACCAGATATCTCCAAACACTGCCTCTGAAAATAACAAAATCTATACAGACGCAGAAAACGAATTTTCTATAGATACTGACGAGGCATACCTTGTGAAGGATGGCAATGGTACAACAACCTATACCTTTAAAATAAAAAGAGATTCTGAAAAAGATGAAGGATCTTTGGAAAACCTTATCTTAAAAGATATAGGAGACGGTAATTTCTTTGCCTATTTCATTACATACGATGCCGCTGCCCTTAGCAACAGCAGGGAAAAGCCCCTGTCTTCCGAAGAGCTTTCCCGCCATATTTCTTTATATGCGGTAGGGAAAAAGACTTCTGCCGAAATCTTTGGAAAGCTAAATTCCTGTCCTATGGTTTTTTATCCTGTAGGAACCTATGTATATGTTTCGGGGCATCAATGCATAGAAGGTTTGCATGATTATGGAGAGCCGTGCGCTTATTTGGGAACTTCCAATGCTGCCACACAGGGTGGCTACGAAGTAGTGTACAACATGACGGTACAGGAAACTCCCGGAAGCTGTGGCGGCTCTGGCTCTGGTGGGGGTATGGGAACTACTCCTGTGTATGGCGGTGGAGGCGGAAATATTAATCTGCCGGAGCTGAATGATCCTTGTGAGAAAACAAAAGCAATTGTTACTAAGCCTCAAATAAAGGATTCTCTTACTGCCTTGAAAGCTCATGCTCAAACTAATACAAAAAAAGAAAGAGGTTTTCAGGAGTTTAAAAGTGGTAGTTTAGTAAAAGGAAATGTACATGGAGATAATCTATTAGAATTTGGGATAGGATCAAATTCCTTAGGTACTGTACATACTCATCAGCCAAAGACAATTGGTATACTTGCCCCACAAGATGTCATGACATTTTTACATATTGTAAGACAGCAAGATCCTAGTAGTCTTGGAAATGCCTATAGTGGAACAGTTTCTTCCAGTGGTACTTATTTTATTAATTTTACAGGAACGGTATCTGATTTGCCTCCTGCTATGACGGAAGCACAAGAAAAAGCTTATGTTGCTGATTTGGTTAAAGCATACAAAGAATGGGAAGATGTTTTATCAGAAGATGACAGATATTCAATTGATTACTTAAAAGTAAATAAACCACAAGGTCTTGAAATTTTGTTTTTTAAATTATTAAAAAAAATGAATTTAAACGATAAGGTTCAATTAATTAAAGAAGAGAATGGAAATACTGCCACTATAAAAGAGAATACGAATGGAACAACAACACCTAATCCTTGTTAAAAAATATTTTATGAAAGCAAACTATTTAAAAACTTTGATTGCTATGCTTTGTATAGCTTCAACATATGCCTGTCAAGCACAACAAACGATATATCCTTTATTAACAGATACTTCAAATATACCTAATAATTCTTATATTAAAGATTTAGATAATGAATATGATTCATTTGTGGGAACTTGGAAAACAAATTTAAATAATAAGATTGTGATACTAAAAATTACTAAAGTTTTGCAAAAGTCACTACAAAAGCTAGATATATCATATTATTCGGATGTTTTAATTGTACAATATTCTATTCAGGATAATAACGGAAATATAATTGAAAATAATATAAGTTCAAATTTGAATGACTATAAAATTATATCAACATTATATAGTAAAAAAGCACATGTTGTCAAACTTTATTATCAAGGTGGTCAATGTCAAGTTGGTTGGGGAGGTATCAATTTAAAAATGATTGATCCCACTCATTTTAAATGGAATTATCAGCCTGAATCAACAGTTATTACAAATAAAAACTGTTCAGATTATCCAGCTGGTGGTATAAAAATAAATCTGCCATATGAACCTTCTGATATAATTTTCACTAAACAGTAATGAAAAATTTGGGACTATGTTTGGGAATTCTTGCTGTATTTTCATGTAAAGCACAGCAAGAATATCCTCTAAAGACGGATTATACAGAAATTCCTAATAACTCCTACTTAAAAAATTTTAACAACGAACTGAATGTATTTGTAGGGAATTATACTGCTAATTTCCAAGACAAAAAAATCACGCTATTTATTACAAAACAAAACTATCAGTTTTTTGATAGAGGTAAATATAAGTATTACAAAGATGTACTATCCATAAAATTCATTATTAAAAATTCATCAGGAACTATTCTTCAAGATACTCAAAATATTACTTTCCAGCCAAACCAATTGAAAAATACTATATATAGCAGATGGATGGAATCTAATAATAAATTACTATTATATTATGGAGGGACTAATTGTAGTGTAGGTTGGGGTGATATTTATCTACAAAAAATAAGTTCTACACAAATTTCATGGGAATACCTTCCAAATGATATTGTACTAGATGAGAATAGATGTCCAACTGGTACAGATATAAACATTTATCTACCTGAAGCGAAAGATTTAATCTTTACTAAACAATAGTGAAAGGTTTAATTATATCTTTAGGAATGTTTGTTGTGTTTTCTTGCAAAGCACAACAAACTTATCCTCTTAATACAGATTTTGAAGGAATACCGCAAGGTTCTTATTTAAAAGATTTAAATAATGAATTAACACCATATACAGGAGAATATAAAGCTAATTTTAAAGGAAATGAAATTATTTTATATATTACTAAAGAGGAGAATAGACTAATAGATAGAGTTGATAAAAAATTTTATAGAGATGTCTTATCTATAAAATACATAATAAAAAATTCCAGTGGAAATATTTTGCAAAATACTCAAAATATGAGTTTTCAGCCTAGTCAGGTCAGACATACTATTTATAGTATGAGAACCAGACCCAACTTAGGAAATATAACTTTTAGTTATGGAGGAACAAATTGTAGTGTGGGTAATGGAAAAATTATTTTGAAGAAAATAAATTCTACACAAATTTCATGGGAATATCGCCCTAATGATATTATCCTTGACGACAGCAAATGTCCTCCGGGAACAGATATTAATATTTATCTTCCTGAAACGAAGGACTTAATTTTTACTAAGCAATAAAATAAATTTTCAAATAATAAGATATGAAAAATTTATTTTTTCAAATATTTCTATTAATATTATTAGTGACCAGTATTTTTTATTCTGCTCAAAAAAGAATACTTCCATTAGATACAACTCCGAAAGACAGTATAAAAGCTGGTGATTATTTGAAAGATATTGATAATGATTATAAACCTTTTGTCGGAGATTGGAAGGCTGGTTTTGATAATATGACAATTCTTCTTAGAATACGAAAAGTTTCTAAGATGCTTTCAGAAGAAGGCTTTAGGGAAGATAAGAGAGAATATTTTGAAGATGTACTTGTCATGCAGCATGTCATTTTAGATTCAGCAGGAAATGTTATTGAAGATTATTTTTCACCTAATCTTAAAGTATATAAAATTTTATCTCAAAGATATAGTAAAGTTAGAAAAACGGCATTTTTTTACTATTCAGGAGCAAACTGCGGGTCAGGAGCCGGCGGAGTAGATCTAAGTATGGTAGATTCAACACACTTTACATGGAGCTATACAGGAATCTGCGGAGTTTGGGGCGGCTGTCCGAAGAACACAGATCTTACAGTACATATACCTACGAAAAGAGGATTAATATTTACAAAAATGTAAAGCAACTCTTTATTGAAAATAAAATCAAGATAAGGCTAGGAGAAAATAATTAATTTTCACAAAACAATAAAATAAAAAACCGCTGAAAGCGGTTTTTTATTTGCAGGTAAATCACTATTTTTGAATCATGATTAAAGCGAGTAATATCCATAAATCTTATGGGAATTTAGAAGTACTGAAAGGAGTTGATATTCACATTAAAACGGGTGAAGTGGTTTCTATTGTAGGCGAATCCGGAGCCGGTAAGTCTACGTTGCTTCAAATCTTGGGAACTCTGGATCATCCAAGCAATTCCAATAAGTACAATACGGAAATTAGCATTGCAGGAGAGTCTTTCATCAATATGAATGATAAGCAGCTTTCCAAATTCAGAAACCAGAATATTGGTTTTGTATTTCAGTTTCACCAACTTCTTCCGGAATTTACGGCTTTAGAAAATGTACTGCTTCCTACAAAAATAGGAGGAGCAAACGAAAAAGAGGCTTTAGACAAAGCATATGCTTTATTTGAAGATCTTAGAATAGAGCAGAGGCTGAATCATAAGCCCAACCAATTATCTGGAGGAGAAGCACAGAGGGTTGCGGTAGCAAGAGCTCTGATCAATTCTCCAAAAATTATTTTTGCTGATGAACCTACGGGTAACTTAGATTCGAAAAATGCTGATGATCTTCACAGATTATTTTTTGATCTGAGGGATAAATATAACCAGACTTTTGTCATTGTAACTCACAATCCAAACCTTGCTGAAATCACTGACCGGAAATTGGTGATGAAAGATGGAATGATCATCGAATAAATTCCTATTACTCTTAATGAAAAAGTTTATTTTCCTGTTCCTTTTTATTATATCCTGCTCCAAAGCTGAGTCTCAGGAAAATAATACGTCTGAGATCCTTCCGGCGGAAAAAGTTTTGGAAATTAAGAACTTTGTAAAAGGAAGAAATTATAATCAGGATATAGCTGTTTTTATTAATTTTAAAACCTATTCCGGGAAATACCGTTACTTTGTTTACGATTTAAAAAACAATAAAATATTGCAGAAAGCAGTTGTTTCCCATGGTTCAGGCTCAGTTGTCAAGAACTCAGATGCTTTAAAATTCAGCAACACAGAAGGATCATATCAATCCTCGCTTGGAAAATATGAAATTCTCAACAGCTATATCGGGAAATTCGGAAAAGCTTACAGATTGAATGGCCTGGATGATGGCAACAGCAATGCGATGCAGCGGGCAATCGTGCTGCATTCATTAGGATGTGTTCCGGATCAGGAATCCCAAAACCCAGCCTGTCTGAGTTTAGGATGTCCTATGCTTTCTCAAAATGCACTGATTCAAACGGCTAAGTATATTGATCATTCAAAACAGCCTGTTATCATGTATGCATTTTATTAAATTTATCCAAATGATTTAAAGGCTATAATTTGTAACTTCATCTCTAATCTCTAATCTCTAATCTCTAATCTCTAAAAGATGACCATAAAATTACTTGCTAAAGACGACAGACCCCGGGAGAAATTTTTACAGAAAGGTAAAAGTTCGCTTTCTGATTCTGAACTTTTAGCGATTATTATGGGAAGCGGAAGCAGGGATGAGAGTGCATTGGAACTGGCGAGAAAAATTCTATCATCGGTAAATAACAGTTGGCACCAGCTGAGTCTTCTTTCCAGTAAAGAACTGATGAAATTCAAAGGAATAGGGGAAGTAAAAGCACTTTCCATTATTGCAGCATTAGAAATAGGAAAAAGAAGAGCGGTTCAGGAAATTCCTGACAAGCCGGTGATTTCCAACAGTAAGGATGCCTATTTTATCCTTAAAAACCAATTATCAGACTTAAGAACTGAAGAATTTTGGGCTTTATTTCTGAATCAGAGCAATAAAGTTGTTCATACTTCACAGCTGACCCAAGGGGGAATAAGCCAGTCGATTGTAGATGTGAGGGTTTTGTTTAAAACTGCTCTGGATCACTTCTCTACAGGAATTATTATTGCCCACAATCATCCGTCAGGAAGTTTAAAACCCAGTAAAGAAGATATTAGCATTACCCAAAAAATAAAAGAAGCCGGAAAAACATTAAGCATCCAGCTTTTAGACCATATTATTATCACACAGGATACGTATTTTAGTTTCTCAGATGAAGGATTATTATGATTAGAAGAGTGAAATATAAAGAGATTGATTTTAAAAAATATACTGATTGTCTCGAAAATTCAGAGCAGAGAAAATACTCAGCATCGAAAGATTACTTAGATGTGACGACCAACAAACTGTGGGAGATTTTAGTTTATAATAACTATGAGGCTGTCATGCCTGTTCCTTTTGTCCTCAAAAATGGAATCAAAATAGTACATAATCCATTAATGTGCCAGCAACTCGGGATTTTTTCGGCCAAAGATGATAGGAAAATCAATGAAAAGTTTTTGCATTTTCTTCAAAAGAATTATCTCATAAAAGTTTATTATTTTAACGAAACCAATACTTTTGATTCAAAATTAGATACAAAGAAAAATTTCCTTTTATATCCTGGTAATTACACTGAAGTTTTTGCTAAATATTCGCCCAAAAGAAAGAGAAAATTGCGATTGGATGATGAAGTAGTACAAAATTCAGAGATCAAAGAGATCAGTTATCCGGAAGCGAAAAAATTTATAGAGGCTCATGTGGTAGGGCTGGATAAGGAAAATGATTCAGTCGCTTTACTGAATACCCTTGAAGCGTTTTATTCATTAAAACATTTAAAATTTCTGGCTTTTTACTATCACCATGAGATCACGAATATGATCGCTACCTATTCAGACTATGATACGATTGCTCTTTTAGGAACTTTTAATAACAAGAAATACATTAAAATGGCTGGAGCATCTACCTTAATAGACCAAGTGATCAAAGAAAATATAGAGCACTGTATTTTTGACTTTGAAGGAGGAAATCTTCCCAGTATTGAAGAATTCTTCCGCGGCTTCAGACCGGAATTGAAACCTTATTCCGTGATAGAGAATTCACAGAAAACTCTTGTCAGGAATTTTGCTTCATTAATGATGAGAGGGAAGTTTTTTTAGGATTATTATCATGTATTAATGGTTATTTAGAATGGTTTTAATTAGATATTATTTGTTACCTTTATCAAGTATTTACAACTAATAATTCAGCTATGCTTAAGCAGATCCGTTACTATAAACTGCCCTATGTCATTTATAATTTTTTTAATAAGAAAAAATTACAGCATAATATTTCCTTATACAAGAAATACGGCATCAATAAAAGTTATTTTTCCAGCATTTCCAGTGCAGATTTTGCCCATCTTCCAGCTGCAGAAAGAACGATTGTTCAGGAAAAACTGATCAACACTGAATTTTTCAAAAATTTGTCTTCCGAAAATAAGGAAAGTGCCTTACAGTATGATGATAACGGATATATGATCTTAAGAAATTTCATTAGCACAAATGACGCAGACAGGATCAACACTGAAATTGAAAAACTGATGGAAAACGGCACGCTGAAATTTATTTACGGTGGAAAACTGATGTTTGCCATCCACCATTCTGAGATTATTAAAAATATTGGTAGTAATAAAAACCTGATGGACTTTCTGTCCGTACTTTTAGATGGTAAGGCCAAGCTTTTTCAGAGTATTAATTTTATCAACGGCAGTCAGCAAAAAACACACTCAGATAGTATTCATATGACGACCTATCCACTCGGAGGGCTTTTAGGAGTATGGATCGCGCTGGAGGATGTAGATGAAACCAATGGGGCACTGCATTATATTCCCAAAAGCCATAAACTTCCTTATTTCCTGAATTCTGATTATGAAAATGAAGGGGATGCTGTACGTCTTGGCAAAAAAAGCTATAAGGCTTATGAAGAATTTTTAGCAGATAAAGTCAATGAATTAGGGTTAAAAAAGGAAATTTTTAAAGCGAAAAAAGGAGATATGCTCATATGGCATGCCAATATTCTTCATGGTGGAGAGCCGCATACCGATAAGAACAGGACCAGAAAAAGCCTTGTGTATCACTTTTTTGACGAAAACAGCGTGTGCTATCATGAAGTAACACAGAGACCGGCTTTATTTGAATTATAATCTAATTTTTTTTCTAGAAAATAATAAAACAGTTGAATAATAACCGTTGAACGAATAGTTTTTTTACTTTTGCATTCTTAGTCAGAAAACAAAAATGTAAATGAAAAAAAACGGAAATATTCTTGTTTTTATTTTTTCAATCTATTTATGCCTCATGTCATACTATCTGTATACCCATCAGTATTACAATGTAGATCTGGAGGCTTATGCTGGACTTATTTACAAAGCAGAATATCCTGATATGAAAATAGAGGATATCCATAAAAAGGTATATACGGAATTAAAAGGAACCAACCCTAAGCTTTTCGGAATTACTCCTCAGGATGAAGAAATTGCAAAAGGAGAGAACACCTATTATAAAGTCCTTTCGGAAAATCCTAAAGCCTACGGAGAGGAACTGCAATTGTTTTCAGTAAAGCCTTTTTATAATTTTGTGAACTTGATGTTCTTTAAATTAGGTTTTAAAATGACAACCTCTGTATTTTTAACCTCTATACTTTCTTATGTGTTGATATTGATTGTCATATTTTGTTATCTGATTAGAATTCTAAGAAATTATCCTTTAGCATTTATCATAACCATCCTAATATCTTTGTTCAAACCGCTTTTGGAAGCCAGCAGACATGCCTCGGCCGACAGCCTATCCTGTTTATTGCTTTTGTTGAGCCTGTATGCTTTTACAGTGAGGAAGAGTCATCTTGCGGCTACGATTTTTGCGATGCTTTGTGTTTTAACAAGACCGGAATATTTTATTTTGTATTCCTTCCTTTATATTGTGGCTTATTTGTATAAAAATATGCTTCAGATCAAAGCGACGCATCTGTTTTTGTCTTATGGCTACATCTTTCTTTCCTTCTTTCTGATCCAATATTTTAACCAGATTTCCTGGTCTACTTTATTCATGAATCAGTTTACGAAAGTTCAGATTTACCCAATATCCAACCCGGATTCTTTTTATTTTCCGGATTATTTAAACTTTATCAAGAAGTCAATGCCATTGGAGTTTAACGGTTCGTATTTTCCGCTGTTGCTTATATTCATTGTCGTAATTATGGCGAATAAATTTTCATTGAGCAGTAAGAAAAGTTGGGCACAGTGTTTATTTTTCGGGGCTATCTATCTCTCCGTATTTCTAAGGTTCCTGGTTTTTCCAAGTTTGGCAAACAGGATGATGATCGGTTTTTATCTCATCATTATACTGTCTCTGATCTATATTCAGAATTCTAAGACCGATATATTTAAAAACTCTTTAGAAGCCGGAAAATAATTAGTAATTTTGCGGTCTAAAATTATGGCTAGTTTTTCAGGATATTTACCGTATGCTTTTGCATTGATTATCGCAATCCCTTTTCTGGTTTTGCTGAGACAATTTGTACATTCGTACATTACCCTTAAAAATCAGGAGATCAAGCTTCTTTCTGTAAAATCAAATGCTGAAAATAAAGCGCATTCCTATGAAAGGATGACACTTTTTTTAGAGAGGATAAAACCATCAAACATGATCCAGAAATTTGATAAAGATCTGGCAGTGCATGAGTTCATATTTCTGACTGAAAAGACCATTAATGATGAGTTTGAATACAATTCTTCACAGCAGCTGTATATTACAAAAGCTTCTTGGAAGAACATTGTAGACTCTAAGAATGCTTTGATAGATTTACTTCACAAAACCTATGACGGACTGAATGGAAATGCAGATCTTGAAGAATTCAAAACCATTTTCATCATGAACTATATGGAAAGCGATGATTATATTGCTGCCACAATAGAAGACCTTAGAAGAGAAATTTTAATTATAACTTAAAAAATAACAAATAAATAATGATTCCAAATTTTAAAGCACATCCATGGCATGGGGTTTCTGCAGGAGAAGATGCGCCAAATGTTGTAAACGTATTCGTGGAAATCGTTCCTTCAGATACAATTAAATATGAAGTAGATAAAGAAACAGGATTTTTAAAGGTAGACAGACCTCAGAAATTTTCTAATATTATTCCCGCTTTGTATGGGTTTGTTCCAAGAACATATTGTCACAATGAAGTCATGAAACTGGCTGTAGAAGCTGGAGCTGATGATGTAACGGAAGGAGATCATGACCCGCTTGATATTTGTGTATTAAGCTCTCACAATATTCATTCCGGAGGATTATTAATGGAAGCTATTCCAATCGGTGGATTCAAAATGATCGATGGAGGTGAAGCAGATGATAAAATCGTAGCAGTAATGATCGGTGACCATGCTTTCGGACATTTCAGAGATATTGCTGAGCTTCCTGAAGCAGAAGTTAAAAGATTGATGCACTATTTCTTAACGTACAAGAACT
The DNA here is from genome assembly GCF_025153485.1 of Chryseobacterium pyrolae. Taxonomy (NCBI): domain Bacteria; kingdom Pseudomonadati; phylum Bacteroidota; class Flavobacteriia; order Flavobacteriales; family Weeksellaceae; genus Chryseobacterium; species Chryseobacterium pyrolae. The sequence continues at coordinate 29,189 of NZ_JANZQH010000008.1, forward strand.
TACCGGATGAGCCTGCAAAATGCAGAATTCATGAGGTTTACGGAGCTGAGCACGCTAGAAAAGTGATCATCGCTTCTCAAAAAGATTACGCAGAAAAATTCGGAGGCTAGACAACAGCATTCCAAAATATAATAAAGGCAGATGAATTTTCATCTGCCTTTTTGTTTTCAAAATAGAAGGCTTCTGGATTATATCCTTGCCAGATTAGTAAATGCTGAAAAGATTAAGTAAATTAATGCTTTCATCATATATTCTGTTTTGTGATGTTCTTTAAATCTACGAAAATATATTATAAGGCAAGGTTTAATAAAACCATAGAATTTTTATTATATTTATAAAACTAATTACTATTTATTAATATAAAAATAATAAACTATGGATTTGTTCTATTTAATTCCGGTTTTTGGCGTTGTCGCCTTATTGTATACTTTCCTGCAGAGTAACTGGGTAAGTAAGCAGAATGCCGGAAATGAGAAAATGAAAATAATCAGCGGACATATCGCTGACGGTGCCATGGCCTTTCTAAAGGCTGAGTACAAGATTTTAACCTATTTCGTAGTGGTAGTTTCTATACTGCTTGCTGTGATGGGATCCAGTAATGCCAATTCTCACTGGAGTATTGGGGTTGCTTTTGCCGTTGGAGCCGTATTTTCTGCTCTCGCAGGTTTTATCGGAATGAAAATCGCTACCAAAGCCAATGTGAGAACCGCAGAAGCTGCAAGAACTTCACTTTCCAAAGCTTTGAAGGTTTCCTTTACCGGAGGTTCGGTGATGGGAATGGGAGTGGCCGGACTGGCAGTTCTGGGTTTAGGATCTCTTTTTCTGATCATTAAACAGATCTTTGCTCCGGAGGCAACAGTTGATTCGCATGAAATGGAAAAAACGATTGAAATTCTTACCGGATTTTCTCTGGGTGCAGAATCCATTGCGCTTTTTGCAAGAGTAGGTGGCGGTATCTACACAAAAGCTGCCGATGTAGGAGCGGACTTGGTAGGAAAAGTGGAAGCAGGCATTCCCGAAGATGATCCTAGAAACCCCGCTACGATTGCTGACAACGTAGGTGATAATGTAGGAGATGTGGCAGGTATGGGAGCCGATTTATTCGGTTCGTATGTCGCAACGGTATTGGCAACAATGGTTTTGGGTAGAGAAACAATGTCTGATGATTCGTTCGGAGGATTTGCACCTATTCTCCTTCCGATGCTTATTGCAGGAACAGGGATTATTTTCTCTATGGTTGGAACTTTATTTGTAAGAATCAATGATAATGAAGGTTCGTCTACTTCTAGTGTACAGAATGCCCTGAATCTGGGGAACTGGGGAAGTATCGTGATTACAGCTATATCCTCTTATTTTCTGGTGAACTATCTTCTTCCTGAAAAAATGACGCTCAGAGGTCACGAGTTTACTAAAATGGGGGTTTTTGGAGCTATAATGGTGGGACTTGTCGTAGGAACCTTGATGAGTATCATCACAGAATATTATACCGCGATGGGTAAAAGACCCGTTGCCAGTATTGTAAGACAGTCTTCTACAGGACATGCAACAAATATTATCGGTGGTCTGGCTGTAGGAATGGAATCTACATTGCTTCCGATCCTGGTACTGGCAGGCGGTATCTACGGATCTTATTTATGTGCCGGATTGTACGGAGTAGCCATTGCAGCAGCCGGAATGATGGCAACCACCGCCATGCAGCTTGCCATTGATGCTTTTGGGCCGATTGCAGATAATGCTGGAGGAATTGCTGAAATGAGTGAACTTCCAAAAGAAGTCCGTGAAAAAACAGATATCCTGGATGCTGTAGGAAACACCACAGCAGCCAGTGGGAAAGGATTTGCGATTGCTTCTGCAGCATTGACGGCGCTTGCCTTATTTGCAGCCTTTGTAGGCATTGCTGGCATAGACGGTATTGATATCTACAGAGCCGATGTTCTGGCAGGATTGTTCGTAGGAGGAATGATACCGTTCATATTCTCATCCCTTGCGATTACAGCAGTAGGGCAGGCAGCGATGGCTATGGTAGAAGAGGTAAGAAGACAGTTCCGTGAAATTCCGGGGATCCTGGAAGGAAAAGCCCAGCCTGAATACGAAAAATGTGTAGCGATCTCCACAGATGCATCCATCAGAAAAATGATGCTTCCGGGAGCGATTACCATTATTTCACCAATTTTAGTCGGTTTTATTTTCGGACCTGAAGTTTTGGGTGGATTTTTGGCTGGTGCTACCGTATGTGGCGTTCTGATGGGAATGTTCCAGAATAATGCCGGAGGTGCCTGGGATAATGCTAAAAAGTCATTTGAAAAAGGTGTTGATATTAATGGTCAGACGTATTACAAAGGTTCAGAACCTCATAAAGCTTCCGTTACGGGAGATACAGTAGGAGATCCGTTTAAAGATACTTCAGGACCATCAATGAATATCCTGATCAAGTTGATGTCTATTGTTTCATTGGTGATTGCACCAACATTGGCAGTGATACATAAAGATAAAATTGAAGCCAATAGAAAGGCTAAACTAGAAAGTCTGACAAAAGCGTATAATGCCAGTTCATCCACAGCATATGCAGGGATTCAGGCAACACCTGTGTCTCCAAAAGAGGTTAAAGGACAACTTAATGAAAACGGAGATTTTGTCTATGAGACCGGAACCATCCAGGAAATAAAACTGAAAGGAGGAAAAACCATTACCTTGGGAGAAGGAAGCAGACTATTTCAATTGTATAATGCGGTGAATCAGAAAGATAAAACTGTCGTAGATCCTAATAACTGGTACACATTAGAAAATCTTTATTTTCAAACGGGATCAAGCGACCTGAAAGCCGGCTCAGAATTACAGCTGAATAATCTTGCCGAAATTCTAAATGCCTATCCTGATTTGAAAATAAAATTGGGTGGGTATACTGATAATACCGGAAATGAAGAAAGCAATCAGAAATTATCAAATCTAAGAGCTCAGACGGCAAAACTGAAACTTCTGGAATTGGGAATTTCATCAGACAGGGTAGAAGCGGAAGGCTATGGCTCGCAGCATCCTGTTTGTGAAGCAAATGATACCGATGAGTGTAAAGCCAAAAACAGAAGAATTGATGTAAGAGTACTTGCTCTTTAAAATCAAATCAACCTATATCCAAAGCACCGCCTCAGGCGGTGCTTTTTTTATGAATATCAAAACTTTGTCAATCAAATAAAGGTAGATATAGATAATCTGTGAAATCTAAGGAGTAAAAACAGAATGCTTTTTATGCTTAAAGATTTTTTTGCAGATGTTCCAGAGCATGGATGATCAATTCATCTTTTTTAGCAAAACTGAATCGTACATAATCTGAGTTCTGGCGTGAATTATAAAATGCAGAAAGAGGCAGGCAAGCTGTTTTTTTCTCTACCGTCAGCCATTTTGCAAACTCTACATCCGTCATTGTTTTAGAAACATTTCTGAAATTAACGATTTGAAACACGCTTCCTTCGGCTTTTCTTGTGGCTTCCAATGGCGTGGATGCAATCATTTCGTTAAATATATTCCTTTTGTGCTGCATTATGGCCCTGTTTTCGGATGAATCAAATACTTCCAGATATCTGGCAAGGGCATACTGAGCGGGAGCACTGGCGCTGTAAGAAATATACTGCTGATGGCATCTGAATTTTGCGGTCAGATCTTCAGAAGCCAGCAGATAACTGACTTTCCAGCCGGATGTATGGAACATTTTTCCAAAAGAGAAAATACAGAACGTCCTGTTTTTCAGCTCAGGATGGAGAAAAGAACTGTAATGTTCAAGTCCGTCATAGCAATAGGTATCGTAAATTTCCTCTGAAAGCAGATAAATTTCCTGATGCTTTATCAATTCATACAGCTGATTCCAGTCACTTTGTTTCAGAATTGTACCCGTGGGATTTTGCGGGGAATTCACAATGACTGCTTTTGTTTTTTCAGAAATACAGCCTTTAAATTTTTCCCAGTTGATGGTAAAATCATGTTCAAGATCATAATAGACAGGAGTGCCACCGTTTAATACAACAGAAGGTCCGTAAGTATAATAGGAGGGTTGAATAATAATTACTTCATCTCCCTGATTTAAAATACATTTAAGGGCGGTATATAAAGCAAAAGTTGCACATGGAATGATGGTGACCTCATTTTCCTTAAGCGCAATGCTGTTGGCTCTTGCCGCATTGTAGGTAATAATATTTTTTATCAACAAAGGATTTCCTGCAAGCGGCTCATATTGATGACACTGATGATCTGCAGCTTCTTTTAAAAATACTTTAAGACGGCTGTCAATCTCAAAATCGGGGAGTCCCAGAGAAAGATCAAAACTATTATGTTTTGTGGCAAGTTCAGACATTTCCGTGAAAAAAGAATAATGTGTAAATCCGTAAATTTTTTCCATCTATTTTGCAATTGTATCAAATATAAGGAAAATAAGTATTCATTAAATCTGATAAATTATAGATTGCAAAGTGTTATCTTTAAATGTATTCTGATATACTTTCTCATTAAAAAAATTGAGGAACTATACATCAATATGTATTTCTCCTTTTAAAAAAATAACTGCATTGCTTTTGATTATTGTTTTTTTATCTTTCAATTCAACCTCCATACTTCCCGTACGTGAAGAACTTTGAAAAGCTTTCAGAATTGTTTTATTAAGTTTTAATGCCCAGTATCTGCATAAAAAACTCTGTACACCACCGGTTGCAGGATCTTCATCTGAACCTGACCAGGGCCAGAAATAGCGGTATTCAAAATCATAACCAGGCTTTGATGAAAGGGAAGTAACAAGAACCCCACTAAAGGAACTTTTGATACTTCTTAAGACATTAAAATCAGGAGTCAGACGCTGCAATTCATCACTGCTTTCTATTTCTGCCATCAGGATATTATGTTCCTTGTTATATTCACAGTTAATAATATCCTTAATGCCGATAGCGGTTTTTATTTCTTCAGAAAGAACTGCTTTTTCAGTTTCATGCACCGGGAAAAACATTTCAATGTGCGAAAGTCTTTTAAATACTTCAAGAACTTGCCCAAAATGAGTGTGAAAAATAACCTTGTTCAGCTCAGGAAATTCGTTAAACAAAGCTTTTGCTGATGCTAAAGTAGCATGTCCACATAAAGGAATTTCAGTAACAGGAGAAAAGTAACGTATTGAGTAGACATCGGTTTGTTGATGGACGACAAAGGCTGTTTCCGAAAAGCCAAATTCCTTTGCCATATTAATCATATTATTTTCACTGATTGGATGTTCCAGAATGCAGACCCCTGCCTGATTTCCTTTAAATAAGGTATCTGTAAATGCATCCACGATAAATGACTTGATCCTCATAACTTTTAACATTTAAACCTACAAAGTAAGCTTAATTAGAAATTGAAACTGATTTGTTTATTCTATGATTGCAATTTGTATTTTTATGTTAATAAGTTCTTTCAAAATGACTTATCGAGATCAGATAATTTTAAAATTGCAATGTTTTTTATATTGTGATTTCATAGGAATAACGTTACCAGAGCATCCATATTCAATAAAATTTGCTATTTTTAAGCAAATTATTATCATATGAAAAAAATGCTTATTCCGTTGTTGGGTCTGGCTGTAGTGGTCAGTTGCGGAACAACGAAAACTTCCGAAGGAGCTTCAGCTCAGTCGTCATCTGTGGCAAATGCTGACAAAGCATTTCTGTCTGCATATAAGACGATTAAGGCTGATGAATTAAAGAAAAACTTATATGTTATCGCTTCCGACGAAATGGAAGGAAGAGATACTGGAAGTCCGGGGCAAAAGAAAGCGGGTGAGTATATGATTAATTATTATAAAAACTTAGGAATTACTCCTCCAAAGGCATTAGGATCCTATTACCAGAAGGTTCCTGCTGAATTTATGAAAAAAAGAGGCGGCGGAAATCTTCCTGATTCTGAAAATATACTTGCTTTCATTGAAGGAAGTGAAAAGCCTGAAGAAATAGTAGTGGTTTCTGCACATTACGACCACGTAGGAACTAAAAATGGAGTAGTGTACAACGGAGCTGATGATGACGGAAGCGGAACTGTAGCGGTTATGCAGATCGCAAAAGCCTTTCAGGAAGCTAAAAAGGCTGGAAAAGGACCAAAAAGATCCATTCTCTTCCTTCATGTAACAGGAGAGGAGCATGGTCTGTTTGGGTCCGAATACTACACCAGCAACCCCATATTTCCGCTTGCGAATACAGTAGTTGACCTGAATATTGATATGATTGGCCGTGATGATGTTGAAAACAGAGGAAAACAGTACGTTTATGTGATCGGTTCTGAAATGCTGAGCTCACAACTGAAGGTAATCAATGAAGCTGCCAATAAGAAAACGAACAATTTGGAATTGAACTATAAATATGATGATCCGGCAGATCCGGAGCAGCTGTATTACCGTTCAGATCATTATAACTTTGCTAAAAACAATGTTCCGGTAGCCTTTTTCTTCGATGGTATTCATGAAGATTATCACAAGCCGACAGATGATCCTGAGAAAATAGATTATCCGTTATTGGAGAAAAGAACACAGCTTGTTTTCGCAACAGCCTGGGAGATTGCCAACAGGACGGAAAGAATTGTAGTAGACAAGAAATAATTTAGGGTGTTGGATCATCGTAAAAGTGCAAATAAATTACTTTAGATAATGAGTGTTAATGTTTTTAAAATCAATTGTTTTCAATAAGTTTTAGCAGTATGCCGATTTATCGAAGGTAAAATTCTTGCGCCTTAAAAGCATCAGATAAATTAAAAATTGCGCCTTTGCGTTGACCAATATACACGATATTCAATAAAAACGGGCTTTAGCCCGTTTTTATAAAAAAAAATAAAAAAACCATACGGCTTTAGCCCAATATATCAATGAACATCATGATCCGTGAAGCCAGACCAGAAGACATTCCACAAATCCAGGTCGTAAGAAACTCAGTGAAAGAAAATATGCTTTCCGATCCTGCACTGGTAACCGATGAAGACTGTGAAGAATTCCTGTTTGAAAGAGGAAAAGGCTGGGTATGCGAAATAGAATCCCAAATTGTAGGTTTCTCCATTGTAGACCTGAAAGAAAACAATATCTGGGCACTTTTTTTACATCCTGACTTTGAAAAACTCGGGATTGGAAGGAAACTTCACGACATCATGCTCGACTGGTACTTTGAACAAACCCAAGAAGATGTCTGGCTGGGAACTGCACCAGGAACAAGAGCAGCAACGTTCTATCAAAAATCCGGATGGCAGGAAACAGGAACCCATGGAAAAGAGATCAGGTTTGAAATGACATTTAATAACTGGAAAAAAGACAATCGTGAAACAAGGGGTAAAATCTATCAGACCGTTTATTGGAGCTGAAAATTTTGAGATAAGCAGAAGTTTTTATAAAGACCTGGGATTCGAGGAAGTGATTTTGGAACCCAAATTATCGCTGTTTAAAAGACAGGAAACCGGTTTTTATCTTCAGGATTATTATGCTAAAGATTGGGTTGACAATACCATGATCTTTATGGAGGTTGACAATACAGATGATTTCTGGAAAGAACTTCAGACTTTACATCTTCCCGAAAAATATGAAGGCGTGAGACTTACGCCCGTAAGAACCATGGAGTGGGGAAAAGAATGCTTTGTACATGATCCGTCTGGAATTTTATGGCATTTTGGTGAATTTTTTTAATGAAGAAGGACATATGATTTACGCTTTTGATACTTATTATGAGGATTATGCGAACACTGTTTGCATTGCATTTGAAGACTGGACTTCCGAAAAAGAATCTGAAATTTTTATTGAAAAAACAGACATCACCTCCGACTATGAGAGTGGTGCATTCTATAAAAGGGAATTACCTTGCATTTTGAGTTTACTGAAGAAGATCGAACTAAAAGAAGGAGATCTTATTATAGTAGATGGCTATGTTACCCTTGACAACGACGGGAAAATGGGACTTGGAGGCTATTTGTACGAAGCTTTGGACAACAAATATCCAGTCATCGGGATTGCAAAGAACGAATTTGCATCACCCGACTCCCAAAGAAGAAGTGTTTTGAGAGGTGAAAGCAAAACTCCGCTGTTTCTTACAGCAAAAGGCGCAGAGGCTGATGAAATACTTCCTAAAATAGAGCAAATGTCCGGCTCTTATCGCATGCCAGCTCTTCTCAAAAAGCTGGATCAACTCTCCAGAACATAATCATTTTCATAAAATTAGATATAATTTCAATGGTGTTGGTCATTACACTTTGATAGCAGAAGTTTCAATTAGCATATTATCAATGTATTAGCGTTAATTATTTGCATGGGTTTTAAATTATTCCGCAAAAGGTGACAAATATCATTCGTTTCTTATTTTTATTAATTCTAAATAAATATAAATTTGTCTCAAGAAAATAAGGAATAAATGAAGAAATTATCTACTCTATCTGCTGTGGTATTCTATATGATGATGAATGCACAGTATTGTACTCCGGCATTTCAATATGGAGCCGACAGCAACATGATTACCAATGTTAGTTTTGGGACCATCAATAATACATCATCTTCTCAGTCCGGAAGCGCACAGGTATATGAAGATTTTACTTCCATGTCTACAGACCTTCAGGCAGGAAATACGTATCAGATCTCTGTAAAAGGACCATCAAGTACTTTTCCAAGTGATGTTGTTGTATTTATTGATTTTAACAGAAACGGGAATTTTGATGATGTAGGAGAAAGCTTCAATATCGGAAGGCTGGGAGCAGCTAATCCTTTCAATGCTATGACAATAACCGGTACTATTCTGGTTCCATCTAATGCTGCATCCGGTACCACTAGAATGAGAGTGCTTAAAAATACGAATACCGCCGCTTATTCTGATCCCAATGCTGCAAATTCAATCAATACAGCTTGTGATACGGGTTTAAGGGCAGGACAGACAGAAGATTATACCGTTAATATGGCAGGGAGTAATGTGGTTTTTCCTTCTCCATACTGCGGAGCTGAGAATGTAACAACCCTGACTGTAAGTGAAATTACAAAGGTAGAATTTGTAGGGATTTCCAGAGAAAGCCACATAGACGGAAACTCAGACGTGATTGAGAACTTTACAGGTACTGTTTTCAATGTGAACAGAGGAAGCTCTTACCCCATAACCATTACAGGAGGAACTCAGGGGCAGACGACCATCTCGGCTTATGCTTACATAGATCTTAATCATAATAATGTATTTGACGCGAATGAAGTATTTAATCTGGGCTACTTAGATAATTCTGACCCAATTCCCGGCAAACAGTCCGGAGTAACGTCCGGAACGATCGACATTCCTGCTGATGCCCTGCTTGGACAGACCCGTTTCAGAATTGTAAAAGCTTATGAATCCAGCTCATGGATGGGAACACTGCAAAATCTTCCGTGTCCTTCCGGATGGTTCATCGGACAGGTTGAAGATTATACTTTAAACATAAAGGCATCAAATCTGGCGACATCGGAAGTAGCAAAGAAATCGTCTGCCAAAATATATCCTAATCCTACATCAGGTTCTTTAACAGTGAAAACTGAGGCTGGATTGGAGAAATACGAAATTTACAATCTGGCAGGTCAAAAGCTGACAGAAGGCACATCTGACGTAATCAATATGGAAAGTCTTACCTCAGGAACTTATCTGATTAAGATCTACACCAGAGATAAAAAAAGCATCACCGAAAAGATCATCAAAAAATAAGAACACTTATCTAATCATATCCATATCAATTTTTGTTTTTTTAGACCGGCAGACTTTATCTGTCGGTTTTCTTTTTTTGGAGGAATAAGCTTTCTATAACGGTTTGGATTCCAGGAGGCCCAGCAAATCATGTTTTGACAATTTCTGGATACCAGTTCCTTCAGTCTGGAGCAGGTTTTGAGCCAATTCGCTTTTCTTTTTCTGAAGACTTAGAATCTTCTCTTCCACCGTATTCGAGCAGATCAGCCGTACAGCGATCACATTTTTAGTCTGTCCGATACGGTAGCTTCGGTCGATCGCCTGATTTTCTGCTGCAGGATTCCACCATGGATCTACCAGGTAAATATAATCTGCCTGGGTAAGATTAAGGCCCACACCACCGGCTTTTAAACTGATCAGAAATACCCTGACCTCTTCATTCTCCTGGAAATTATTAACGGCTTTACCTCTGTTTTTGGTTTGCCCGGTAAGGTATTCAAAAGGAATCTTTTTACGTTCAAGTTCAGCTTTAAGTAAATCCAGCATCTCTACAAATTGTGAGAAGACTAGGATTTTATGATCCTTCGATTTACTTTGTATCTGTTCCATCAATATTTCTATTTTCACGGCATGCTCATTGGAGTATCCTTCTTTTAAAAGTACTGGAGAATTACAGATCTGTCGGAGCCTGGTAAGTCCCGTCAGAACATGCATGCTGTTTTTATTCAGATCATCGTCATCATTGGCGGCAATAAATTCACGAAGTTCCTTTTCGTAAGCGTCATAAATCTTACGCTGCTCAGCATCCATTTCACAATAAATTACCATTTCTGTTTTTTCAGGAAGCTCTTTGGCAACTTGTTTCTTGGTTCTGCGAAGAATAAAAGGCTTTATTTTCTGCTGAAGTTCCTGTGCCCGTTTTCCATATTCAAATTTATCAATAGGAACCGCATAGATGTCTTTAAAATACTGTTTACTTCCCAAAAGTCCTGGACACGCAAAAGAAAGCTGGCTGTAAAGGTCGAACGTATTATTTTCAATAGGAGTTCCGGTAAGAACGATCCTGTTTCTCGACTGTAACAGACGAGCTGCTTTATATCTCTCTGAATTTGGGTTTTTAATGGTCTGCGATTCATCAAGGAAAACATAATTGAAGCGGAAATCTTTCAGAAAACGAATATCCGAAAGCAACATTCCGTAGCTGGTAAGCACGATTTCATACTCGGACAAATGCTCTGAGGCTTTTAGTCTGTCTGCTCCATAATGTGTCATCACCTTTACCGAAGGCGCAAATTTGCTGATTTCTTCTTGCCAGTTGAAGAGAAGGGAAGTAGGAACCACAACGAGATTGGTCGTATGTCCCCGTTTCTCCCTCTGAGACAGGATGAATGCAATGACTTGAAGCGTTTTTCCAAGTCCCATATCATCGGCCAGACAACCTCCAAAATTGAAACCATCCAAAAAGTCGAGCCAGTTCAGTCCGTCATGCTGATAATCCCTTAATACTGCATTTAATCCTTTAGGAACAGCTATTTGAGGAATATCTTTAACAGATGAGAACTGAAGCGAGTAGGAAGAAAGTTCCTGCTGCATTTCCTCACTTAAAACTTCTTTCTCAAACAGAGTGGAGACTTCCGTAAAATTGATCTTCGGAATTTTAAGGTTTTCAGCATCGATTTCCCCAATCCGGAAAAACTCATTCATTCTGTTGATCCATTCCTCCGGAAGAACACCAAGTGTACCATCATCAAGCTGTACAAACTTGCTTCTGTTGCGGATAGCACGGTGAAGCTGTTTTAAAGCAGCATCTTTCTGCCCAAAACTAACCTTAAGTTTAGCATTGAACCAGTCCAGTCCGCTGGTGATCTGAATATTGATTTTGGCCTGGTGTCCGTTAAGTTTATTGTTTTTGAGTTCGTTGAATCCCAGTATGATCACGCCTTCACTCCTCCAGGTTTCAAAAGCGTGCAAAAACCAATCCTCATCCAGAAACTTATCTTTGTGCAGATAAAAATAATCATAACCGTCCATCTGTGCTTCAAAATCCGGGTGCTGTTTCATAAGGAGAGACGTAAAACGGGCTTCTTCAGCATCACTTCGGCCAATTTTAAACACATTGCCATTCTGATCTGTACCGAAAAGCTGTTTTCTGGAATATACGGCAACTTCTGCCTGACCATACTTCATGACCGGAGTTATAGCAATATAATTTCCCTGCTGGCGAAGATAAATGATCCTTTCATTCCTGTGTTTTTTTTCTTCAAGCTGTACTGGAGTTGCTGTCTGTATATAGCTATAATTAATATGGATACGTTGTTCAAGTGAAGCGAGTACATTCTGCATAAATGCTTCGTATTTTGAGGAGTGGACGAGCAGGATCTCATTGTTGGCTTTAAAAAATTTAATGATCCTCAGCATATCCGGATCATCTACAAAACTGAAGGTATTCCGGCTGTAGACAAAATATTCATTCCTGATCATGACATTTTTAAACGGAATGGAAATATCATTGAACTCCAATTCACCTGTCACTTCATAAAAAGGATCTTTTTTGAATACAGAAAGCTGTATTTCTGCCTGTAAAACTTCAAGATGTACAGAGACCAGAGATTTTGCCGAAACGGTTTCCGACAGTTCCCGGTCATGATAATACGTTTCCAGGCCAAGCGGATTTTGTACGATAAGTTTTAAAGCCTCAAGTTCTGCCGGATTGTAATCTTCATTATAATTGTTCTGAAAAGCAGAGACAGCAGTGTAGAATTTAATATGTTGGGGTTCTTCGGCTTTCCAGATCAGCTGCATAGCATCAACGGGATTCACAGGATTCTTGATCTTTCCGCTCTGTGTGGTTTCAGATTCCATCAGCGAAAAGTTCAGATGACTGTAGTAACGATGTCTACCAATCACCAGTATCTTTCTTTTACCGTTTTCCTGTAAAGCCAGTTCCTCGATCACTGAAGAGCGTTGGGGAAGCAGATGTTGTTTAAAAACATCCTCATCTATTGGCAACATCTCTTTGATCTTAGGACGCACTTCAACTTTTCCTTCGGTGTATTCCAGCTCGAAATAAGCATCCAGATCAGGTTCATTTTCTAAGCCATAACTTTTAGCTTTAGTCATAAACAGCTTCTTGCGAAGAAAAGGATCAAAAAAAGTCCTGAAATTTTTATCTTCCAGAATACAGTGGATAATTTCTGTCTGATGCGCACAAAGTTTATCCTTGGGGCTGCTGCAGCTACAGGTACTTACTATAGAACTACCTATCTGGCTTATCGAAACATCTGGAAAATCCTTTAATGGAGAGGTCTTGGTGAAAATTGCATGATTATTTTCAATGACAGTAGGGTGTATTTCATGAAAATCTCTGATCTCCAGAAATGCACTCCCTGAGGTGTGTTTCAGAAGATCATAAACAGAAAGCGTAGTGATGCTTTTATTTTCAAGAATATATGCTGCCATAAGCACGCGAATTTACGAAAAAGCATGACAAAAATAGAAGGTATTGAGGATGAAGTGAAAAACCAATGATAGAGGTCGGTTCAACAGATATTAAAGGCTTATTCTATGCTTTGAATACCAATATAAATATTCAATTCTATTTTATCATACGATTAATAGATATTTTATCGTTATTATTGTACAATATTTGAATTCATGAAAAACACGAAATGAATTTAAGAAGATTATAATTTTTTTTTAATGACAAGCAAGATTATAGGGGTCGGCAATTATATCCCGCCGGAAACAATTACAAATTTATTTTTTGACCAGCATCATTTTATTAATAAAAACGGAGAGTCATTAAAGGAAGCGAATGATATTATTGCCAGAAAACTCAAGGAAATTACCGGCATCGAAGAAAGAAGGTATGCATCTGAACATCAGGTGACCTCTGATCTGGGACTGATCGCAGCACAGAGAGCGATAGAAAATTCTAAAATAGATCCTGAAACATTGGATTATATCATATTTGCGCACAATTTTGGAGACGTTCGATTTGGTACCGTCCAGTCGGATAGTGTTCCAAGTCTTGCCTCAAGAGTAAAACATCTGCTAAAGATCAAAAATAATTTCTGTGTGGCCTACGATGTCCTGTTTGGATGTCCCGGCTGGATTGAAGGGATTATACAGGCCAATGCCTTCATTAAATCCGGTATTGCAAAACGTTGTCTGGTTATTGGTGCAGAAACACTTTCCAGGGTTGTTGATGCTCATGACAGAGACAGTATGATCTACGCCGATGGAGCAGGAGCAGCCATTCTGGAAGCCAGCGAAGATAACAGTGGAATACAATCTCACTTATCTGCCTCATATACTTTAAATGAAAAAGACTTCCTGTTTTTTGGAAAGTCATACAATAACGAAAGCTGTCCTGATACCAAATACATCAAGATGGATGGTCGTAAGATCTATGAATTTGCCCTGGTTAATGTAGCGGATGCCATGAAGAAATGTATGGATGCCAGCGGATATTCTATAGATCAGTTGGATAAAATTATTATTCATCAGGCTAATGAAAAAATGGATGAGGCTATCGTAAAACGCTTTTATCAGCTTTACGACCTTCCCATGCCGGAAAACATTATGCCCATGGTGATTTCTAAATTAGGAAACAGCAGTGTAGCTACCATTCCGACTTTGCTTACCATGATCTTAAATGGAGAACTTCCTTCCCACGAAATAAAAGAAGGCAATGTTGTTTTGTTTGCCTCTGTTGGAGCAGGGATGAATATCAACTCATTTGTTTATAAATTTTAACTTATTATATCAGACAGGGAAGTAGTGATGTAAATCATCATGCTGTCCCATCTCTTATTTGAAAAAGGCTCAGATTTTTATGATCTGAGCCTTTTTTATTGGTCTTTCATTTATTCAAATCCGTTTTGGCTACACGTTAATCCAATTTGGCAACTCCAACCTTTATTCTAATGCTGACCTTTGTCCTGTTAATTTAATACAGAACAAAATGAAAACAATTTTTATAACAGGTGCTTCAACAGGATTAGGAAAAGCGGCTGCCCAATTATTCCAAAGCAGAGGATGGAACGTTATTGCAACCATGAGAAACCCGGAAGCAGATACGGAACTTAGCGGTTTGGACAATATAACCGTGCTTCCACTAGATGTTACCAACCTTGAACAGATCAAATCAACGGTTAACAAAGCTCTTGAACTGGGTACTGTAGACGTAGTATTCAATAATGCAGGATACGGTCTTATCGGACCTTTGGAAGCTTTGTCAGATGAGCAGATCTTAAAACAGCTTGACACCAATCTTTTAGGAGTAATTCGAGTGACACAGACATTCATTCCCTATTTCAGAGAGAGAAAAAGCGGAATGTTTATTTCTACCACATCAATAGGTGGACTGATTGCATTTCCTTTAGGGTCTACCTATCATGCCACCAAATGGGCACTGGAAGGTTGGAGCGAAAGTTTAGCTTTTGAACTGAACAAATTCGGAATTGATATCAAAACAGTGTCTCCGGGAGGAATTAAAACAGATTTTGTAAGCCGTTCATTAGATGCTGCAACAAGTCCCGCTTATGAAGAAATGACCAATTCTCTATTCTCCAAAATGGAAGGAATGATGGAAGCGGCTTCTGAACCCATACAGATTGCTGAAGTGGTTTATGAAGCTGCTACAGACGGTAAAAAACAATTGAGATATGTAGCAGGACAAGATGCCAAAGCATTATATGCACAACGTCTTGAGCTGGGAGATGAGCTTTTCAGAGAGCAGTTCGGAAAGCAGTTTATCTAAAGTACTTTAAATTTTGAGACGGCATAAGTAGGCTTTATTTATGCTGTCTTTTAAGCTAAATATTTAATACTTTTATATCATGGAAAAGAAAGACCATACCCCTTTGAAAATTTCGTCCATATCGGAACTTCACAATCTGCTGAAGCTCCCTAAACCACTTCATCCACTGGTGAGCTTAGTCGATAATACCAAAATGATTGTTAATAAAGAGTTGCTGAACAGAAGTTTTCATTTTAATTTCTATAAGATTTCCTATAAATTTTCTGAGCATGGAAAAATGGCGTACGGACAGGGATATTATGACTTTAATGAAGGAGGTATGATGTTTACGTCACCGGGACAGATCCTTTCTACCGATGTGGATGCAGAATACTGCGGCTATACTCTGCTGGTACATCCTGATTTAATACGGAGCTATCCTTTAGCTAAGAATATTAAGAAATTTGGTTTCTTTTCCTATGATACCAATGAAGCACTGCATTTGTCTGATCAGGAGAAAAGAATCATCATTGGATTGCTGGACAATATCAAAAATGAATTGAATACAGCTATTGATGAAGTCAGCCAGGATGTGATTGTTTCTTATATTGAGGTTCTGCTGAATTACAGCAACCGTTTTTATAAACGACAGTTTATCACAAGGAAAGCGGTGAATAGTGACCTGCTGTCCAAAATGGATATGGTTCTGGAAAACTATTTCAATAAACAGGAAACATTGAACAAAGGTCTTCCCACAGTAGAATTTCTGGCTTCTGAGCTTAATCTGTCTCCGCATTATCTAAGTGATATGCTTCGGAATCTTACCGGGCAGAATGCACAGCAGCACATTCATGAAAAACTCATTGAAAAGGCTAAAGAATATCTTACAGCAACCCGTTTTTCAGTATCTGAAGTAGCTTATGCATTAGGTTTTGAACATCCACAGTCTTTTAATAAACTGTTTAAAAAGAAAACCGATAAAACACCTTTAAGTTACAGAAAGTCATTTAATTAAATTCCCTGGTCTGAAAATGAAAGAGGAGTAGATTGTGGTGACCGCGTTTTAATTTTAATAATGATCCCACAATAGATTGTGACCTCACCAGGGATCGAACCTGGATCTAAAGTTTAGGAAACTTCTATTCTATCCGTTGAACTATGAGGCCTTTGACAGGAATAAAATTACTAATTAATTGAAATAAAAAAGACTTTGCTGATGCAAAGTCTTTTCCTTCTATAACCAATCTGACTATTTCTGGTTTAGTCTTTCATTATTTTAACTTTTTCAGAACGCTCATCTTTAAAATAAATCTGATGAAATAGAAAGCTATTATTCCTTAATCCATTGGGTGGCCGCAGCCACTTCAGCATCAGTATTGGCTTTTTCTGAAGGTGCTACAGAGATATCAGGCTGGATTTTTTCTTTATATTCTTTTCCTGTTCTGTCCATTTCATAAGAAACGGCTAAAAGTAAATTTCTTCCGTCGCTCAGCTTAAAACCTCTGTTAGCACTTGTATATCCTGCCGAAGGCTGTCCGAATGTTTTTACATTATCTTTTCCAATAAAGGAAATCGCTGTGGCTTCACCGCTGCTTGCAGTCCGGGAACCCATTAAAACGGCAATTTTTGCTTTAGGGTTTTGAAGCACATACGGGTTGAGAACAATGATGGCACCGCAGGTTCCATTGGCGTATTTCCATGGTGTTTTTTTCTTGCTGTCTACAAAATAGCCCAATACACCTTCACCAGTCAGTGGGCCCAGACCTGCAATCATTGGGTGCATATTGCCTCCCATATTCGTTCTGAGGTCTACGATCCAGCCTTTAATAGGGTAGTCTGTATCCAGTTTTCTGATCATGCTCTGAATCTTTCCTGCAAATGAACTTCCCATTTCCTTATTTAGAGATGAAAATGGCGGAACCATTACGTAACCGATATTTTGATCCAGCAATTGGGATTCAGGTTCTATCGCTGTGGGATTTGAGGTGCTTTTCTTATCAAAACTTTCTTTGGAATCTATAAAAGAATGATTGTCTCCGGCTTGTTTCAGATTCTTCATGATGTATTGGATTGCCAGAGCTGTATCATCTACAGTTTCCATGCCTTTTGAAATGATTTGCAGATGATTTTCAAGGGACGACCAGTTTATTTTATCTTTAAAAATTGAGTTTTTCTTAATGATATTTTTAAATTCATCAATATAGGTTAAAGCCTCTTTAGAAGCTATTTTTTCTGAAAAAGGAACTTCTGAAACTGAAAAATCATCAAACCATACCTTGCCATTACCTGATAAAAAGCCTCCAAAAAGAAAATTCTTTGCGTTGTCATCTACTACAAATTCTAAAGAATATTCTTTCCAGTCTTTGTTGGCTGTTATTTTATGATTCTGTGTCTCAGAATTTCCCTGATCGATCGTGATTTTTTCTCCATTTTTTACATACGCATACAATGCAATACTCCCCGTAATGTTTTCAGAACGAACATAACCACTGAGGCGTACTTTTCTAAATCCACTTCCCTGAATAGGAAGCATCTGTGAAAAAGTCTGCATACTGGCCGATGCATCTGCTGTATTTGAGATTTGGAGAGAATTTTTCCCAGAATATTTAACGACGTCATCTGTTTTCACCAGATAAAGATCATTGGGTTCAATTTTCCATGCTGAAGGAAGGCTGTTTTCAGTCTGTTCGAAATCAGGGTTTTGTAATTGGGCCTGTGTCCAAATTCCTGTTGTCAGAACAGCAATGCTCAATATGATTTTTTTCATTGGTTAATTTGCGACTAAAAATATAAAAGTCACTGTAAATACAATAGCTTGTTATGAAACTTTAACGCGACTCAACCCAAAATAGGATATTGAATATAGAGTACCTATATCATTATTAATAAAAGAATCCGCTCTTTAGGAGCGGATCCAGTAGATAAAAACATCTCATTTTTTTAATTAGACAACAATAAAAAGCACAGCCGACAATGCTGTGCTTAAATTTTTATTTCAAATTTAATTGCAATTTCAAAGCTGAAAAAAGCAAAAAATGATTTCATTTCAGTTGTATTACATAGTAAATGTAGCACTATTTTTAATACGAAACATGAATTTAATGTTAAAATTCACAAGTTATCCACATTTTATTGTGGATAAGTATGTAAGTTACTGTTCTTCAATGTACTTTAGTATCGTGTTTTTCAATGTAGCCTTCTCTTCATCACTGCCTTTGTCATCCATATGCCCGTGGTTGATTTGGGTGGGCAGTATAGTAATATGATATTTTTTCTGCTCTTCAGAGGATGGGAGAACGCCTTCATCAGCGGGATAATCATTAGACCGGAGGGTGTATACTTTTGGAAGTGAGGTTCTGGGAAGATACATCCTCCGGTTGTCCATGGCAATTATTTTATACACAAGAGATGGATGTTTATTGGCGAACAAGGCGGTCATATCTCCGCCGTTGGAATGGCCTATGAGCGTCAGGTGTTTATAGTCAAGATCCGGTCTGCTTTTTTTAAGTTCATTCAGAACAAATAAAATATTTTCTGCACCCCGTTCCCAGAAAGGCATTCTCACAATTTGTGGTTTTCCTTCCATAGGAATCAGTTCATCCGTTGGAAGCTCATGCTGGATGCTTACCGTGAAATATCCTTTTGAAGCGAGCATTTGGGTTAAATATGAGTAGACAAAATAATCACCTCCTTTATTGGCTCCGTAGCCATGACTGAAAATAACGACCTGTTGTCCGGAAATTTTCTGATTGGTTTTCGGGCTGTAGAATGCAACCGGAATTTTACGGTTTCGGCTTTGGTCAAAAAAAGTCAGTGTGTCCAGTTTGACTTCGAACGTTTTGTCTGAACTGATGTTCTTCCTGGACGTGCAGTTAGAGAGTGATAAAATAATGAAAGAAGTGAAGAGGATTTTATAGCTCATGTTTTTCATGTTAAAAGGATAGAGAAGTATTCAGATAATGGTAAATGATTGTTTTTTCGAAGATAAAAAAATGGGTTTAAAAATAGGCTTTAATCATCCACTTTTATTTCTTAATAATGTATTCATTGTCCTTTAAACCTACAGTAAGCAGAGTCCGTTTTTGTATAATGCCCCGGATTAGAAATTTATCATTTAAGTAAAAAAATAGAGAGCCATTTGGCTCTCTATTGATATTTAGTTGTCAAGTTTTTCCTTGATGTATTTCGCGGTGTGCGATTTTTTATCCTTCGCCAGATCTTCCGGTGTTCCGGCAAAAACCACTTCTCCTCCATATTTTCCAGCCTCAGGGCCAATGTCTATAATGTAATCCGCACTTTTAATAATATCCGGCTGATGTTCGATAACGATAACGGAATGTCCAAGATCGATCAAAGCCTGCAATGATTTCAATAACTTCTGGATATCATGGAAATGCAATCCTGTAGAAGGTTCATCAAAGATAAACAGCGTTTTGTCTGTGGTCACTCCTTTGACAAGGAATGAAGCCAGTTTCACACGCTGCGCTTCACCTCCGGAAAGGGTAGAAGAGCTCTGTCCCAACTGGAGATAACCTAATCCTACTTCCTGAAGTGGTCTCAGTTTCGTAACGATTTTATCTTCGTTATTATCTTTAAAGAATTCTAAAGACTCATCAACCGTCATATGAAGGATATCGGAAATGCTTTTTTCATCGAATTTCACTTCCAGGATCTCGCTTTTGAAACGGGTCCCTTTACATACTTCGCATTCCAGCTCGATATCTGCCATGAACTGCATGGAAACATTAATCACGCCTTCTCCTTTACATTCGTCACATCTCCCGCCGTCTACGTTGAAAGAGAAATGTTTCGGTTTGTAACCCATCATTTTTGAAACTTTCTGCTTCGCAAAAAGATCTCTGATGTCGTCATATGCCTTCAGATAAGTAACCGGATTGGATCTGGATGATTTCCCGATAGGATTCTGGTCAATCAGCTCAATATTTTTAATCAGCTTCTTTGGAAATTCTACAGAGTCGTAATCTCCCTTTTTGCCACCCATTCCAAGCTGGATCTGGATATCATTGGTTAGAATTTCCTTCATTAGCGTAGACTTTCCGCTTCCGGAAACTCCCGAGATCACCGTAAGGCTTTCCAGAGGGACATCTACGTCTATATTTTTAAGATTATTTTGTCTTGCTCCTTTGATGTGGATCCATTCCTTCGCTTTTCTTCGCTTTTTAGGAACCTCGATTTCCATTCTTCCGGTTAAGTATTTTGAGGTAAGGGTATCTGCATTTTTAAGATCATGATAATCCCCCGCAAACACCAGTTCACCTCCCAGATAACCTGCTTCCGGACCGATATCAATAATATAGTCTGCAGCTTTCATAACGTCTTCGTCATGCTCAACAACAATTACAGTATTTCCGAGATCGCGGAGATTCTTTAAAACTCCGATCAGGTTTTCTGTATCTCTGGAGTGAAGACCAATGGAAGGCTCATCCAGAATATAAATAGATCCTACCAGTGAACTTCCCAAGCTTGTTGCAAGATTGATTCTCTGACTTTCACCACCGGAAAGCGTATTGGATGTTCTGTTGATCGTTAAATATCCTAAACCTACTTTTAATAAAAATTCAATACGGGTTTTGATTTCGTACAGTAATCTTTTGGCAACATCCTGATCATGTTCAGAAAGTTTCAGTCCATCTATTAGAGGATACAATTCATCCAGAGGAAGCTCGATCATGGACTGGATATTGTGCCCGTCTATCTTTACCCAGCTTGTTTCCTCGCGTAGTCTCAGGCCTTCGCAGGTAGAGCAGAGTGTTTTTCCTCTGTATCGGGAAAGCATAACGCGGTACTGGATTTTGTATAAGTTTTCTTCAAGCATTTTGAAGAAATTGTTGATCGAAGGGAAACTGCTTTTTCCGTCACCTTTCCAAAGGAAATTTTTCTGTTCTTTGGTCAGCTGATGATAAGGTTTGTGGATAGGGAAGTCTTCTGCTTTTTTGATGAATGACTTTTTCCATTCGCTCATGGTTTCGCCTCTCCAGGAAACGACAGCATCTTCGTAAACAGATAAAGTTTTATTGGGAATAACAAGATCTTCATCTATACCGATTACTTTTCCATAACCTTCACATGCCGGACATGCTCCGTAAGGATTGTTGAAACTGAAAAAATGAACGTTCGGTTCAAGAAACTCCATACCGTCCAGCTCAAATTTATTGGAGAATTCTTTTACTTTTCCCGTATCTGCATTCTTCAGGGCACAGTAGCCGTGTCCTTCGTAAAATGCCATCTGAATAGAGTCTGCCAGCCTTTGAAGGAAGTTTTCATCTTCCTCATAAGAAAAACGGTCGATGACAAGATTGATGATCATTCCTTTTTCCGGAGTAAAACCGAAGCTTTCCAGATCTTCAATGCCTGCCAGGTTACCATTGATTTCAAGTCTGGTGAAACCGGCCAGCTTTAAAACTTTCAGTGCTTCTTTAAAATTATCTGCATCATATTCCAGAGGAGCTGTCAGTAAAAATGAAGTATCCTTTTTGGAAGCCTTGATAAAATCAATCACATCAGAAACGGAATCTTTTTTTACTTCTTCTCCTGAAACCGGAGAAAATGTTTTCCCGATTCTTGCAAAAAGAAGTTTCATATAATCATAGATCTCCGTAGAAGTTCCTACTGTAGATCGTGGATTGGATGAAATTACTTTCTGCTGGATAGCAATAGAAGGCGCAAGTCCTTTGATATCGTCTACTTTCGGTTTTTCTAATTTACCCAAAAACTGACGTGCATAGGAACTCAAACTCTCTACATATCTTCGCTGTCCTTCCGCATAAATCGTATCGAATGCCAGGGAAGATTTTCCGCTTCCGGAAACTCCTGTAATCACGATCAGTTTATTTTTGGGGATCAGAACGTCTATATGCTTCAGATTGTTAAGATGTGCATTCTTAACGAAGATCTGTTTTTTTATATCTATTTCTATTGTTTTAGCCATTTTTTATCTTTGAAAAAGATTGTTCGCCTCTTAAAAAATTAAGACCCACAAAATTACGAATTTTTAGTGAAAATAATACGTTTAATATATTTAGTCAACACAAATATATTATCCCGATTGAGACCTCAAAAAGAAGACTTATATATGGTGAACCGGAGCAATAATGGGGAATGGGTGATTGTTAACTATAAGGTTATATGAGTACCGCATTGCCATGAAGTTTTACACTAATCTATGATTTTCGTTATGTTTTCTATTTTCCTCTTGTTTTGTGTTTTAAAATTATTTAAAATTGTATTCATAAATATGTAATAAAGAAATGAGAAAGTTATTCAGAGATCTTGTTACACATTTAATGAGAAAAAGATAAAAAGTTACTTCCCACAAAAGATGCAGTATAAGCCATACTGCATCTTTTTTTTATGATAACTATCATTTGCCTGTCTTCGGGAACTCCCTTACTTTTGAAGCCATTATTAAAGAAACTGATTAAGAACAAAACTAGGACAACTATGATCAAGAAGATTGGAAGCATATTTTTATTGGGATCAATGCTCTGCGCTTATGCACAGGAAAAGACAACAGATATTGAAAGCATTGAATTTCAGGGAAAATTTATCTCTACCCCTTATAAAAGTGCCAATCAGAATATTACAGTGATTACCAAAGAAGATATCGCAAACTCCCCTGCAAAAAGCATTGACGAGGTTCTTCAGCAGGTTCCGGGAATGGATGTCAGAAGGAGAGGAGCCAATGGGGTGCAGAGTGATATAGGTTTCAGAGGAAGTTCTTTTGAACAGGTATTGCTGCTTCTGAACGGAATCAGAATGAATGACTCTCAAACGGGACACAATTCTATGAATATACCTGTAGATATGGATGATGTGGAGAGGATAGAGATCATCAAAGGTCCGGCCGCCAGAAGATTTGGGCAGAATGCCTATGCAGGAGTCATTAATATTATTACAAAAACGACACCCGGGAAACGGGTAAAAATAAGTGCTGAAGGCGGAGATTATGAAACGTATGGATTTGGCTTCAATGCACAGTTGGGAAATGAGAAATTCTCTAATGCTCTTCAGGCTAATTCAGCTTCATCACAAGGGTATATGTACAATACGGACTATGAGATCCGAAATGTTTTCTACCAGAGCAAACTGAATATTAAAAACGGGGATCTTAAGCTGCAGGCCGGTTTTTCTGAAAAGAAATTCGGAGCCAATGGCTTTTATGCGTCTAAAGATGCAAAAGAACAATATGAGGAAACACAGGCTTCTATTGTAAGTCTGGCACACCAGCAGACCTTTGGGGCTTTAAAACTGAGTTCTAATGTATACTGGAGAAGAGGTGAAGATATATATGTTTATACAAGAAGCAATCCTGGTTTTTACAGAAATATGCATATCGGGAATAATGTGGGGGGAGAAGTGAATTCCAGCTATCAGTGGGGATTAGGGACTACAGGTATAGGTGTGGAACTGAGAAAGGAATTTCTGGCGAGTAATAATTTAGGCGAGCGAAATCGTTTTGTTTCGCAGGTTTTCTTTGAGCATCATTTTTCATTATTAGATAAAAAACTGAACATCAGTCCGGGCATTTCATGGGCCAATTATTCCAAGGAAGGAAATTTTTTCTACCCGGGTTTAGATGTAGGGTATAATTTCAATCAGAATAATAAGATCTACGGAAATATTGCGAGAGTCCACAGGGTTCCGACATTTACAGATCTTTATTACGTAAGCAAAACGGAGCAGGGAAATCCCGATCTTCTTCCTGAAAATGCGGTTTCTTCGGAAGTGGGCTACCAATATCAAAACAGCAGAATTCTGGCAAAAGTGAGCGGGTTTATGAGAAACTCAAACAATTCTATAGACTGGGTTAAAAAAAGCCTCACTGATCCGGTGTGGTACGCTCAGAATGTAGGGAAAATTGACACAAAAGGAATTGAAGTAGAGTTGAGTCACAGAGCCTTTGACTGGTTGAAATACACTGCCGGATATACGTATCTGGACAGTAAAATGAAAGAATCTAATGAATTTGTTTCTAGATATATTCTCGACAATCTGAAGCATCAGGTCGTCGCAAAACTCGAAACCAGATTCCTGAAATATTTCACGAATGAACTGGTGTACCGATATAATGAAAGAATGAATCTGGGAACGTATAATCTCCTTGATGAGAAACTGAGTTTTGCTAAAAAAGACTTCTCCGTATATGTACTGATCAATAACCTTACGAATACAAAATATACGGAAGCTTTTGGAGTGGCTATGCCTCAGCGATGGTTTCATTTAGGCTTCTCATATACGATCAATATTAAGTAAATGTTAATTTGAAATGAATGAAAGTTAATATTAACAAATTGTTAAATAATTTATTTTTGCAAAAATTTTTTATGAAACTTTTTTTAAGTCTGAGTTTACTTTTGAGTATGACCTTTTTAAAAGCACAGGAACACATTTCCAGCTTCAATGCAGTGACTCTAACCTATAAGTTTCATCCGAAATTTTTCCTTTACGCAGAAGGACAGCTTAGAGGTAACGAAGATTATACCTACCCGGATTATTACGAGATCAAAGGGGGAGTGGGATACAATCTTACCAAGAATCACAAACCTTTCGTAGGTCTCGGTAGATATGTGAATTATAAAGAACACAGTCTGAGCAGAGAAGAATTCAGGGTATGGCTTCAGGACGTGATCGATTTGAAAAAAGGAATCGTGAAGTTTGAAAACCGTTTTCGCGCAGAGAAAAGCTGGTTCTACGAGCCAGCTACAGATAAAAGCTCACAAAGAATGCGTTACAGATACCGTCTTAACGTAAGTGTTCCCCTGAATGCAAAAACCGTTAAGAAAGGGACTGTTTTCGCGAATGCCTATGACGAAATCTTCCTGGTAAGTCCTATGAAGCCTACTTTCGCACGAAATAGAGTATACGGTGGTTTCGGCTATCAGATCGATGACCATTTCGGAATCCTGACGGGTTATCTTTGGCAGCGTGAATTTGAAGCGAAAGGCAATAAAAACCTTCACTTTATCTATCTTGCCCTAAACATCAATATCGACGGTACAAATCATCCTACAAAAACGTATGATTTCCCCGGAGCGGATTAATATTTCTCTATCAGATAATGGTAGGCCTTTAAATATTTATTGAACCTTTTGATGTCTTTAGGAGTAAGTTCGCGGTTTACCCTTCTTAGATCCATATTGTCACGAAGATCATTAAGCTTTACAGCCACAGCCAGGGGAGACCTTTCTGTTCTTTTAATAAATTCATCGTAATCTTCCTCAGGGTCAAATTTGGTCAGGCAGCTTACGGCAAAAATAATGTATTCGGGAAAGCCTTCAGCTCTTAAATACTCGAGGCTAAATTCTGTCGGATGATCTTCCACCACGTCATGCAGTACGCCTACAATCTTTTCATCCAGTGTCTTACCGTATCCCATGACACGCATCACGTGAGCAATGTACGGAGCATGGTATTTGTCGGTTTGTCCTTTGTGTGCCTTATCGGCTATTTTGATGGCTCTATTGAGCATTTCTTCTTTTGTCATTTCAAATAGAAAATAGAATACAAAAATAAAAAATGCCTTAAAAAATAAGACATTTTTATTGAGATTATTTTAGATATTATTAAAGATCGGTTTCATCCTCTACAGAAGCCCCTGACGCATTGTTTTTTACGGATTCTATGCCGTTGTCCATCCCGTTTTCGGATTCGTACATCTGGCTGGTTCCTATAATCTGCCCGTTTCCGGCTTTTAAATTGAAATAGCAGCGGTCGTCCTTTGCTGTATTTCTTTCAAATTTCGAATCATCCTGCGAATTGGTTCGTACAGATTCTATTCCGTTTTCACAGGACGATTTTGAACCATATCCCTGGCTTGTTAAAATCACTTGTCCGTTTCCTGCTTTGAGATTGAATTGAAATTCTTCGTTGGCTCTTTTAGAAATAATAAATTTTCCCATAGTAATTAATGTTTGTGGATTGATTTGTTTGTTTTTTTTGTTATTTGGAAGGCGTTGCCTTTTTTGGATCTGTGGCTGTTTTTTCCGGAGCAGCGGTGTTGAGTATTCTGTATTTTGAATAATCTTTCTTTGCTTCTTTTAGGGCCATATAGGCTGAAGTATCCTTTGGTATTACGGTCAATATTTTATATTGTTGCTTCTGATCTGCAGGGGTGTTGGCCGGTATTTCTTTTTTTAAATCTCTCAGGTGGCTCATCTTTGTGGTATCCATCTTTGGCAGAACCAGTTTTTTATCTCTTTTCTGCTGCGCGAAAACGGTTGTACACAATAATATCAGTGAGCATGATAATAATGACTTCATTTCTAGTTTTTATTTAGGATTATGATTACATGAAATTCCATTCAGGATTTTTAAACACTTTGTATTCATCTTTATTAATTAAAAGTAACAAAAAAATAAAAAACAGCAAAAAAAAGCTTCGCGAAGTCGAAGACTTCGCGAAGCTTTTCCAATCTGGTCAACCCAATGAATGCTTGATATTTATAAAAATTTCAGCCTTTAAAAATAATAAATTTTTAAATGTTTATAGAAATGAAGTACTTTTATATGGCCTGTCTGATCAGGTTTTAATGATTATTCTTTAAAGTTTTAACTAAAAAAATAGATGTTGCTGAATATGGAAATTAAGAATTTAGAAGGTGTTACAATAGAAGAACTGGTTGCTGTTTTCAATCTGTCATTTTCCGATTATATAGTGCCTTTTCAATTGACTTTGGAGCAGTTGAAGTCTAAAATTGAGGCAGAGGATATCAAACCTGATTTGTCTCTGGGTGTTTTTGATTCCGGTAAGATCGTAGGATTTATGCTTCATGGTTTAAGGATTGATGATTCTGGATCAACAGTATATAATGCCGGGACGGGAGTCATACCGGACTATAGAGGTCAAGGCCTTGTTGGTAAAATGTATGAAGAACTGATTCCTCAACTAAAAGCTCTTCATGTCAGGAAAATGGTTCTTGAAGTGATAAAGGAAAACCAACCTGCTGTTAGGGCATATGAGAAAATGGGATATGCTGTTTCCCGAAAACTGGATTGTTTTTCTGGTACACTTGATATTTTGAAAGAGAATAAAGAGGTTGTTATAAAGCAAACCTCTGAATTGAAGTGGAATGAATTTGTTCCTTCCTGGGAAATAGAACCCACTTGGCAAAATGCTGTTCCTACGTTAGAAAATATCAAAGAGCTTTGTAGCATTGCCATAGCTTATAAGCATAATGTACAGGTGGGATATGTGATATTCAATGCAGCTTCAGGAAAGGTTCATCAGTTTTCAGTATCTCCCGATTACCGGAATATGGGAATTGGAAGCAGTTTATTTTCATATATCAATGATACGGTCAAAGGCCGTGATGTGTATGTTTATAATGTAGATGATCGCTCCGTTTCCACTGTTTGCTTCCTGAAAAAAATCGGACTTTCTAAAAAGGTCGTACAGTTTGAAATGATCAGAGAAGTTTAAAGCATAACATAAAAAAGCGTCTTAAATCAAATTTATTTATAAAAAAACTAATAAGCTCTTTTAGCAATATAATGTGCTATTACGTTTTCAGTTAAAACTACTACATTCGGGTGATTAGTATACTTCGTGCAGGGTTTCAATAAACAAAAAAATATATTGAGTTATTTCAGTTTTTGATAACTGATGTGTTTGGGTGATTTTTTTTTTTAGAGAACAAAATTTTTAGTTATACTAAATAAAAATAAAAAATAGTTGGGAATCTGGAAAAAATCTTTATTTTTGGCTGCAATTAAAAAAAACAAAAACTATGAAATGGTACTTAAAAGTATTAAAACAGTATGCTGATTTTAAAGGGAGAGCCAGAAGAACCGAATACTGGATGTACATATTGTTTAATATGATCTTCGCAATTATAGCCGCAGTATTAGACAATCTTTTAGGATTGAAATTTAATCAGGAAATCCCTTATGGATTTATTTATTTGATTTACGCGTTGGCTACTTTTATTCCGGGATTAGCGGTTATGGTTAGAAGATTACATGATGTTGATAAAAGCGGGTGGTGGGTTTTTATATCTTTGATCCCAATTGTTGGAACTATTTGGCTACTTGTACTTCTGGCAACAGACGGAACTCCGGGAGCTAATCAGTATGGCGTAAATCCTAAAGAAAATTTCAATGAAATAAATGAAATTGGACAAAAACAGATGTAATTTTAAAAAAATTACAACCCATATTAATATAAGAAACGCTCCAAAAACTTGGAGCGTTTACTATTATATTTCAAACTGATATTTAGTAATGTCCTTTAGCGATATAGTTTGCTGCTACTTTTTCAGTTAAAGCCACTACATTAGGATGGTTTGTATATTTCGTGAACCTTCTTAATCCTGAAAGCATCATTCTCTGCTCATCACCTTCTGCGAAAGAAATAATTCCTTCTTTAGCCGCTGCGATGATTTTTTCAACAGCTTTATAAAGGTTAAGCTGTGCCATTGCTGCTTCTACAGAATCAGGAGAGAAGTGTTTCTCAGCTCTTAGAATGGCAGATTCTGCCATATAAAGTTGGTTCAGGATCTCAGAAGCATTCAATAATAGGTGCTGCTGTTTTTCAATATCCATCATATATTTTTGAAGGGCAGCTCCGGAAACCATTAGGAATACTTTCTTAAGGTTGGCAATGATTGCTTTCTCTTCAGCCATAAATGCAGAGTAATCAGGAACGTCAAATGAAGGAATTCCCATTAATTCTTTGCTGATAGCCATTGCCGGAGAAAGTAGATCCAGCTCTCCTTTCATCGCTTTTTTAATCAACATTCCAACCGCTAAAAGACGGTTGATCTCGTTGGTTCCTTCATAGATTCTTGCAATTCTGGAATCTCTCCAGGCTGCTTCCATTGGCATATCTTCAGAGAATCCCATTCCACCATATACCTGAATTCCCTCGTCAGCAGTATGTTGTGTTAAATCTGAAACGAAAACCTTCAAAATAGAAGCTTCCACAGCAAATTCTTCAACCCCTTTTAATTCAGCCTGTTGGTGATTCATTCCACCAGCAACCAATTCATTGATTTTATCTTCAACATCTTTTGCTGCTCTGTAAGAACCCGCTTCAGCAACGAAAATTCCGGTTGCCATTTCTGCTAGTTTCTTTCTGATTGCTCCAAAAGTGGAGATAGAAACGCCAAACTGCTTTCTTTCATTAGAATACTGAAGAGAGTGGTTTAAGATTCTTCTCTGTCCGTCAAGGTTAGCAGCTGCCAATTTGATTCTTCCAACATTCAATGCATTCAGAGCGATTTTGAAACCGTTGTTTCTCTCACCTAAAAGATTTTCAACAGGAACCTTCATATCATTAAAGAAAACCTGTCTTGTAGAAGATGAACGGATTCCCAGTTTGTGCTCTTCCTCACCGAAAGTAAGCCCTTCTGTTCCTTCTTTTTCTACGATGAAACCTGTAATATTTTTGTCATCATCAATTTTAGCAAACACAATGAAGATTTCTGCAAAACCTGCATTGGAAATCCACATTTTTTGCCCATTGATGATATAATGTTTTCCGTCTTCGGAAAGTTTTGCTCTTGTTTTTCCAGAGTTGGCATCAGAACCTGCATCCGGCTCAGTCAAGCAATACGCTCCGAATTTTGTACCTGTAGCCAAATCCGGAAGGTACTTTTTCTTTTGCTCTTCCGTACCATACAATAGGATAGGAAGGGTTCCGATTCCCGTATGAGCGCCGTAAGCTGTTGCCAAAGAACCATTCGCTCCCGAGCAGTAGTCACAAGCTAACATAGTATTAACGAAGCCCATTCCAAGGCCACCATATTCCTCAGGAACGGCAACTCCCAAAAGACCCATTTCACCCAACTGACGCATCTTTTCTTCAGTTAAAGCATAATCTTTTTTCTCAAATCTTTCTTTTTGAGGAATTACTTCTCTGTCGATAAATTCTTTTGCAGAATCACGAAGCATTTTTTGTTCTTCACTCAGTTCTTCAAGAGTGAAAATATCATGTGCAGGAATTTCCTTGATGAGGAATTCTCCTCCCTTCAGTGTTTTATTAAGTGTATTACTCATTATTTTATGATTTTAAATTTTAGATTATAAATTTTAAATTATTGATTCTCTGTTATAAATTTTCGGATGAAGTTTTGATGATTTTGGTCAAAATATTAATAATACTTTCAATTTCTTTCAAATAAGAGTCTATTTCAATTTGAACTAAATTTGAAGATTGATAAAGTCTTAGCCAATACTTTGTCTCTCTTGCTTCTCTATTGGCTATAGAAAGTTTTGAGATAAAATCTTTTTTAGATTGTGCAGCAATTGCTTCTTCTACATTTGCGCCAATTGAAGTTCCACAGCGAAGAATTTGTTTAGATAAAATGAATTCATTCTGAGATTTACATTGAGTATAAAATTTAATTATCCTTAAAGCAAAGTCAAAAGTTTTTGTCTGAATCAGATTGTCTTCTTTGAAACTCATTTCATCTAAAATTTATAATTTAAAATCTATAATTAATTAAAGAAGCTCAAAAATACTTGCTGCTCCCTGTCCGGTACCCACACACATAGAGACCATTCCGTACTTGTTGCCGCGTCTTCTCATTTCGTCAAGAAGCTGAACGGTCAATTTGGTTCCGGTACATCCAAGCGGGTGACCAAGAGCAATCGCTCCTCCGTTGACATTAAGAATATCTGGATTTAGGCCTAATTCTTTTTTGATCGCAACAGACTGTGATGCAAATGCTTCATTCAGTTCGATAAGTTCAATATCTTTTAATTGTAAACCTGCCTGTTTTAGAGCTTTTGGAATAGCATAAATAGGACCCATCCCCATAATTCTCGGTTCAAGACCTGCTGCAGCATACGCTACTAATCTTGCTTCAGGTTCAAGACCTAGTTCTTTTACCATTTCTTCACTCATCACTATTACGAAAGCGGCTCCGTCACTCATCTGAGAAGAGTTTCCGGCTGTTACACTTCCTCCGTTTTTAAATACAGGTCTTAGTTTAGCTAAACCTTGTAAAGAAGTATCAGCTCTTGGACCTTCATCAACAGAGAAATCAAACTTTTTAGTCTGCATTTTCTGATTGTCGTCCAAGAAATTATATTCCACAGGAATAGAAACAATCTGGTTGGCAAATTTCCCTTCCTGATTAGCTTTTAAAGCTTTCATGTGAGATTCAAAAGCGAATTGATCCTGTTCTTCTCTTGTAATATTATATTGTTTAGCCACTTCTTCTGCCGTATAACCCATTCCCCAGTAATAATCAGGGTTTGTTTTGGCAATTTCTGTTTCAGGCACCGGTTTGTAACCACCCATCGGAATATAAGACATCGATTCTGTACCTCCTGCGATGATACAATCTGCCATTCCTGCCTGGATTTTTGCTGAAGCAATAGCAATCGCTTCACTTCCTGATGCACAATATCTGTTTACGGTAACTCCGGGAACTTTATCGGTATTCAATCCCATTAAAGAAATTAAACGGGCAACGTTAAGGCCTTGTTCGGCTTCCGGCATTGCATTTCCTACGATAAGGTCATCGATTCTGTTTTTGTCTAATTGGGGAAGCTCAGCCATTAATTTTTCAATAACTGTAGCCGCCATCACGTCGGGTCTTGTGAATCTTAAACTTCCTTTTGGAGCTTTTCCAACGGCAGTTCTGAAACCCTTTACTATATATGCTTGTTTCATAAATTGTATAATGTATTAATGTATAATGTACAATGTATTTTAAAGTGTTAACTTGAATAAACTTGTTTCAGTTTAATAATCATATTTTGTATATACTGTATTTCAGTAAGTGTTTTTTGAAATCTGTCTTCCGGAAGAAATTCACATTCTTTTGCAATTATAATTTGAGTTTCAAATTCAAATGAAGAGCCCAATGCAATATTCAGAAAATGTGAAAATTGAGGCTTGGTATCTCTTCCTGCGCCTTCCGCTATGTTAGAAGGAATAGAATATAAACATCTTCTCGATTGGGAAGTAAGCCCAAATAATTCATCTTTTGGAAATTCTTTTGAAAAGAAATAATACGTTTTGCAAAGTTGAATTGATTTTTTCCAAACTTCGAGCTGTCTGAAATCGTGCATGTTAAAAATACTTTTTACGTTAATACTTTTTACATTTTACAGAAAAATTAGTTTCTCAACGGTTTTCCATTCTGCAACATATACTGAATTCTCTCCAGGGTCTTTCTTTCACCGCAAAGCTGTAAGAATGTTTCTCTTTCAAGATTCAATAAGTATTGTTCGGTAACGACTGTTGGTTCGGAAAGATTTCCTCCAACCATTACGTTGGCTAGTTTGTCTGCAATTTTCTTGTCGTGTGCTGAGATGAAATTTCCGGTCAGCATCTGGTCTGTTCCTACATAGAACATACCTAAGGCATCTTTACCCAGCACTTTCACTTTTTGCTCGATAGGTTGAGTATATCCCTGTTCTGCCAATAGTTTTGCTACTTTCTTAGCTTCTGCAATCTGTCTGTTTTTGCTAACGGAAACGATGTCTTTTCCTTTTTCAAGAATTCCCATATCGTAAGCTTCGTAAGCGGAAGTGGCCACTTTACCCATTGCGATATTCATGAAAGCTTCACGAAGTCTGTTATTTTTAACATCATCACTGTGGAATTCTCTTGAAGTTCTTAAGGTTAATTCTTTTGTTCCACCACCACCAGGAATTACACCAACTCCGGTTTCTACCAATCCGATATACGTTTCAGCTGCTGCAACCACTCTGTCTGCGTGCATGGTCATTTCGCAACCACCACCAAGGGTCATTCCGTGAGGTGCAACCACTACAGGGATAGAAGAGTAGCGAACTCTCATCATCGATTTCTGGAAATAAGCAATGGCCATATTCAAATCATCCCAGTCTTGCTCGATAGCCATCATCAGGATCATGGCAAGGTTGGCGCCCACAGAGAAATTGGTTCCCTGGTTTCCAACAACCAATCCGTCGTATTCTTTTTCAGCTAAATCAATGGCTCTGTTCAATCCGTCAAGGACTTCGCCTCCAAGAGAGTTCATTTTAGAACGGATCTCAAAGTTGATAATTCCGTCGCCCAGATATTCAATAGCCGCTCCGGAATTGCTCCAAAGTGTTTTGTTTTTTCTGATATTATCTAAAATAATAAAGGCATCCTGACCTGGAATTTTGTTGTATTCTCCTGAATTTTTATCAACGAAAATACTCTGACCTTCTTCATTTACTTTATAGAAAGTTTCTACATTTTTAACCCAGTCTGAAACTTCATAACCTGCGTCTTTTGCCAGTTCAATACCTTTTTGAACCCCAACCGCATCCCAGATTTCAAATGGACCGTTTTCCCATCCGAAACCTGCTCTCATAGCGTCGTCTATTTTGTAGACTTCGTCAGAAATTTCAGGAACTTTATGAGAAACGTAAGCGAATAATGCCCCTAACGATTTTCTGTATAATTCTCCTGCTTTATCTTTTCCACCAATTAAAACTTTGAATCTGTCAATTGGTTTATCAATATTTTTAGTTAATTCTAATGTAGGGAACGATGATTTTCCCTGAAGCTCATATTCTAAAGTATCAAGATTTAAAGCATGAATTTCAGATTTTCCTTCTGCATTTTTCACCTTTTTGTAGAAACCTTGTTCTGTTTTAGAACCCAGCCATTTATTATCCATCATGGTCTGGATATAGCTTGGAAGTGCAAAAACATCATTGAAATTATTGGCTTCGGTACCGCTTTGGCGAACGCCATTAGCAACCATCACCAAAGTATCAAGACCTACAACATCCGCTGTTCTGAATGTTGCTGATTTTGGACGCCCGATAACAGGACCTGTTAATTTATCAACTTCAGAAACGGTTAATCCTAATTTCTGTACGTTGTGAAGAAGATCCATCATGGAGAAAACTCCGATTCTGTTGGCAATAAATGCTGGAGTATCTTTAGCTAAAACTGTAGTTTTACCTAAGAATTTAGCTCCGTAAGTCATGTAGAAATCTACAATTTCCGGATCTGTATCATTGGTTGGAATAATCTCTAAAAGAGGAAGGTATCTTACCGGATTGAAGAAATGCGTTCCCGCAAAATATTTTTTGAAATCATCGCTTCTTCCTTCCGTTAAGAAATGGATAGGAATTCCTGATGTATTAGAAGATATTAATGTTCCCGGTTTTCTGAACTGTTCAATTTTTTCATAAACAGATTTCTTAATGTCAAGTCTTTCAACGACAACTTCAATGATCCAGTCTGTATTTTTGATCTTCTGAAGATCATCATCAAAGTTTCCTACTTTAATTCTATCTGCAAATTTTGGAGAATAGAGAAGAGCAGGACTCGCTTTTTTCAGTTTTTCAAAGTTTTCAGAAGCAATTCTGTTTCTTACCACTTTGTCATCTTTGGTCAAACCTTTTTTCTGTTCAGCTTCCGTCAGTTCAAAAGGAACGATATCCAATAGAGACACTTCCACACCAATGTTGGCGAAATGTGCCGCAATACCGCTACCCATAATTCCTGAACCAAGAACCGTTACATGTTTGATTCTTCTTTTCATTATAATTTATTTTCTGTTATTTAATAATTCGTTTGCAATTTTCATGATCTCGGACATGACCTCCTTAAAGGTTTCAATTTTCTCAGGAGCAATCTTCTCCATCACCTTCTTGTTGAAATTAACGACCACTTCTTTTGACATGTTTCTTGAATTCAGGCCTTTATCTGTAAGCTTGATGATCACCTCCCTTTTATCGGCAGTGGTCTTTTCCTTATAAATATATCCGTTGTCTTCCAGAAGCTTGATGATTCTGGTTAAAGAGGTGGGTTCAATCGCCATTTTAGGACCTAAGTTTGTACTTCGGGTACCTTCCTTGGGATCAATTTTAAGAAGGGTGAGGGCTTGTACAGCTGTAGAATCATGCTCTTGAGCAAGTTCTGTATACATTTTAGAAACAGCCAACCAGGTCTGTTTTAAAACTAAATCTACGTTTTCTATTTTTTCTCTATTATTATCCATCATTTATGTACGAATGGTGTTACCCAAATTTAGTAAATATTATGCATGCATAGTATTTATTAACGTTAAATTTTGTTAATAAGCTGATAGTAAGTAGGTTAAATTGTATGATTAGCATAATACTATGCATGCATAGTATGTGAAATATTTAGTAAAAATGAAGTATTAATGAATGTTTCTAACGAAATTAACTATTTTCTCGAAAGATTCGTATTGTTGCTTCGTGGTGCCACTGAGGATTTCCCAAA
Organism: Chryseobacterium pyrolae; assembly: GCF_025153485.1. Lineage (NCBI taxonomy): Bacteria > Pseudomonadati > Bacteroidota > Flavobacteriia > Flavobacteriales > Weeksellaceae > Chryseobacterium > Chryseobacterium pyrolae. The sequence continues at coordinate 64,782 of NZ_JANZQH010000008.1, forward strand.
AACCATCTTTGTACTCAAAATGCAGTGATGAAAGGTCTTTTTCGAAGTTTTTCTGCAGCAAAGAATAGAGCATTTCCTTGTGGACCTGCGGAGCGGTAATGGAAGGAGGTATGAAATTCTCATTCACCTGAAATAAAGAAACATTGGTGAGTTCATCATGCTGAAGTAATACGTCTTCTACGAGCCCGGAAAAAAGCTGGTTATCCTTTACATACCATATTTTGTCTGCAAACTCTTTGGCCAGTCTCCAGTCGTGGGAAGAAAACAAAATAATTTTATTCTGCTCTTTGGCCAGTCTGCGAAGTGTTTTTAAGATGATAAGCTTGTTTTTTTCATCCAGATGCGTTGTGGGTTCATCCAGTATGATGACAGGAGAGCTTTGGGTAATAGCACGTCCGATAAATGCTTTCTGCAGATTTCCGTCTGAAAGGTTTTTAAGAAGAGTATGTTTGTACCGTGCAAGATCCAGCTCCTCTATAATATGCGAAACCTCTTCTCTATCCTCTTTTTTAAGTTCGAAATAAAAAGGATAATAGATGTATTTGCCTAATGAAATAAGGTCTTCAACCGTATAATGTTGCGGAACAGTAGATTTTGAAAAAACGACGGCAATATTTTCGGCAATTTCTTTAACGGAAAGGGTTTTAATATTTTTTTGATGAATTAAAATTTCTCCGCTCAACAGGGAAACCTGATGTAAAATAGATTTGATAAGCGTTGTTTTTCCTACACCATTATTTCCAATCAGAAGGCATACGTCGCCCAGTTTCAGATCCGCATTTGCATTTGAAATTAAGGTGGTGTCGTAGCCAATATTGGCGTTTCTGATTTCTAGGTGCATTGGCTTGTTGGTTATTGCGAAGGCGTAATTCTTTTTACAAAAATACTGTTTTTAAGACGCAAGAAATTCGACTCTGTCAAATTTTATGCTGTTATAATTTATAAATGATTGACCATTCTGGTGACACCGTTTTTAAAAACATCAGATTGGAAGTTTAATAGCAAACCTAATTTGCAATCTGTCATTTTTAAATAGGTCAAAAGCTGAGCTTTATGAGTTGAGTTGATATAGTCTACCGTTTTTATTTCTAATATTAATTTATTCTCAATGATAATATCTAACCTGAAGGCATTTTCAATTTTTAAATCTTCATATATAATAGGGAAGAGCTTTTGCCTATCGATCCGTAAACCTGTCTTTGATAGTTCATAAAAAAGACATTCTTCGTAAACGTGTTCAAATAATCCGGCTCCAAGTTTTTTGTGGATCTTTAAACCTGCATCAAAAACTACTTTTGATAATTCATTTTCTGTCATTGTGCTGTTTTTTTATATTAATAAAGGGATTGTTGGTAAATTACAAAGGCGCAAAGTTTTTAATTTTTATGCTGTTTTAAGGCGCAAGAAAATCAAAGATTTTTAGCAAGTATACCATTATAAATATCCAGTTACAATTTTATCGAAGATAAAATTCTTGCGCCTTAAAACATAATCCATATCAATTTCTTAGCGTCTTTGCGATACACCAACATATCAGATCTTTTTCGGAATTTCAGATAGATCAATTATTCTTAATTCTTTTAAAAATCTTTCATCTATAAAATCAGCGAGCGTAATTTTATTTCCCCACATATTTTACAAATCTTTCAGATCTTATTAACAGTTTAAAAATTAAAAATTCACTCATTCACTTTTATACCTTATTCTGTTTCAAAAGCATCAATAAAATCACAGGAATTCCAAATACAGAACTGATCACATTCAGAGGAATCTGTGTTTTTTCTGCTATTACAGAAAACAGCATCATGACCAGCATTCCGAGAAACATATTCAGGATCCACTGTTGCCATAATTTGGATGGATTATAGATTAGTCTGCAGAAATGCGGAACAATGATCCCTATAAATAATATAGGGCCCAGAAAGGCAGTTATAGAAGCCGAAAGTAGGGAAGAGGCTGCAATGATCAGGATCTTTAGCTGATTGAGATTGACTCCCAAACTCTGCGCATAAGAAGTTCCCAATGAATTTCCAATCAAGGGCTTTATTGTTTTAAAACAGAAAAACATTCCTACAAAAACCAGAACAGATAATACATAGATCTGGTTTCTGGTTACCATATTATTGGCTCCGAAAGACCATAAAATATAGTTTTTAAGACTTTGATTTTCTGCATAGAACTGCAATAAAGAAACGACTGCACCGGCAAATGCTGAAACAAGGAATCCAAAAATGATCAGATAGGATTTATCCTGAAATTTATTCGACATCGAAAGCAGGACAAGCATCAGCACAAGACTTCCTGCAATGGCTGAAAGACTGAGAAAACTGTTCTGCAGAAATTCGGGAATCAGGAAATCATGGGAAAAGAAAATGTAAAATGCTACGGATAAACTGGCTATAGACGTGATTCCCAATATATCGGGTCCCGCCAGCGGATTTTGAAAGTATTCCTGCATCAGAAAACCTGAAGTGGGAATTGAAATACCTGCCAGAAGCATCACAAGAACACGGTTAATCCGGATTTCAGCAATCTGACTTTGCGCAGAATCCTGAAAGAAATCCTGTAGGTTTAAACTTAAAAATCCTGTGTTCAGGTTGATGACCGCAGTAAAAATAATGGCGGCTGTCAGTAGTAAACACAGGATTTTAAATTTTTTTGACATTATTCAGAAAGAATCTGGATATTTTATTTTAAAAGGGCTTCGACTTTAGAATTCAATGTTTCTTCAGTCATCATGCCTAAGTACTCATCAGTTTTATCTCCTTTTCTCAAATAGGTAAAAGGAATTGAACCGCCGTCCCACTGCTTGAAATTAGCTTTAAAAAAAGTCTGATCTAATTTCTGACCATCTAAAAGAATGATGTTGGCAGCAAGATTATTTTCCTGTGCAAATTTTTTCACAGAAGTGTTCCACTCAGATTTATCATCAAGATTGATAAAAGTAAATTTTACCGGTTTGCCTTTCAGTTCCTCCATTTTGTTCTTAAAATGAGGGATTTCTCTCATACATGGTCCACACCATGTAGCGAAAAAGTTGGTCACATACAAAGTGTCATTCTTTTGCGCTAAATATTTCCCAAGATTCTCCGGAGAAAGTTCTTTTGCAGTATAGGCACCCGTTGCAGAAGCCGTATTTTCTGTTACCGAAACTGAATCTGCCACAGCCGTATCCTCCATTTTATGACCTTCTTTTTTACAGCTGTAAAGAGCGGTGAGAATAAGCGTGGATAAAATTATCTTCTTCATAAATTATTTTTTGACTATTTTTGAATTGAAGTATGGAACAACAAATCTATAAAGGGAAACTGATACAGTTTCATCCGTTAAAAGTAACGAAAAAGGAACAACTGACCAAAAATACTTTTTCTCTGGAATTCGATATTCCCGGGAATTTACAGGAGAATTTCAAGTTTGAAGCTGGACAGTATGTAAGCATAAAATTTATGGCGAACGGAGAGGAAGTCATCAATGATTATTCAATGACTTCAGCTCCCTATGAAAAAAAGATATGCCTTGGCATCAAGGTGAATTCATCAAAAGGAGCTACTTCAGAATTATTCAGGAATTATAAGGTTGGGGACGAATTGATGGTGGGAGAACCTTCCGGAAGATTTACCCTTGTTTCTAAGCCCAGCGAGTTCAGAACAATTGTCGCTTTTGCGGCAGGTATTGGAATTACTCCGATTTTAAGTCATTTTAAAAATATTCTTCATACAGAACCACGTACCAGACTTTTTTTGTTCTTTGGAAATAAAAGTTCGGAGGAGCTTATCTATAGAGAACAATTGGATCATCTTGCGAAAACCTGGGGAGAAAGACTACAAATTTTTTACTTTTTTTCACAGGAGAAAACGGCCGACCAGTTTTTCTTTGGAAGGCTGGATGAAAAAAAACTCAACCTGATCATTAACCAGATTCTGCATCTGGATGATACCGACGAGGAATCTACCATCTGGGATGCAGTAGATGAAGTGTTGATCTGTGGTAAAGGAGAGATGATAAAATCGTTGGCTAATGCATGCTATCATCACGGGATTCCGAAAAAGAATATCCATTTTGAGCTTTTTGAAGAATATAATGACGATATTTATCCTGTAGAAAAGGAATTTCCTTTGATTGAAGATGTAGAAGTAGCGTTTAAGATTTTTGGAAAAGCCTACGAAACACATCTTCCTGATAACAGGGAGAAAATCCTGCAACAGCTTTTGATCCAGAAATTTCCGGTTCCTTATTCATGTAAATCAGGGATCTGCGGAAGTTGTGAATGTTATCTTGAAGAAGGAGAAGTGGAACTTCTTGAAAATGAATATCTGACGGAAAAGGAAGAGGCACAGGGGAAAATACTAGCGTGTATGTCGATTGTAAAAAGTAAGAAAATAAAGCTTAACTTTGACCTTAGTTGAGAATTATTAGGAACATATTTAACTTAACTTTTGTATCAGCAGAAATAGGAATTCTGGTGATATGTCTGTGTAATGCCTGGGTTTTCGGGTTGACGAACGGGCGTACCTATACCAAAATATCAAAAATTCCTCCACGTGAAATTGCATTAGTTCTCGGAACTTCTCCCAAAATGAGATCAGGACTTTCTAATCCGTATTTTACGAAAAGAATGGATGCTGCTGCACTATTGTATCATCACGGGAAAATCAAGAAAATCATTGTAAGCGGAGAGAAAAGTAAGGGGTATAATGAGCCTGCTGCGATGAAGAATTATCTGGTCAATCAGGAAGGAGTTCCCGGTGATATCATTGTAGAAGATCCGAAAGGATTTAATACCTACAAAAGTATTCTGCGTTGTAAAGACGTTTACAAAAAGAAAGATGTGATCATTGTTTCACAGGGTTTTCATAACCTTCGTGCGTTGTTTTTTGCAAGGAATAACAATATGAATGCGTTGGGATTTGACGCGCAGGATGTTACAAAACCTGAAAGTTACTACAGAAACCAAGCCAGAGAAGTACTCGCTAGAGTGATTGCTGTAGTCTATTTCATATTGGGAATTTCTCCTGATTAGAAAGGATATCCGAATGCAATGTTCAGGGTAGGCTTGAAAGGCTGGAAATTCTTAAACCTCCATCGGTCTCCCTCAGGTTTGTTTGGGTCATAGATCTTATAAGCTAAGTCAAGTCTGAATGTGATATAGGCCACGTTTACCCTTAAACCCAATCCGCTTCCTATTCCCATCTGTCCTAAGAATTTATTGAATTTAAATTCATCCCCATAGCTGCCGCTTTCACCAGCTTTTCTAATACTCCAGGTGTTTCCTATATCGGTAAATACAGCCCCTTCATACATTTCATTAAATGGAATTCTGTATTCTATATTGGTAGTTAGCTTTACGTTGTTTGTCATATAAGTACGAACTCTTTCATCGATCTGAGAGTCGGAAGGACCAAGTCCCCCAAATGCTACCCACGCTCTGATATCATTCGATCCACCATTGAAATAAGACTTAATAACAGGCATATCTTTAGAGTTCCCGTAAGGAATACCCACTCCAATGAATTGACGTAAAACTAACGTCTGATTGCCATTAAATTTAAAATATTTTCTGGTATCAATATCAAATTTTACAAACTGGGCATAAGGAATTCCGAAGATCGTTCTCTGCGGGCTTGCTACAACACCTCCGGCATCTCTTTTTTGATTGAATATGCTTAAAATATTACCTGCAAGCTCTACTTTTCCATTAAAATAGAAGGCGTTCGGATAATCTTTTTTACCGATCTCACTATACACAAAATTATAGATCATAGAAGAAATAAGAATATCCTGAGTTTGTCTGTCTTTATTAACAAGAGTACCTTTGAATGCTGTAAGAAGATCCTGTCCTTTCTGATCAAGTGTTCCCTCATACTCAGTGTCTTCAACGATCTGTTTTGAAATATTATCTATGCTTAGCTGCCCTGAAAGGAACTGTTGTTCAAGCTGTGGTGGTTTAGTGGCAAAATAGCTTGCAAACATATCTTTTCTAATAAGCTCGTCATTGGCAAAATAATCATAATAAGCATCTTTGTTTTTCGTAAGACTGACCTGCGTATTGAAAAGAGTAAGTCTGTGTGATACCTGATCATTAACAGTGGCCTGATAATTCAATCCTGTATTAAAGTTAACTCTTCCCAAGCCGATGTTATTCTGTATGGATGCTCCCAAAAGAATGGAAGAGGTAGGTGTATATCTTTTCGGAAGAATCTTATAATAATTAAACGGCAGAAGAAGTCTTGGGAAATTCAGGGAAGCCTGCGCTGAAATTTCGTAAGCAAGATCTCTTTTATCAATATTTTTAGTACTTCTTATAGAACCGAATGTTCCGGAAATGCTGGTCGAAAGGTTTTCTGCCCCTCTGAAAACATTTCTCGTCGTAAGATCTACAGAAGGTGATACCCCAAGATTCAGGAGCTGGGAGTAGTTGATATCTGTTCCCAGTTTAAGTTCATATTTCGGAAGGGGTTTCAATAGATAAAGAACATCAACGATACTGTCATTAGGTGAAGTACCTCCGCCTCTTCTTAAAGAATCTCTGGCTTTCAGAATACTGAAGTTATTCATCGCAATGAAATTTCTTTTTGTAAGATCGAGGTTTTTTTGGTCGTAAACTTTCTTACTGTCCACAATGACTGCTCTCCACAAGGAGGATGTTTTGTAGCTGTTGTCCATTTTATGGAATCTGATTCTTCTTAAGCTGTCTTTGACTGTATTTTTAGGAAAATCACCCGCTTCATTAACGATGGCTACATCTATATTTCCTATTGTCGCTACTTTGTAAGGATGATCTGCTGAATCTTTATGGATCTCCAGCGTAAGGGGAACCTGTTTTTTACTTTTCAGGGAATCTGCTACAAAATAAATCTCTTCATTGGAGCTGTTAAATCTATAATATCCGTTTTCACGCATCAGATCAGTAATTCTTGTCACTTCTTTTTCAAGAACAGTCTGATCAAGCCTCTGTCCGGATCTGATAAGGCTTTTGTCGAGTTTCTGCCAGTAAAGACCTTTAACAGTAGGATCGGTAATATTATAATAGTAATCCTTAATATAGGTAGGATCGTTATGTTTAATAATGTAATTAACGGTTGCTTTCCTGGATGCAGAATCGAGAGAATGTTTTAAATGTACGTCAGCATCCCAAAAACCTCTGTAGGTAAGCCTTTTTTCGATAGATTCTGTGCTTTTTTCACTTCTGGTCTGATCCAGAATCACGGGTGGAGTTCCCCAACTGTGAAGTAAACGGTCTAAAAACAACGTTTTTCCCACACTGCTTTTCATATTATATTTAAGGAAAAGAGAATCTCTCAGTTTTTGATTTCTCATTTCGCTGGGATAGGTCATGTACTCATTAAGCAATGTATCATATTTAGGATTAGCCATATTATAAAATCCTAAACTCAGCGGAGCGAACAAAAGTTGCTTTTTATTGGGCTTTTGCTGTACGTAATCTTTCAGTTCATCATCGATGGATTCTCTCTTATCTTCAAACTCAAAGTTGTTCTTAGTAAGCAAATATTCACCTTCCGGAACTTTTTTTGTTGTACTACAGGCATAAAGGAGACCAACAAATGTTGCGAATGAAATAATTTTATAATATTTTTGAGGAGAATACTTATAATGCTTACAGCTCATACAATAAAAATTTTACAGTCTTTAGATAAAAAGAAGTTCAGACAAAAATACAATTTGTTTTTGGTTGAAGGTAATAAAATCATTAGTGAACTTCCTGAATCTAATTTTAAAGTTAAAGAAATATTTTCTACCGATCCGCAAAAACTGGACCGGAAAGATATTCCTGTTATCCAGATCACTGAAAACGAGCTGAAAAAAATCAGCTTTCTTAAAACGCCTAAAGATTCAGTAGCCGTATGTTATCTGTCGGAAGAAGAAAAGAAGGAGGATAAAAATGTTCAGTTAGTTTTGGATGGAATCCAGGATCCGGGGAATCTGGGAACCATTATCCGTTTGGCAGATTGGTTCGGAATAGAGCAGATTATCTGCAGCGAGGATACGGTTGATTTTTACAATCCAAAAGTGATCCAGGCTACTATGGGCTCTTTTACCAGAGTCAATATAGTGTATACAGATCTTGTTGAATATCTTTCGAAAACGGAGAATATGAATATAGGAACGGATATGGAAGGAGAAAATATTTATACTTTTGAAAGACCTGAAAAAATAAACCTGATCCTTGGTAATGAAGGAAACGGGATGCGACCGGAAACGGAGAAACTTCTGCAGAAATGCATCACCATTCCAAGGTTTGGAAAATCCCAGTCTACAGAAAGCCTGAATGTTTCTATGGCAGCGGGAATTATTTTGGGACAGTTGTTTAGTAAGTAGATGTCAGACGTGAGATATCAGATACCAGATTTTAATACGGGGTGATATATTGATCACCGACTTGTACATCTGAAATCTGATATCTGGCATCTAATGTCTTATAAATTTCTATATTAACTGTTCCAAACTGGAAACGCTTTTATTTTTCTGATACACCTCTAATTTCTTTCTGACATATTTCAGGGCAATAGGAGCGAGGTAGATCATTGCAGCACCCAGAAGTTTTTTCTTCCAGTTCGGGCTTTTCATGTTCTTTTTGGCATAATTGCCCACTACTGCAGTGATGCCTAATTTGATCAGGCTATCCGTGACATTACCACCCAATGCGGTGCTTGCAATACCTACAGCAGTTTCTTTATTGATGAACATATCCTTTACTTCAGAGGTCAGGTGTCTGGCAATAACATCTTTACGAAGAACTACTTTTTCATCGCCGTCTTCATCTACTTTTTCCTGCAGATACTGGTCTGTAAGGCCATTGGTGAATGCACTCAGACTCTCTTTTGTATTTTTAAAGGTAAGTAGGTTTTCAAGATCATTAACCTCAGCCTGGAGCAGCTTTTTCTTTCTTCTCAGTTCTTCAATGCTTTCGTATTTTCTGCTCATAGCTTAATGATTTAAAAATTTAATAACCTGATCTGCGACCATATTGACAAGCTTATTTTTAAAAGCAATAATAAACGCCATTACTATAACATAAAATCCAGCGACAATCAGGAATCCGTAAGACGTATTATCAAGTGCCTTACCGATAAGAAATGCCATTCCAAAATTAAAAAGGATAATAAAAAAAGTAAAAGCAACTAGCAGCACTACAAAGTAGGTAATGAGCCCTGCAGAAAGAGAGGATTTTTCGGTAGCTTCAATTTTCAGAAGATCTATTCTCTTTGATGCATATTCTTTAATAGTCTCTATCATTGTTTTTTTTTAAAGTTACAAAAAAAGGAACTTTCGTGCCAAAAGTTCCTTCCCATAATTTACTTAAAAAATAAATAGTTTATTTTTTAAGATCATTCAGTTCCGCTTCTACATCCTTTACTACGTCTGCAGTTTTTGAAACAATTTGATCTTTGTATTTGTCATATCCATCTTTGACCGTGTGGGCTACACTACTTGCTGTTTCCTTGAAAGTAGAAGAGATGTTACCATACTGATCTTTTACTTTTTCAGAAACTTCACCGTACTTGTTTTTAGCCTGGTCTTTTAGGTCTTCTGCTTTATCTTTGATTTTTTTTCTGGTTTCTTTACCTTCTTCTGGCGCATAAAGCATTCCTAAGATTACACCCGCTGCAGCACCTGCAAGAAGTCCTGCTAATATACCTGCTGTATTTTTTCCGTTTTTAGACATTTTAAGCTTTTTTAATAGTTAATAAATATTAGTTTTTTACTGCCATGAAATGTACAATTTGTATACCAAAGGAGGGCGTGTACCTATTAAAAATTGTTAAATCTTTTTGATGTGAGATAAAATCAGATCTATCGTTTCCTCTTTTGTAAGCTCTGTATTGTCAATAACAATAGCATCTTCAGCCTGCTTTAAAGGGGCGATTTCCCTTTCACTGTCGATCTTATCACGATCTATAAGGTTTTGCTTTACCTGATCTCTGTCTGCCTGAATTCCTAAGCTTGCCAGTTCAAAATATCTTCTGTTGGTTCTTTCGTCTATACTGGCAGTAAGGAAAAATTTATAGTCCGCATTTGGCAGAACTACTGTCCCTATGTCACGTCCGTCCATAATAATGCCACCTTTTTCTGCCAGCGAACGTTGTGAATGCAGCAGGAAATCGCGTACTTCTTTTTGTTTGGCAACAACGCTAACATTGTCTGAAACTGCATTGGTACGAATTTGTTTGGAAATATCAATATGATTGAGATAAAGAACCAGCTCGCCGTCATTATTTCTGAATTCAAGTTCTATCTGGTCTAATGAAGAGAACAGTTCCTGAAGATTGATGGAGCCATTCTCATCCATACAGTTTTGTAAGGCAAACCATGTAATTCCCCTGTAAAGCGCACCGGTATCCAGATGTATAAGACCCAGTTTATCGGCAATGACTTTAGAAATTGAACTTTTTCCGGTAGACGAGTACCCATCGATAGCTATTACAGGTTTTTTCATACCGCAAATTTCAAGAATTTTTTTAAAAAATCAAGACAACGCAGAAAAAAATATTTATTATTCTAAAAATTTTTTATTGAAAGCTATTCTCCTGCGTGACTGCTAAGGTCCATAGAGATGCCTATTTGGTTCACATTGGAAGAGTTATGATAGCGAACATGAGCGTAGTCTATACGGAATCTTCTCAGCTTAATTCCAAATCCCCCTGAAAGTCCTGAGAAGTTTCTCTGATCTGCTACGGCAAGCTCATTTCCTCTTTTTGCATTATAACCCAGTCTGATATTAAATGCTTTTTCCGGAAAAAGTTCTGCTCCGATAGAAAAGTGATCTGCCAGTTTTCTTCCGAAACCAACTTCCTGTCCGTTTACATTAAATTCCGAAGAAATATCAAACTGCTGAAGATCGTGGGCGGTAATGGTAACAGCCAAAGGAATGGCTTTAAGGATTCTTGTATATCCCATATCTACCCTGAACGGAAGATTTTCTCTTGTTCCGTTAAAAGATTTCAGTTGAAAACCAAAATTTCTCATAACAAGGGAAAGTACTTCTTTATTCTTTTTATTATGGTAGGTAACTCCTGCTGTCCCTGAAACTGCAGAAGAAGTATAGTTGTCGATTTTTGAAGTGATGAAATTGATGCCCCCACCAATGGTCCAGTCTTCTTCGAACTGATAGGCATAACCAGCGCCAATGGCTACGTCTGAAGCTTTGAATTCTCCATTTTCGTAACCGCTTTCATCGGTTCTGGGAATACTTCCGTAAGTCATGTATCTGGCATTGATGGTAGCCATATGCCCGTTATCGAAATCTCTGGCATAGGAGACTGTACCGTATTTAGAGTCAGCAAGGTAAGCTGCGGCGTTCACTGAAAGCTGTTTGTCTGAATCTTTATTTAATAGAGCCGGGTTTGCAATAGCAAAGGAAACATCATGGTCTCTGATAGAAATTGCATCACCGCCCAGGGCAGCCTGTCGGGCAGATACAGGGATGTTTAAGAAAGGATAAACATTTGTTCCTGTTTGTGCATAAGAAACAATTCCTGACAGAAATAATGAAAAAATGACAATTTTCTTCAATTCAATTTATAATTAATGCAAAAATAATCCTTTTTCGTACTTATCAAAATATTTCTGACATTATTTCTACGTAAATATTTTTCTTTTTTCAATATTTTTAATGATTATATTTGCAAAATCAAATTTCGGAGAAAATTACTCCGGTAAAGTTTATTAAAAATTAAAGATGAAATATAAAAGAATCCTTCTAAAACTGAGTGGCGAGGCCTTAATGGGGAACAGACAATATGGTATAGACAATGAAAGACTGCAGGAATACGCTGCTGAAATCAAAACCGTAGTAGACAAAGGCTGCGAAGTTGCGATCGTCATTGGAGGAGGAAATATTTTCCGTGGAGTAGCAGGAGCTGCAAAAGGAATGGATAGAGTGCAGGGCGATTATATGGGAATGCTGGCAACAGTAATCAACGGAATGGCGCTTCAGGGTGCTCTTGAAGATGCAGGAATCAAAACAAGACTTCAGTCTGCCATCGAAATGGATAAAGTAGCTGAGCCTTTCATCAAAAGAAAAGCAGTAAGACACCTTGAGAAAGGGAGAGTAGTGATCTTTGGTGCCGGAACAGGAAATCCTTATTTTACTACAGATACAGCTGCAACATTAAGAGCTATCGAAATCGGGGCTGATGTGATCTTAAAAGGGACAAGAGTAGACGGAATTTATGACATGGATCCTGAAAAGAACGCAGATGCTGTAAAATACAACTCCTTATCATTTGACGAAGTATATGCTAAAAACCTTAAAGTAATGGATATGACTGCCTTCACTTTAAGCCACGAAAATAAATTGCCGATTATTGTATTCGATATGAATAAAGACGGGAATTTAGAGAAGATTGTTGATGGTGAAAATGTAGGAACTTTAGTTGATTTATAGGTAGTCAGGTAACAGATAGTAGGTTACAGGTAATTTGAAGATTTAGAAATTACGGATTACTTATTATTCATTACTGATCATTTATATTTATCAATCATCATTTATAAAAATGTGTAATTTATCAAATTTTAACTATATAATGGAAGAATTAGATCTTATATTAGAATCTGTAAAGCACGACATGGATGGGGCTGTAAAGCACCTGGATCATGCATTTCAAAGAATTAGAGCAGGACGTGCTTCTACGTCTATGGTTCAGGATGTCATGGTAGAATATTACGGAGCTCCGACTCCGATTAACCAGGTTGCTAACGTTTCTGTGCCTGATGCGATGACGATTTCTATCCAGCCTTGGGACAGAACGGCTATCGGTGCTATTGAAAAAGCGATTATCAATTCAAATTTAGGTTTTGCACCTTCTAATAACGGGGAAAATATTATCCTTAACGTTCCGCCTTTAACAGAAGAAAGAAGAAGGGAATTGGCAAAACAGGCTAAAGTAGAAGCAGAAAATACAAAAATAACGGTAAGAAATGCAAGACAGGATGGTTTGAAAGAACTTAAAAAGCTGGAAGGTGTTTCTGAAGATATTCTAAAAGGCGTGGAAGACGAAATCCAGGGTTTTACTGACAAGTATGTGAAGCTTTGCGATGAGCATCTTAAGACCAAGGAAGCTGAAATTATGAAAGTATAATTTTCAAGCTTGCAAAAATATATAAAGCACCTTTTTACAGGTGCTTTTTTTATGTTACAACAGGGTGGTTTTGAAAATAGCAACGGCATTTCCTTTAATTTTTACCAGTTCCGGCTTTCCATTGTTTACCGTTACTTTTACATTCACCATTCCCAGACGATTAATCTGTTCACCTTGTCTGCCATTAAACTCGAAATAATCTTTCTGATAGTTTACCAGTTGATTCTGTACCAGATATCCTCCTAACGGGCCATTTGCATTTCCGGTTACGGGATCTTCTGTAATTCCTATGGCGGGGGCAAACATTCTTCCGTAGGTCAGGATATCCTCATGATCGGAATCGAATGTAAATACAAAATAGCCATTACATCCTATTTCCTTACTTAATGCAGTCAGAGCGGTCATATCTGGCTGAAGTCCGTTCAGTTTTTCTCTGCTTTTTATGCCAATCATCACTTTAGAATGGCCGGTAGAAGCGATCTGGATGGGACAGTTTTCTTCAAGGTCGGAAGAGTTCAGTTGTAGCGCGGAAAGCAGTTTTTGAGTGGTTTTATCATCGAATTCCGGGCTTAATGTAAAAGATCCCTGTGTCATGGTGATTTGATAATCATCATCTATTTTTTCGACTTCAACGGGAAGGATTCCAATTTTAGTACGGATCCGTAAAGTACAAGAGCAAAGATTATCCTCCAGGGCTTTGGCATAAAGTGCTGCAATCGTAGCATGTCCACATGACGGAACTTCTATAGATGGAGTGAAATACCGGATCATATAATCACTTTCGTCGTCTGCAGGCGAAAAAATAAAAGCTGTTTCTGAGTTATTAAGCTCCTTTGCTATTGCCTGCATGTTTTCATCACTCAGTCCATCTGCATTAAGGACAACACCGGCTGGGTTTCCTTTAAACTTTTCCGTAGTAAAAGAGTCTATCTGATAAATTAGGGTGTTCTTCATATCTAGAGTACTATTGAACTGTAAATATACTGAGTGTTTTTATTGAATAAGTTGTCAATTGATAATTATATTTTAAAAAAAAGTTTTTGACATCCGGATTCCTGGCAATGGGCATGATGAAGAAATTCAGGAATACTTGCAGGTAAAAAAAGAGACTTTCAATGGAAAGCCTCTCGGTATATTTTTATTTACAGTTTTCGTTGTAGTCGGTGATAACCTCTTCTACGATTTCCGGAACGTTGGACATTACATCATCGATCTGGCTTTTGATTAGTCTCCCAAGCCCTGATCTTTTCTTTTCATCATTTTTAAGAGAAGCATAAGAGCCGCTTGTCAGTTTGCCTTTGGCATAGCTGCAGTCCGCAATGATTATTTTAGCTTTGGCTAAAGTGAGTTCCTCAATTTTCCCTCCTTTTTTAGAGTAGATATAAGATGGGGAGTTTCTCATTCTTTCTGTTTCCTTTTCGGCGACTTCGATCTGGCCCCCGGCAGAGAATGTAGTAGGGTAGCCGTATAATTTATAGACTTTGATCTTACCGTTCTGTACCACTTCCGCAAATTGATTAGTCTTTGTCAGGTTATTGAATGCTTTGATATTTCCGCTTAAACCTCCGGTTGCCGTATTGAAGCCTTCTTTGGTATTGGTGTATTTAATCATTTCAAAATGCCTTTCCTCATTGTTTTCATCAAAGGCAACATATTCTTTAATGTCATCCGGATCAAGTGTCTTGAACTTCTGTTTCTTTTTAGACTTGTCGATATCAGATACGGCAACAAATTTCACCTTTTTCTGATTGCTCCACGGGTTCATGGCATCTCCGTTCAGTCTTACAATGCCTTCAACCTTTTTTCCTCCTTTATCAATGATATAGCCATATTTTTCATCAGTTCTCAGTTCATAATCCGTGTTGTCTTCCTGGGCATAAGCATTGAAAGATGTCAACGTGAACAGGCTCAATAGTAATACTTTCTTCATAATTATCGTTTTTAACAATTTTTTGTAAATATAGCTTTTTATCGCTGAGTAAAGAATGGAAGAAGATACCCCATCTATCAATAAAAAGACCCGAAAAAATCCGGGCCTATTTATAATCTTTAAATTATTAAATCTTTCAATAATTATTATTATTGATATCTCTTGTGTTCTTTATTCTTCGTAAACCTCTTCGTGATTGGTTTAAATAAAGCTTTGTACTTTTCAGCATCGAATAGCTGTGAGTCTGTAAGCGCTTTATACGTCATCCATATTCCGAATGGCAGTAAGATCAGATTAGGCAGCCAGGCTGCTAAATAAGGGCTCATTCCTCCTCCCCATGCGATATTCTCGATACCAAGATTCATCACGTAGAAAATAATGAATATGATGATGGCAATAATCACCGGAAGTCCCATTCCTCCTTTTCTGATGATTGATCCTAAACTGGCTCCGATCAGGAAGAAGATAATACACGTTACAGAATAGGAAACAATTCTCTGCTGGTAAATGACTACTTTACTGAAGTATTTTATATTAGAGCTGAACTCGTTCTTTTTACCTGCAGCTGTTGATTTAAGGTTTTCAAGTCTGCTGTAAGAATTGTAGAGGATCTCCAGCTTTTTTTCTCCTTTTATGGTGTCCAGCTTTATCTGTTGTTTGGCCACTGCTTTGGATTTGGTTTTATCCATATAGCTGATCACAGAATTGGTTTGACTAAGCACGTCAGAGCTGATATTTGAAAAGAATGCCAGATTCTCTTTTTTGTTTTTAGCAACGGTTGCATTAAGCTGGCCATAGGTCTGAAAACGGTAGTCATCCGTAATCTGTTCTTTTTCGATGGCTTTGTTAATGATTTCACCGATATCAAAATGCGAAACCAGGGTGTCAAATTTAATGGCCTGATCCGGTTGCTTCAGTCGTACATTCTCACTTTTTCCAGCGAAATTATCTTCAAATATATAACCGTTGTAAAGTTCTAGCTTCAAGAAATTTTTGTTGGCAGCTGGAACAAATTTTCCTTTTTCTGCTACAATAGACTGCTGATTTTCGTAGGTACTGGCTTTTCTGTGTACAAAAACCCCTTCGATCTTTTCTTCATTTTCCCCATAGATCTTATCGAACTTTACCATGTATCCAGGAATCTGGTCGATAAACTGCCCCGGTGTAAAATTAAGTGCAGGCTTGGTTTGGGCAATATTGAAAAGCATATTCTTTGCTTTCTTCTGGAAATCCGGAATGATATTATTGGAGAAAAAGAAAAGCATGACTGCCAGTACGGTTGCTACTCCCATGAGAGGCGCCATGACCCGAGTCAGGGAAATTCCTGCAGCTTTCATCGCTGCAAGTTCATATCGTTCCCCAAATTCACCGAAGGACATAATGCTCGCCAACAGAATCGTAAGCGGAAGTACCAAACTTACCACACTGATCCCAAGATAAAAAAGGAGTTTCAGGATCTGCCAGTAGCTTAACCCTTTTCCCATGAACTGCCCCAGCTGAACCCAGATAATGTTTACAATAAAGATGAAAAACAAAACGCTGAATATAAAGAAAAACGGTCCAAAGAAGGTTTTTATGATATATCGGTCTAGTATTTTTAACATGCGCCAAAATTAATCAAAAAGCCACAAAGTTTACTTGTGGCTCCTATAATTTTTATTACTTTTTATTTTATCGTCAAAAGATGAAAAGGTGAATCCGTTAATTTTTAAATTAACGCCTCTTCGATTTCATTTTTTAAAGTTCCGTGATCACGTAATTTTTAAACTTGTTCTTATCAAAAACAAACATATTCGCGTCCAGAGTTTGGTTTTCCTTGTATTCTTTGATCGCAATTACAGCTACGTCTTTATTGTTTCCGTGTTGTTCAAGTTTTACAATCTGTTTTTTCACTGAGTCTACAAAAATATAAACGTACTGTATGCCATTGGATTTTACAGGGGTCAGTTTAATGAAATCTGCATTGACGCCGTTTACAGTCTTTTTACCGTTATACGTTACATTATAATCATTTCTGTAGGTCGTAAGATAATTGATAGGGGAGAACATGCTGCTGCTTCCGTTAGGTTTTGCAACCGTTACTTCCATATCATCTGCATTGATATTGTAGATTTTGTTTCCGTCAAAGATCTGTTCCGTATCCATGATCTTCAACTTATATTTCTCTCCTGCAGAATAATAAATTCCAGGTTCTGTCTTGGTAACCTGACCATTCAGGCCTGTTCCAAAAGAAAACTTGAAGTAAGAATTCTTTTTAGATTTGTAGTTGGCGGTGATGTCGTCCAGAATCTTTTTAGCTTTCGCATCAATTTTCTGTGCCTCAGCAAATCCTACAGCACCAATGACTAAACTTCCGACTATAACTTTTGAAATAATATTTCTCATTTTTTTATTTAATAAACTTTAAACATTCTCATGCTTCCCGGTTAAACGTAGAAAGCATTTTTCCCTTTAACTACGCAAATCTTCCAAAAACTGTTCCAAAGAATGAAGGTCACTGATAATCACTTCTCTAGCTTTTGCTCCGTTAAATCCTCCTACAATCCCTGTCGCCTCAAGCTGATCCATAATTCTTCCCGCTCTGTTGTAACCCAATTTCAATTGTCTCTGTAACATGGAAGTAGATCCCTGCTGAGTAGAAACAATGATTCTTGCCGCTTCTTCAAACAAGGCATCTTTTTCATTCGGGTCAAAGGTTCCCACTGTACTTGTAGAATCCTCAGATACAAATTCAGGAAGTAAAAATGCTGATGAATAGCCTTTCTGTTCGCCGATGTATTCTGCAAGTCTTTCCACTTCCGGAGTGTCTACAAAAGCACACTGAAGCCTTAAGATCTCATTTCCGTTGAAATAAAGCATATCTCCCTTACCGATCAATTGATCTGCTCCCGGAGAATCCAGAATTGTTCTTGAATCCACACTTGAAATTACCCTGAAGGCTGCCCTTGCAGGGAAGTTGGCCTTGATCATACCTGTAATTACGTTGACAGAAGGTCTCTGTGTTGCAACAATCAGGTGAATTCCTACGGCTCTTGCAAGCTGTGCCAGTCTGGCAATAGGAAGTTCAACCTCTTTTCCTGCTGTCATGATAAGGTCGGCAAATTCGTCTACCACCAATACAATATAAGGTAGATAACGGTGTCCGTTCTCAGGGTTTAATTTTCGCTCTGTAAACTTTTTGTTGTATTCCTTTAAGTTTTTACAGAATGCATTTTTAAGTAAATCATATCTCGTGTCCATCTCTATACAAAGAGAGTTCAGAGTATTGATCACTTTATTCGTATCCGTAATGATCGCTTCTTCAGAATCCGGTAATTTAGCCAGATAATGTCTTTCAATTTTTGAATATAATGAAAGTTCAACCTTCTTAGGGTCTACCATCACGAATTTAAGTTCGCTAGGGTGTTTTTTATAAAGAAGAGAAGTAAGGATGGCATTAATCCCTACAGATTTACCCTGTCCTGTAGCACCTGCCATCAGTAAGTGCGGCATTTTTGCAAGGTCGGCCATAAAGACCTCGTTAGAAATCGTTTTTCCGAACACTACCGGAAGATCCATATCCGTATTCTGGAATTTGTGTGAAGCGATCACAGAACGCATCGATACCATCGTAGGATTTTTTCTTGGAACCTCAATTCCGATGGTTCCTTTTCCTGGCATTGGGGCAATGATTCTGATTCCCAGGGCAGAAAGATTCAGGGCAATATCATCCTGAAGTTTTTTAATGGCAGATACTCTGATCCCGGCTTCCGGAACAATTTCATATAAAGTAACGGTAGGTCCTATCGTGGCTTTAATTTCAGAAATACCAACGTTGAAGTTCTTCAACAGTCCTACAATTTTATTTTTGTTTTCTTCTAATTCTTCCTGGTTGATGGAGATTTCTTCGTTCCCGTAATCCTTAAGTAATTCTACCGTCGGCATCTGGAAACCTGCCAGATCAAGTTTATGATCATACAGCCCATGTTTTTCTACAAGTTCCTGTGATTTTCTGTCCGAATCATCCAGCACATCAATAACAGGCGCTACCTCTACATTGAATTTAATATGATCCTGAGGCGGGGTGGAAATGGGTGGAACCGGACTAATAGCCGGACTGATTGGCGTCAGGTCAAAAGCCTGTTCCGGAGATGAAGTAGGAACGGCGGGTTTTGTATTTAGATTTAAGCTGATCGGTTTTTCCTCTTCTTCGAAAGACGTATGATTAGGGGTTACGATAGTTTCTATATCTGTTGTAGGCTGAACTTCAGGAAATCCTTTAGGGACATTTACTGGTGTTTGTTCCTTCGCTTTTGTTTTATTGGAAACATCGGTAATGGTAACGTTGGGTGCGGTCTCCTGAACTTCCTCTTCAAGTTCCGCATCTGCTTCAAAATTTTCCTCTGAACTTGGCATCATAGATTTAACCTTACCGATTGTATTATCGTTAATCTTGTCCAGTTTAGCTTTAATAGAGCTTGGGCGGAGATTGAATTCCAAAATGAAATACAAAAGAATACTTGCAGCCAGAACCAGCCAAAGTCCTACAGATCCTATAATGGCATTAAGATAATCCATGATCTGGTATCCGTAAACACCTCCCAAAACACCCTGTCCTTTCGTCACAGCACCCATGAAAATAGGAAGCCAGCAGATGAAAAACAAAGAATGTCCGATGGTTTTCCATGGTTTAAAAGTTCTTTTTTTAAGGATAAGGGTTCCCACAACCAGAAATAGAAAGGCAATAATAAATGAGGCAATCCCTATACTTTCGAATATAAAAATATTGCCCAGCCAGTCACCAACCTTCCCAAATATATTTGAAGATTTAATTGTCTTGTCGGTCATAGTTCCTGCCTGGCTCTGGTCTGCCTTCCAGTTCATCAGATAAGAGACGAACGAAAATGTCAGAACGACAGAAAAAAGGATGAAGGTAAGCCCGAAAAATATACGAGGCTTAGATAATATTTTGCCTTTATCAGGCGATTCCGTCTGTTTTGTCTGTGTTTTTTTATCCATAATATTAATGTGGGCAAATTTAATGTTTTTTCAACATTAATAGAATCTTTTTTTTGTTCAAAAGATAGCGTAATTTAGGTTTATTTTTTAAAATTACATTGCGTTTTTTAGATATTTTTTTTCATTAAAACGTAATGCAACTGGTGTTTTTTGAACCAATTCAAATGCCAGTAACTGGAGCGCCACTAATTTTGTTCCAGAAAGTTTAAAAACTGTAAAAAAATGAAAAATATATTTAAAAGGATTCTGGCTTTATGTCTGATTTTAATTTCACAGGTAACCATCAAGGCACAACAAAAAGAAACATGGAAAACATAGTCTTGTTAATTAATTGACGTTCAAAATGCTGAAATAAAACCCAGCCTTTGAGATAGAAGCTTTCAATAACATGAATAGGTATATTGTATCTGGAATTTCATGATTTTAAAAATTGAATTTTCCCTAATAAAAATAACACTATTAAGAATGGTTCAAAATAACTTAAATAGGCTTCAAAGTGACAAAAAACAGCTTTTTTTATCCTCTTTGTTGTTTATCATCCTTATTTTTGCATGTCAAGTAAAATAAATCATGAAGAAGCTCCAAGATATTCTTATCTCAACCAGAACAATGGCTGTGCTGTTACTGGTGTATGCATTTGCGATGGCCTATGCAACGTTCTTAGAAAACGACTACGGAACTCCTACAGCTAAAGCTCTAATTTATGAAGCAAAATGGTTTGAACTCATCATGGTTCTGCTCATTCTCAATTTTGTAGGAAATATTGCAAGATATCGACTGTGGAAAAGGGAAAAATGGCCGGTCCTGGTGTTTCACCTTGCCTTTATCCTTATTTTTATAGGGGGTGCTATCACAAGATACATCAGTTTTGAAGGGACCATGCACATCAGGGAAGGTGAAACTTCCAACGAGATTGTGACGGATAAGAATTTCTTTAAGATCCAGATCGAGGATAAAGGAGATGTTCTTAATTATCAGGATGTTCCTTATCTGATGTCTCCTCTGCACAAAGACTTTAAAGCCACCTATGATTTCCACGGAAAGGAAGTAAAGGTTTTCACAAAAGACTACATCCAGAGAAAAAAAGACAGCTTAATTGCTGAACCGAATGGTACTGAATATCTTCACCTGGTTTCTACAGGAACCACCGGAAGACAGAATATTTACATCAAACCGGGAGAAACAAAATCTATTAACGGAACTTTGGTAACATTCAACAGAGCCATCGAAGGTGCTGTAGAGTTTAAAAAAGAAGGCGGAAAAATATTCATCAAAACACCTGTTGATGCCGCCTTTATGACCATGGCAACGCAGGCTACCGGAAGTACCAAGAAAGATGAATTCCAACCTTTGGTATTGAGAAGTTTATACACCATCAACGAATTGAAGCTGGTTGTTCCTGAAGGTCTTAAAAAAGGAAGACTGATGGCCTTTGAAGGGGACAAAAAGAAAGATGCTATGGTGCCAGATGTACTTAGAATAGAGCTTCAAGGACCTAAAACAAAACAACTGGTTGATCTTTCTGTGGAAAAAGGAAATCCAAACGCATTCAAGCAGGTAACCATGGATGGACTGAATATTATGGTGGGTTTCGGGCCTAAAGTGTATAATACACCTTTCGCATTGAAGCTTGATGATTTCGTAATGGAAACCTATCCGGGAAGTACCTCTCCAAGTGCTTATGAAAGCCACGTAAAGATCATTGAAGAAGGAAAAGAAACTCCATATAAAATTTACATGAACCACGTTCTTAACCATAAAGGATACCGTTTCTTCCAGTCAAGTTTTGATCCGGACAGAATGGGAACTGTACTTTCTGTAAACCACGATTTCTGGGGAACCATCATTTCGTATATAGGATACACACTTTTATTCCTGGGAATGTTTGTGATCTTCTTCTGGAAGGGAACTCACTTCTGGAAATTAAATAAAATGCTGACCGACGTTAATAAAAAGAAAACAGCAGCCGTGCTTTTAGTGTTATTAAGCTTAGGTTTAAATGCACAGAAAATTGAAACTCACGGAACCACTGACGGAAGCAGAGAACACGTACACGTAGAAGGTGACGGGCACACGCATGCACCAGCTCCGGAAGCTGCTCAGCCTACTCAGGGGACAGCTCCGAAACAGAACTCACTGGCTGCTCCATTAACCAAAATGAAAAAGATCTCTGCAGACGAGATCATTGCCAGAAATAAAATCAGTGAAGAACATGCTGATAAATTCGGATATCTTTTGGTGCAGAATTTTGACGGAAGAATTGTTCCAATCAATACGGAAGCACTGGATGTTTTAAGAAAATTATATAAGAAAGACGCATTCAGAGGAACAGACGGAAAGTCTCTTACCGCCAACCAATGGTTCCTGTCGATCAATACAGATACCCCTAGCTGGACTATGGTTCCAATGATCAAAGTCGGTACAAAAGGAGGCGATGAATTAAAAAATAAAACAAAAGCAGATGAAGAAGGGTATACATCATTGATGAATCTTTTCCCTGCCGATGCCAATGGTAATCTTACCTACATCCTGGAACATGATTACAATACGGCTTTCCGTAAAAAACCTTCTGAACAAACCAATTATGATAAAGAAGTAATTTCTGTGAACGAAAGAGTACAGATCTTCAACGAGTTCTTCAGCGGTCAGTTTATGAGAATCGTTCCTGTGAAAAATGATGCCAATCATACATGGCACTCATGGCTTGACCAGAAATTTGAACCGGATATGGAATCTCAGCAGGTAATGGGACCTTATTTTGCAGAAGTTATTGCGGCACAGCAGACCGGAAACTGGAGCAAAGCAGATGCTGAATTAGCCAAGCTTTCAGAATATCAGCAGAAATGGGGGAAAGCAGTTGTTCCTGCAAAATCTAAAGTTGATCTTGAGGTTTTCATGAACACGGTGAACATCAACTTCAAATTATTGATTTTCTATACTATAATAGGTGGATTGTTATTGATCTTAGGATTTGTAGAATTATTCAAATCAAATAAACTTTTAAATAAAATCATCAAAATAATCATTGCTGTAGGTCTGGTTGGATATTTATGCCACTTCTTAGGCCTTGTAGCAAGATGGTATATTTCAGGACACGCTCCTTGGAGTAACGGGTATGAAGCCATTATCTTCATTTCCTGGGTGGGTATTACGGCAGGACTTGTTCTGTACAGAAATGCCAATGCACTGATTCCTGCTGCCGGATTTATGGTTGCTGTTATTATGATGGGATTTGCCCATGGAGGTTCAGCCCTTGATCCGCAGATTACACCGCTTGTTCCGGTATTGAAATCTTACTGGTTAATTGTTCACGTAGCAATTATCACATCAAGTTATGGTTTCTTTGCACTGTCAATGATCATTGCGGTGATCTCTCTGGTATTCTTTATTATTTCAAATAAGGAAAATCATAAGCGTCACCACGATACGACATTAAAAGAATTGGCTATCGTCTCTGAAATGTCACTGACAATAGGTCTTTTTGCATTAACAGTAGGTAACTTCTTAGGAGGTATCTGGGCCAATGAATCCTGGGGAAGATACTGGAGCTGGGATCCAAAAGAAACATGGGCTTTCATCTCCATCATGGTATATGCTTTTGTATTACACATGAGATTGGTTCCGGGATTAAGAAGCAGATGGGCATTCCACGTAGCAACAATGTTTGCATTCTGTTCAATGGTAATGACTTACTTTGGGGTTAATTATTACCTAAGCGGACTTCACTCCTATGCGGCAGGAGATCCTGTTCCGGTTCCGGCCTGGGTATACATCGGATTAGGAACTATGCTTCTTTTATCCGCTGTTTCTTACTTCAAGTTTAAAACATTAACGAAGAAATAGAACGTTTACAATATAACAACTGAAATCCCGGATTTATTTTCCGGGATTTTTTTGTGCAGTATCACAGAGTTTGCATCCGGCACCCTAAAAAAAACTCATCACGAATCATCCAGGATTCAAAACTTATTTATATCTTTATGATATCAAAATAATATCAAATTAAAATTGCAATTATGGAAAAAGTATTAAAGCCTATGTCGGGCTATCTGGCGCTGGTATTCTGTCTGGTTTTATTTGCCGGAGCTGTTTATTTTTTTATTTCCGGAGTTGAGCAGAGCATCACATTTGTGATCATAGCGATGCTGTGTTTTCTGCTGTTCTGTTTCTTCCTGAAGGGACTGATGATCATTCAGCCAAACCATTCAAGAGTATTGAACTTCTTTGGAAAGTATGTAGGAAGTGTAAAGGATAACGGACTCTTTTTTATCAATCCTTTGTACACATCGCAAAAAATGTCATTACGTTCTGAGAACCTTCAGGGGCAGACGTTGAAAGTAAACGACAAAATGGGTAACCCCATTGAAATCGCAGTGGTAATGGTTTGGAAAGTAGGCGATACCTATAAGGCGGCTTTTGACGTTGAACGTTATTCAGACTTTGTAAAAATGCAGAGTGAAGCAGCGGTTCGTCATTTGGCGATGAGTTTTCCTTATGATAATTTAGAGGACGATCATGCACCCATTACTTTAAGAGAAGGGGGTGATAAGATCAATTCTATTTTGGAGCAGGAGCTTACCGACCGTCTTTCAAAAGCGGGAATTATCATTCAGGAAGCGAGAATTTCTCACCTGGCTTATGCTTCAGAGATTGCAGGAGCGATGCTTCAGAGACAGCAGGCAACCGCAATTGTAGCAGCAAGAACCAAGATTGTGGAAGGAGCAGTAGGAATGGTAGATCTGGCATTGAAAAAACTTTCTGCAGAGAATATTGTAGAGCTTGATGATGAAAGAAAAGCGGCTATGGTAAGCAATTTAATGGTGGTTCTTTGCGGTGAAAAAGCAGCTCAGCCGATCTTAAATGCAGGAACTCTTTATTAAAATGAAGAACGCAAAGTGAGGAATGAAAAATGAATACTTAGATTTCATAACAAACTTAGCTGAGTAAAACGCTTTTGCGAACTGGGATAAAAGTTTATTTAAACGAAATCTTTGCGTCTTTTGCGCGATTAAAAAAGTAGGACTAAACAGGTAACGAGAAAAAATGAAATCGGAAAAAACTCCAAAACCCTCCGAAAACAAAGGCAAGAAATCCTTTGTCATCAGGATCGATGAATCTACCTACAAGCAGGTGGAGAAGTGGGCCAATGACGAATTCAGGAGCGTAAACGGGCAGATTGAATACCTGTTGCATCAAAGCCTTGTCAATTCGGGGAGGAAAAAGAAAGACGAAGAAGGATTAGGGTAAAGTAAAAAGTCTAAATAGCAAGTTTGCATATAATTAACCCGATAACAGAATAATAACTATTCCATTGATCATATTAAAAAAGAAAAGCAGAGAAAATTTCTCTGCTTTTTTTATGCTTAAAATATCAGGTATTTATTCAAATAGTCTTGTGAAGTAATTACTGATTATGGTCCAGAAATTTTTCCCCAGAAAATAAATAAGGGTAGAGGTAATGATTCCCTTTACGGTGAAGAATATGATGCCACCAATGCCAAACTTCTTAACCAAGCTTTTCCATTTGGAGCTCTTCTTTTCCTCTACGGTATTACTATCCTCTACTGGATTATTATTTTCCATTCCTGAAATTCAAAAGATTACATCACAAAGATAAGCATGTTTATAATTAGTCCAAATAAAAAGCATGTTAAAAATTAAAATTTTGAGGTTCGCATAATATTTCTATCTTTAGAGGAAACGAAAAGTAAACATTTTATGTCTAAAAAAGTAAAGGATTTCGGAATCGAAAAAACACTCAAAAACCTTGGTATTAAAGAAGAAAATAAGGGGACTTCGGTGGGCGGAAAATATTTTGCTTCAGGGAAAACGATAGAAAGTTTTTCTCCCGTAGATGGCAGATTAATCGCTAAAATTAAGACTTCCGGAGAAAGTGATTATGACAAAGTAATTGAGACGGCTCAGAAGGCGTTTCAGGAGTTTAGATCTATCCCTGCTCCTAAAAGAGGTGAGATCGTTAGGCAGCTAGGCCAGAAATTAAGAACATATAAAGACGACCTTGGAAAACTGGTTTCTTATGAAATGGGTAAATCCCTTCAGGAAGGTCTTGGAGAAGTTCAGGAAATGATTGATATCTGCGATTTTGCAGTAGGGGTTTCAAGACAGCTTCACGGTTACACGATGCATTCAGAAAGACCTGGTCACAGAATGTACGAGCAGTACCATCCGCTTGGGGTTGTAGGTATCATTACCGCTTTCAACTTCCCGGTTGCCGTATGGGCGTGGAATACAGCTTTAGCTTGGATCTGCGGAAACGTTACCATCTGGAAGCCATCAGAAAAAACACCATTATGTGCTATCGCATGTCAGAACATTATGGCTGAAGTAGTGAAGGAAAACAATCTTCCTGAAGGTATTTCAAGCGTATTGGTTGCTGACCATGAGATCGGGCAGAAACTGGTTGATGATAAAAGAGTTTCATTAGTATCTTTTACGGGTTCTACAAGAGTAGGAAGAATGGTTTCTTCTAAAGTAGCAGAAAGATTCGGAAAATCTATCCTTGAATTAGGAGGAAACAACGCGATTATCATCTCTAAAGACGCAGATATAGACATGTCTATCATCGGAGCTGTTTTTGGAGCTGTAGGTACGGCCGGACAAAGATGTACGTCTACAAGAAGACTGATCATCCATGAAAGCGTATACAACGAAGTGAAGACCAGATTGGTAAAAGCTTACGGACAGTTGAAAATAGGAAATCCATTAGATGAAAATAACCACGTAGGACCGCTTATCGATGTAGATGCAGTGAATCAGTATGAAGCGGCTATCAAGAAATGTAAGAAAGAAGGTGGAAAATTTGCAGTTGAGGGTGGTGTTTTAAGTGGAAAAGAATACGAATCAGGATGTTATGTTAAGCCATGCATCGCAGAGGTTAAAAACTCTTACGAGATCGTTCAGCACGAAACTTTCGCGCCGATCCTGTATCTGATCAAATATAAAACATTGGAGGAAGCTATTGCTATCCAGAACGATGTTCCTCAGGGATTGTCATCTGCTATCATGACCCAGAATCTTAGAGAAGCAGAATTATTCCTTTCTCATGCAGGTTCAGACTGTGGTATTGCGAACGTAAACATCGGAACTTCAGGTGCTGAAATTGGTGGCGCTTTCGGTGGTGAAAAAGAAACCGGAGGCGGAAGAGAATCCGGCTCAGATGTTTGGAAATACTATATGAGAAGACAAACCAATACAATCAATTATACGGCTCAACTTCCTTTGGCACAAGGGATTAAATTCGACCTGTAAAAATTTTAATTTAAATCATTTAACGATTTAAAAATTTAAAAATTAATAACCTGGAATGTTTAATCTTTTAAGCGTTCAATTTTTAAATCAAACACAGTTAATTATGGAACAAACAATTGATATAAAAGCAAATAAAGTAAAAGAAACAGTAGGAAGACACGTTTTGGCAGACGGCTTTGATTTTGTGATGGATATTGAAAGATCCCACGGTTCATGGCTATATGATAAGCTTACAGATAAAGAATACCTTGATATGTTCTCGATGTTTGCATCAGCATCTGTAGGGTACAACCACCCATATCTTGTAGAAAGATCAGAATGGCTGGGAAGAATGGCGGTCAACAAGCCAACTTTGGCAGACGTGTACTCAGAGGAATATGCTCACTTTCTGGAAGTTTTTGAAAGAGTAGTGATTCCTGAAGAACTGCAGTATGCTTTCTTTATTGAAGGTGGAAGTTTAGGGGTAGAAAATGCAATGAAGGCGTGCTTCGACTGGAAAACGCGTAAGAATTTTGAAAAAGGACTTCAGACGGAAGCCGGAATCTGTATCCATTTCAGACAGGCATTCCACGGAAGAAGTGGCTATACATTAAGCTTAACCAATACTTCTGACCCAAGAAAATATCAGTATTTCCCGATGTTTGACTGGCCAAGAATTCTAAATCCTAAATTATCTTTCCCAATCACGGAAGAAAATTTAGAGGAAACCATCAAGAACGAAAATTTAGCTCTTCTTCAGATTGAGGAAGCTATTCTGATGAACCCTGATAAAGTAGCATGCATCATCATCGAGCCTATTCAGGCTGAAGGTGGTGACAATCACTTCAGAGACGAGTTCTTGCTAGGATTGAGAAAATTGTGTGATCAGAATGAGATCTTACTGATCTTTGATGAAGTTCAGACGGGTATTGCCATTACAGGGAAAATGTGGGCGTTCCAGCATTTTACTGCAAAACCGGATATTATTGCTTTCGGGAAAAAAGCACAGGTTTGCGGTGTTTTAGCCAATAAAGAAAAATTTGATGAAATCCCGAACAACGTTTTCAGAGAAAGTTCAAGAATCAATTCTACTTTCGGAGGGAACTTTATCGATATGCTTCGTTTCCAGCTGGTGATGGAAGTGATCGAAAAAGAAAACCTGGTTGAAAATGCAAGAGTGGTGGGTGATTACCTTTTAGAAAGATTAAAAGAACTGGCTCAAAAATATCCTGAGAAAATTTCAAATGCAAGAGGAAGAGGCCTGATGTGTGCTATAGATCTGCCTTCAGCACAAGATAGAAACCACTTAATGAACGAACTTTTCAAAGACGGATTGATCATTCTTTCGTGTGGGGATCAGTCCCTTCGTTTCAGACCACACCTTAATGTGACCAGGGAAGAAATTCAATTGGCGATAGATAAAATCGAGCAGAATCTTAACAAAATTTAAAACCAAAGATTTGTAATTTTAAAAAAAACGTTGTACATTTAGATACTCAAACGATATAGAAATATGGAAAGAAGTACGAGAGTGTCGGTTTTTGAAAGTGATAAACCTTCAGAAATCCAGTTAATAAAGTCTAAATTGGATGATGCAAAAATTACAAACAGCGTCGAAAACAGCTATCTTACCTTTACGACAACGCCCACAGCAACGTCGTTAAAAATCATGGTAGATCTTCAAGACGAGAAGAATGCATTTCAGGTAATAGATGCTTATCTTCAACAAAGTGAAAATCAATAAAACAATTTCATAATTTTAAATTTTACTACTTCGAACCGAAAATTAATTTTAATTAGTTTTCGGTTTTTTGATTCAAATAATAAAAATTATTCAAAGATTTAAAAATTTAAGAATTAAAAGATTATGGGATTAAGAAATTATCAACTTTTGTTTTATTGAGTTAGATATTCAATAGTGGTGGGCTTTAGCCCGCCTTAAGAATAAAAATATTTCAAATCCGGCTTTAGCCAAAACAAAAAAACAACGAATCTCTTTATTTTTCAATCTTTTGATTCTTAAATCTCTATTTAAAAATAAACCAATAATGAATTTAGAAACTAAGCTTAGGAAAGCTGAAATTGAAGACAGGCATGAGATTTGGGCGATTATTCAACAGTCCATTGAAAGAAGAAAACAGGACGGAAGTACCCAGTGGCAAAATGGATATCCTAATATGGGAACAGTAGAAAGTGACATTGCAAAAGGCTTTGGGTATGTGATGACGGTAGACGGAGAAATTGCTGTATACGCAGCTTTGATCTTAAATGACGAGCCTGCTTACAGTACCATTGAAGGAGCCTGGCTAAGCGATGGCGAATTCGTGGTGGTGCACAGAGTAGCCGTTGACGGAAAATTTGCAGGACAGGGAATGGTGAAAAAATTGTTTGACCATATTGAAGATTTTACAAAATCCCAGGGAATTCAAAGTGTAAAAGTAGATACGAATTATGATAATATGGCCATGCTGAAGATCCTTGAAAGTAAAGGTTATTCCTACTGTGGTGAAGTTCTTTTGGCAGACGGAATGCGTAAAGCCTATGAGAAGATTATAATTTAAGCCAAAAGTTAAATCATCTTTCATTGAATTTTTAAAAGAGTCTGTATTTATAAACTCTATCATGTTTGTTCGTTTAGTTCTGAACTAATTTCTACTTTTGTCAAAATTTTTATATTATGCACCAAAGTATAGAAGTTGATGAAAAAATATTTCAGGATGCTGTAAAGTTTTATGGCACCGTTTTTAATCTACCCCCTTTAGCTTCAAAAATTTACTCCTACCTTCTTTTCGATTACGAGAAAGCAGGAATTACTTTTGATGAATTTGTCGAGGTGCTTTCCGCAAGCAAAAGCTCTGTTTCTACCAGTATCTCATTACTGCTGAATGCACAGTTGATCATCGACCATAACAAAATGGATGAGCGAAAACGCTATTTTTTCATCAATGATGAATACAAGAAGATCAGATTTGAAAAAATTGTTCAAAAAATGGAGGACGAACTCAAACTGCTGGATGACCTGAACAACTTTAAAAAAAATCATGACAATCAATACAACGAACGAATAGAAGCTTACAAAGCACTCTTACACAAAAACATAGAAAATATTCAGGAATCTCTTAATAAACTTTAAAATGAATAATAAGCTAGTTATACTTTCTATTGCAGCGTTTTCACTGACAGCCTGCAAAAAAGAAGCTCCAAAACAGGACGGCGCAAAACCCTATCCTGTAATTAATGTGGAGGCGAAAAATATCGTAGGTTATCAGACATTTCCAGCTACCATACAAGGAAGGGTCAATAATGATGTACGTGCGAAAATACAGGGATATATCACTCAGGTTTTAGTGGATGAAGGGCAATATGTGACCAAAGGACAGCCTTTGTTCCGTCTTGAAACCAATATCCTGTCAGAAAATGCAGCAGCAGCAAAAGCAGGAATCGGTGCCGCTGAATCTACTATTGCAGCTGCACAGGCAGGTGTAAATGCAGCTCAGGTGGAAGTCAATAAATTAAAACCTTTGGTGGCTAAAAATATCATCAGTGATGTTCAGCTGCAGACTGCACAGGCTAATTTAGCTCAGGCAAAAGCTCAGTTGCAACAGTCAATGGCCGCAAAACAACAGGCTTCTGCAAACTATAAAGGAGTAGCTGCCAACATTGAATATTCTATCATTCGTGCGCCTATTTCCGGAGTTATTGGTAAACTTCCTTTAAAAGTAGGGAGTTTAGTGGGTCCAACAGATCAAACTGCTTTAACAACCATTTCAGATACTTCTGAATTGTTTGCCTATTTTTCTATGAATGAAAAAGAATATTTTGATTTCCTTGAAAAATCTCCGGGAGCTACCATGCCTGAGAAGATCAAAAACCTTCCAATGGTTGAGCTACAATTGGCGAACGGAAGTATTTATTCTGAAAAAGGTAGAATTGAAGCCATTACAGGGCAAATTGATGCGACAACAGGAACCATACAATTCAGAGTTGCCTTCACAAATCCTCAGAAATTATTGAGTAACGGTAACAGTGGATCTATCAGACTTCCAAAAACATATGATAACGTATTGGTTGTCCCTGAAAGCGCAACGTATGAACAACAAGGTATCGTTTACGTTTATAAAGTAGAGAAAGATACTGCTAAAAATGTTGTGATTAATGTGATCGACAGAATTGACAACATGGCTTTAATAAAATCTGGCGTAAATAAAGGTGAAATGATCGTTGCCGCAGGAATCGGAGGTTTAAAACCGGGAACTGCTGTAAAGCCGAAACCTATAAAAATGGATAGCCTTGTACAATCTATAAAACCGAAATTCTAAAATGATTAAAAATTTTATAAACCGACCGGTTTTATCCACCGTAATCTCAATTCTGATTGTGATTCTCGGTGTTTTGGGATTAATTTCCCTGCCTGTCACACAGTATCCCGATATTGCACCTCCCACAGTAAGCGTTTCAGCCAACTACACAGGAGCCAATGCGGAAACTGTTATGAAAAGTGTAGTAGTACCTTTGGAAGAACAGATCAATGGGGTGGAAGGAATGGACTACATTACTTCCAGTGCAGGAAATGATGGTTCAGCACAGATTCAGGTGTTCTTTAAACAAGGAATTGATCCGGATATTGCTGCGGTAAACGTACAAAACCGTGTGACCAGAGCAACGCCGTTACTTCCAAGTGAGGTAACGCGTTCAGGAGTTGTTACACAGAAACAGCAGACGAGTGCCCTGATGTATATGTCTTTCTATTCTGAAAATAAAGACTTAGACGATGTATATCTTCAAAACTTTTTGAATATCAATGTTATTCCGAACTTAAAAAGAATTAATGGAGTAGGTGATGCCAACGTTTTCGGGGGTAAAAATTACTCCATGAGAGTTTGGCTGGATCCTTCAAAAATGGCAGCTTATGGGCTAGCTCCGGATGATGTTACGGCTGCGATCAATGAGCAGAGTAGAGAAGCGGCAGCCGGTTCTATCGGACAAAACAGCGGGAGTTCTTTTGAATACATCATCAAGTATGTCGGAAAATTCAACGAAAAAGACCAATATGACAATATCATCATCAAAGCTCTTCCGGACGGACAGAACTTAATGCTGAAAGATGTAGCTAAAGTTGAACTGGCAGGACAGTCTTATACAGGAGTCGGGGAAAACGGGAACAACCCATCCATCAGTATGGGGATCTTCCAGACACCGGGTTCCAATGCCCAGGATATCATCAGAAATATTAAAACGTACCTGAAATCAGCAGAAGGAAGCTTCCCTGAAGGCGTAAAATATACCTTTAACTTTGATACCAACGAATTCCTTGAAGCATCGATTGAAAAGGTCGTTCATACCTTAATTGAGGCCTTTATTCTGGTATTTATTGTGGTGTATATCTTCTTACAGGATTTTAGATCTACCTTAATTCCGGCCATTGCGGTTCCGGTATCTATTGTGGGTGCGTTCTTCTTCCTGAATTTATTTGGGTATTCATTAAACCTATTAACCTTATTCGCACTGGTTCTTGCGATCGGTATTGTGGTGGATGATGCGATTGTCGTCGTCGAGGCCGTTCACGCCAAAATGGAACACGGTATTTCCGATGCTAAAAAAGCGACCGTAGAGGCGATGGATGAGATCACAGGAGCTATTATCTCCATTACATTGGTAATGGCAGCGGTATTCGTTCCGGTAACATTTATTACAGGTCCGACGGGGGTTTTCTATCAGCAGTTTGGTATTACCTTAATTATTGCGATCATTATTTCTGCAATTAATGCATTAACGTTGAGTCCGGTTTTATGTTCATTATTCTTAAAACCTCACGATGCACACCACGCAGAATATAAAAACTTAAACTTTTTACAGAAGTTTTTCTATAAATTTAATATCGCTTTCAAAACGACAACCGATCGTTACGGAAGAGGATTTGTGTTCTTATTGAGACATAAATGGGTGACGCTGATCATTTTTGCCGTGACAGGAGGTATTTTATTCTGGGCGAGTTCAACAATGAAAAAAGGTTTCGTCCCTACAGAAGACAGAGGGATCATCTTTACGGATGTACAGCTTCCTCCGGGTGCTTCAATGGAAAGAACTTACAATGCGTTGAAAACACTTCAGGCGAATGCCATGAAAGTTCCGGGAGTACAAAACGTTACGATTTCTACAGGTAGAGGTTTCTTATCAGGAAACGGAAGTAACAACGGTCTTGCTTTCATTAAGTTGAAACCATTTGACGAAAGGAAAAAAGGCGGGCAGACTTCCGAAGATATTACTAAAAAACTATTCGGTATCTCAGGAAAAGTGCCGGATGCGAAAGTAGTATTCTTCCAGCCGCCAAGTGTACCTGGTTTTGGTAACAGTGCCGGTTTTGAAATGGTATTGCTGGATAAATCAGGTGGAGATTATGCCGATCTTGATAACAAAACCAACGAGTTCATCGGCAAACTGATGCAAAGACCTGAGATTGAATTTGCTCAATCATCATTTAATACAAAATATCCTCAGTATCAAATGGACATCAATGTTCCTTTGGCCAAACAGGTTGGCGTTTCTGTAAGTACGATTTTAAGTACCATGCAGGGATATATCGGAGGAGTTTACACCGCCGACTTTACAAAATACGGAAAGCAGTTCAGAGTAATGGTTCAGGCACTTCCTGAAAACAGACAGAACATCAATAATCTAAATGAATTGTATGTAAGAACAGCTTCCGGAGTAATGTCCCCGATTTCTCAGTTTGTAACGCTGAAAAAAGCATACGGTCCACAATCGGTAAGTAGATACAACCTGTTTACTTCCGTGAAGATTACAGGGGCCAACTCTGCAGGATTCAGTTCCGGAGATGCCATTACGGCGGTTCAGGATGTTGCGAAAGAAACTTTAAATCAAAATTATGATGTAGAGTTTACAGGGTTAACAAGAGAAGAATTGAATTCAGGATCGCAGACCTTATTGATCTTCGGATTAAGTTTGGTTTTCGTGTACTTCATCCTTTCTGCTCAGTATGAAAGTTATATCCTTCCGTTGGTGGTGGTAATTTCTCTTCCTCTTGGGGTAATGGGAGCTTATTTTGGGCAAAAAATAATGGGCTTGGAAAATAATATCTATTTCCAGATCGCTTTGATTATGTTGGTTGGATTGCTCGCGAAAAATGCCATTCTGATCATCGAGTTCGCGGTCCAGAGAAGACATCATGGTGAAACCATTGTCATGTCTGCCATCAATGCGGCAAAAGCCAGATTAAGACCTATTCTAATGACATCATTTGCTTTCATCTTCGGTTTATTACCATTGGTTTTAGCGAGTGGAATTGGTGCGGTAGGTAACAGATCTATTGCAACAGGTGCCGCGATTGGATTACTAATAGGTACAATCTTAGGACTTTTCGTAATTCCTGTCTTGTATGTGATTTTCCAGACTTTACAAGAAAAAGTGAAACCGCTTAAAAAAGAAGAGATCAATTTAGCAGAATAATTTAATTAGAGAAGTTAGAGGTTAGATTTTAGAAATTAGTTTTTAAATCTAGCTTCTAACCTCTAGTTTCTAACTTCTAATTACAAAAAATGAAGAGTTTATTAAACATCATAAAAGGAATAACTTTTTCAGTCGCAATTTTGGCAGCCGTTTCATCTTGTATGGCGAGAAAAGAATATGAAAGGCCGAAAAATGTTGTAGACGAAAAGCTTTTCCGTACAGATATGCTTCCTACAGACAGTACCAGTATCGCGAACGTTTCCTGGAAAGAAATTTTCACCGATCCGATACTTCAGGGGCATATTTCTAAAGCTTTAGAAAATAATTTAGATATAAGAATTGCCTTACAGAGCATTACTTCTGCAGAGGCTTATTTAAAGCAAAGTAAAGCAGCGTACGAACCGACAATAAGTGTTGGTCCTGGCTATTCTTTCCAGACTCAGTCTTTGAATACCCAAACCGGACAGTTGTTCGGAGACAGAAGATATATCAACCAGCTTGATATTACAGCAAGTCTTGGTTGGGAAGCTGATATCTGGGGAAAATTAAAGGCTCAGGAAAAAGCTCAGCTTGCCACTTATTTAGGAACTGTTGCAGCTCACAAAGCCGTAAAAAGTGATTTGGTTGCCTCTGTTGCTTCAGCGTATTATCAGCTGTTAACGTATGATTTTCAGAAAAAGATCATCACAGAAACCATTGCTGTTCGTGAGAAAAATTTAGAAACAACTAAGGCTTTAAAGATATCAGGAACGGTTACAGAAGTTGCCGTTCAGCAAAGTGAGGCATTGGTTTTCAATGCAAAGTCTTTATTGATTGATATTGATACTCAGATCCAGTTATTGGAGAATACCATGAGTTTATTGATGGGAGAGCCTTCTCATGCGATTGAAAGATCAACCTTGGAAACGCAAAAAATTCCAATCGATCTGAAATTAGGATATCCTGCTCAATTGCTTGCCAACCGTCCGGATGTGATGAGAGCGGAGTATACGCTGATGAATGCTTTTGAATTGACCAATTCTGCAAAAGCTCAGTTTTATCCTACCTTGAAGATTACGGGAAGCGGAGGGATTCAGTCTCTTGATATTGATCATTTATTCAGTGTGAATTCTTTATTTGCAAGTGTAGTAGGAGGATTAGCGCAACCTATTTTAAATAAGAGAGCGATAAGAACCAACTATGATGTAAGTGTAGCGAATCAGGAAACGGCTTATCTGAACTTCAGAAAGACTGTTCTTACAGCCGGAAAAGAAGTTTCTGATGCCATTAGAGTTTTCTCCGTTCAGGATTCTTTTATTGAATTGAAAGAAAAAGAATTGGAAGCCTACAAAAAATCGGTTAACTATTCTCAGGAGCTTGTGAACTATGGTATGGCCAACTATCTTGAAGTATTGAATGCCAGTGTGAATTCGTTAAACGCAGAATTAAATATCTCTAATGCAGAATACAGTAAAATGAAAGCAGCTGTAGAGCTTTATCAGGCTCTCGGTGGTGGATGGAAATAATTATTTTCAACCGATAAATAGTAAAACGTATGTCAGTAACGGCATGCGTTTTTTTATTTCTGATTCTATTTTATAGCTGCTATCAATCTCTTATTTTAGATTAAATAATGCTTCTAACAGGAATAATAGTGTTAAAAGTAATATTTTGTTTGTATATATGTAGTAGACTACGTAGTTTTGTACTATTAATCTTAAAACAAATGAAAATACATATCCAACAGCTAGACAATACCTATTCTGATCAGTTAATTGATCTGATCCTAACGATTCAGCAGAAAGAATTTAACGTACCGATAACGATAGAAGACCAGCCGGACCTGAAGCAGATTGAAAGTTTTTATATGAAACCCGGTGGAAACTTTTGGGGAGCTTTTATAGATGGTGAACTGGTAGGCTCGATAGCGCTGGTTAAATTTGATGAAAGGGCAGGAGCGGTGAGAAAAATGTTTGTCAAAAAAGAATTCAGAGGAAAAGAGCTGAATATTGCACAGGAACTGCTGGAAGTTTTGGTCTCTTTCTGTCAGGAAAATGGCATAGACTCGATATACTTGGGAACCGTTATTATACTGAAAGCAGCTATACGCTTTTATGAAAGGAATCATTTTGTAGAGGTTGAAAAAGAAAATCTTCCTGCTTTTTTTCCATTGATGAGTGCAGATAATGTTTTTTATTATTTAAATTTAAAGCAAAACCATACGGTATGAATATCATAGATGAATCAGGGATTCTGGCCATATCTACAAGGCTTCAGCGTCTGAGTGAGCAGCTCAGAAAAGATGGTGCTATGATCTATAAATCTTTTGATATTGATTTTGAGCCTAAATATTTTCCGGTCATCTTTACCCTGCATCACAAAAAAATGCTGAGTGTTGTAGAGATCGCCAATGAAATAGGGTATACCCATCCTTCCACCATAAGTCTGCTTAAGGAACTGGAAAAACAAAAGCTGATTCAATCGAAAAAAGATAAACAGGATGAGCGTAGAAGACTCATCGTATTATCTCCAAAAGGCATTGAACTGATCGAAAAAATGAAACCGGTTTGGGAACTGGTATCAAAAGTATTGGGCGAAATTGGGGACAATAAAAACAACCTTCTGGCCGCTATCAATGAAGCGGAAGAGAAGATTGCGGAACAGTCTTTTTATCAAAGGGCTTTGCAGCAAAAAAAAGAAAAATAAATGGACTGATTGCCAGTTGAATGGTATATCAAAATCTCATTGTAAATGTTTAAAAAACCCTGTAATTATCCATAATTACAGGGTTTTTTATTTTTAGATCGAATCTTGTTTTTTTGAAAATCATCTTTAATTTTTATCAAATATGCATAAATGAATAGTATTTAAATGAAGTTATCTATAATAATTAATAAAAACATTATGGATGTAAAAAAAACACTAATTTTGCATAACAACACTGAGGATTGAAAATTTATGAACTTATATTACTATTTTAATAAGAGATTCCATCTTTTATTTCTGATTTTTGCTATACAACTTACTGCACAAACTTATACTATTGCTGAGATCGACAGTTTACAAAGAAACGAATCAAGAAGACTTAAAAAAGTTGGGCAGCATAAAGAAAGTATTTTATTAGATAAAGAGCTGATAAAAGCATCACAAAAGTTGCATCATAAAGGAGGAGTTATCCTGGGATACATTAATATCGCAAATACTTTATGCACACTCAATAAGTATCAGGAAAGTTTATTTTATCTTTCTCTTGCCGAAAAAATGATGATAGAATATGAAGATAATACGCTAAAGTCACATCTATTTAATGAATACGGGAGAAATTATTTTCAGCTGGGTTTGTATAGACAGTCTAATATCAATTTTAATAAAGCCATTAAATTTGCCGGGCAAATTGATGATCAGAAAGAGAAAGAAGGACAATTGTATTTTTCATATGCCTGGAAATTAGACAATTTTGAGAAGTTGAATATGACAGATTCTATTAACGAGATGCAAGGGAAATGTATGAGTTTATCCCCTGAACCGCTGCTGTTTGTTGCCATTTCGGAACGTCATTTAAAAAACAAAAAGCTTGATTCTGCTGAATATTATCTTAAAAAAGCTTTTTTATTGAGTGAAAAATATCCCATATACCAAAAATCAATGATTTTGCAGTCTTATGGCAAATTATGTACAGAAAAAAAGGAATATGAAAAATCCCTGACCTATTACTTTAAGTCTTTAGCCATTTCACAAAAAATAAACCGGCAGCAAGATATTCGGGACACTTATAAACTGATTTACAATACATATAGCCTACTCAACAATACAGATAAGAAAAATGAATATTTAGAAAAATA
Organism: Chryseobacterium pyrolae; assembly: GCF_025153485.1. Lineage (NCBI taxonomy): Bacteria > Pseudomonadati > Bacteroidota > Flavobacteriia > Flavobacteriales > Weeksellaceae > Chryseobacterium > Chryseobacterium pyrolae. The sequence continues at coordinate 103,346 of NZ_JANZQH010000008.1, forward strand.
TACTATAATTAATGATAGCCTTAGTATTGCAGAAAAAGAAGCTATCAATATACCGCTGGAAAAAATATTAAATGAAAAGGATGAAGCAGAGAAAAGTAAGAATAATCTTTATTACATTTTAGCAGGTATTATTTTTATCATTGTATTGTTTATCATTTTACGTAACAGATATGTAGCCAAACAAAAGAAACATTTCACCAGTAAAAAAGAAGAAGAAATTCTTAATCTCAACAAAAAACCTGATACGACATTTGAAGAAGTTGTACAACTTGCCATTCATTCAGCTCCTTTATTTTTAACGAAGTTTAAAGAATTATATCCGGAATTTTACAATAACCTGGCCTTACAGTATCCACAACTGACGTCTAATGATATCAGGTTTTGTGCGCTGATAAAACTTAACTTTTCCAATAAAGAAATTGCACAGTATGATCATATATCTATTCGTACTGTAGAATCAAAGAAATATAGGCTACGTAAAAAATTAGGACTTCCTGCTGACTTAGATTTTAATAAATGGATCATAAAACTGTAGTTACTATCAATTATATTGAAGCAATTCTTTTCATTTTTTATTTCGAAACCTGGGCATAAAATAGATAATTTCGAAAATAACTCTTATAATTCAATCAATTTTTTACTGAATTCGCACTGCATTTGCACTGCATTCGTACTGTATTTGTACTTCATTAGATATTTTAGTTGCTTTAAATCAATTAATTACGTTTTTGGAGTACTGATGCAGTATCATCTTTTTATATCTCATCTGTAAATTTGTACCATAAATTTTACTTAAAAAAAAATGTCTCTGTTGCATTCATATTACAAATTTATTATTCATAGCATACTCAAGTTGGTATTGATACAACATAATTTTCTTCGTAAAATTAAATAAAGCACAAACTCTAACTAAGGATATAAAATATACACATAATGATGAAAAAAAGATTATACTTATTGGGCTTTTTTCGGAAGCCGTTTTTTTGCACGAACTAGTAAAGTTGGTATTGATATAAATCGATCGACTGCATCTGGAAGTCTCACGGCATACCCTAATTTTTATTCCATAAGAACACACCAAAATCTTCTGGCAAGTATTGAAAAATTCTTACCCAATACAACTGTAATAGAAAGCAGAAACCTTCCAACGCTTGGATAGTCTATAATATACCAAACCCTAAAAAAAATTAAAACTCAATAACACATTTATGAAAAAAAAGATCTTCTATTTTTCTGCTTTATTCTTTTTATCCGGGTTACTCTTTATTCTTACTCCGAATTTTTTTTTCTCTCAAACAGGATCTACTTATTCTGATTCTCGAACAAAATATACGAAGAGTGAGATTGATAGCTTACAAGATAAGGTAACCAATGTATTAAGAGATAAAGGAGAGTTTCAGAAATTAATCCTATTAAATCAGAAAGTGATTAAGGCGTCTAAAAAGATAGGGTATGGGAAAGGAATTGGGAAAGGCTACATAAAGATGGCCAATACTTTACTTTTAGTAGGGAATAATAAAGAAAGCCTGCAGTTTCTGAAACTGGCTGAAAAAGAAGATTATGTAAAGCAGGATGACAGGTTATTATCTGAACTTTATGTAGAATATGGCAGAAATTATGAGATATTAGGGTTTTATAAAAAAGCGAACCAATGCTTTGACAAAGGCATATATTATGGGTGCAGAGTAAAAGATGCTCCAAATTATCTTAGCTATGCCTACAGCTATAAAGCAATTTCAAATAATGTAGTGACTAAGTTTCCGGATTCTGTTATTTATTATCTTCATAAAGCATACAAAATTAAACCAAGCCCTCTAAATGCTGGAAAAATATCCTTTTGGCACATCAATAATAACAGACTTGATTCTGCAGAATATTACATAAAGGAAGCATGGAATAAAGCCATTACCCAACCGAATCATAAGTATCAAAAAGGATCTGTTCTGTGGGGAATGGGGAATGTTTATTTTGTAAAAAAGGACTATGGAAAAGCCGTAGAATATTATCAGCAATCGCTTGACATTTATACAAAAATGAAAAGAAAGGAAGACATGAGGACATTGTACCAAATGATTTCCAATTCTTATGATAGTATGGGTGAACCTAAGAAAGCTAAAGAATATCTTGCCAAATATGTCCCCCTCAATGACAGCCTGAATGCAATTCAAAAACAGGTATTAGATATTTCCTTAGTTCAATTCTTGGAAGAGGAGGAACAGCAAAACCAATCATCCAGACAAAACTTATATTATATCATCGGTGGAATTTTTATAATCAGTATTGCTGTTTCTTCATTAGGGTTCTTTTATTACAGGAAAAATAAGAAGAAAGGCTTTTTACTCAAAGAGAAGAAAATAATGATTGTGCAGAAAGATAAAGAAGTGGAGGTATTAAAACAAAAAATAAATGAATCATTTGAGGAGATCATCCAATTGGTCAAAGAAAATAGTCCTGAGTTCTGGGGTCGGTTTCAGGAAATCTATCCGGAATTTCGTGAAAAAATACTGAAAATTAATCCTAACCTTAGAACTTCAGAACTCATCCTATGTGCTTATATCTATTTAGGATTTAATACAAAAGATATATCAGAATATACTTTTAAAGCAGTTCAAACTATAAAAAATAATAAGTATAATCTGAGAAAAAGGCTTTTTGTTCCTGCAAAAGATGATATGATGCTGTGGTTTCGGAATAATATTGACGATTGATTAATAGGTGGTTACGCATTGAAGTACTTCGTTGGTACCCCTTATTTTTGCTTTCACTGGAATATTTCTATTGATTTACAACTGAGATATTGATGAAAGAGGTTTGAAGCTTTATGGAAACCAGGTTTTATACCCTATGAAATTTCAGGTTTACTTTCTTTAAAATTTTGATAGCCTCATAAGAAACACAACACTAAAATGAAAAAAAATTAACACTTACCCATACCTATACCTATACTTATACAGATATATATGATCCAAATCAGTCATAAGTTGGGACTGGTATATCTTATCTATTCCTTCTTATTTTTTGATTAAACACACATTCTAAAAACACACACAATGAAAAAAAATGTAATTTCTTTAGGAATTTTCCTGATTTCAACCTTCTCATTTGCTCAGATTGGCATAAACACGCCAACGCCCAATATGGATGCAGCATTGGATGTTGTGTCTACCAATAAAGGGATTCTCAATACCCGTATAGCTTTGAGTTCTACAGCAAGTCCTTCGCCTCTCAGTACCCATGTAGCAGGAATGATGGTATACAATACGGCTACAGTATCTGATGTTACTCCCGGCTTATACTACAATGACGGATCAAAATGGATAAAAACAGGAGATTCTGCAGGAACCGTGGCGATTACCAATTCCCTGACCAGTACAGCAAATACCATTACCTCTACAGTCAATGGAATAGCTTCATCTACTACAGCCGTGAAAACGGTGAGCAATACGGTGTCAGGAAATACATTGACAACTACAGTGAATGGAATATCCTCAAGTGCCATTACCCTTCCTCAGGGAGTCAATATTTATAATTCTGATGGTACTCTTACAGGTAACAGAACGGTTTCAACCAATAATAAAATGCTGTGGTTCCAGAATGGGATCAGTAATGTAAATAATCATATAGCATTTGATATTAACGTTGCAGTGCCGGGTAGCACAAGGATTATCAGCAGAGGAAGTAGCAGCTCATTAATAAGAGCGTTGATTGGTTCCAGCCGGACATTGGATATGGAACTTTTAACAGATGGTACTTCCAGACTATTGTCTACAGGAAGTAGTGAGCTTTTCATCGGGACCAATTCATCGTCGGGACCTTTAATCTTCGGAGCGAATAACAACAGAGCAATATTGGCAACCAACGGTAACTTTGGGATCGGAACAACCACTCCTTCTCAAAAACTACATGTAATTGGTAACATTTTAGCCTCAGGAACAATTACCCCGGATTATGTATTTGAAAAACATTTTGAAGGAGTATCAAAATTAAACCCTTCTTATAAGATGATGAGTTTAGACGAAGTGGAAGAATTCACGCATCAAAATAAACATCTACCGGGAGTTCCGTCTGCTTCTGATGTGGAAAGTCAGGGAGGTATAATTCTAAACAGAGCCTCAGAAATAAATCTTGAAAAAATAGAAGAACTGTATCTGTATGTATTTGAGCTCAGTAAAGAAGTGAAAATATTAAGGCAAAAGAACGAGCAATTAGAAAAAATTATAAATAGACACTAGGATATTCAAAAAGACAATTTTTTTATTCCTCGTGAATAAAGCGTGACTTTTTTACTAAAAACATAAGTACAAAAAACAACGAAAAGCCGTCATATCAATCACAGACATTAAGTAATAAAAATAGCATATCCAATAAGTAAGAATAATGAAAAAACTAAAACTTTTAATTAATTTTTTTACTATATGTTTATTCCTATCCATAGGAACACATATAGTAAAAGCTCAGGATTCAGATAGTGATGGCATTACGGATGTCAGTGACTTGGATGATGATAATGATGGTGTTCCGGATGCAGAAGAATCACCGGACTGTTTTTATACGGTATATGAAGCCAATAGAATAGCTTCTGTCATCTCTCCTTTAAATGGGGGCATCGGAGATCCTGCTGCCGGTACTAATATTCCATTGCTATATAATGATAACACCAATGATGGAACTACAATTACTGCGTATAATTTTGCAGCATTACAGACCATCACTTCAGGGTCGGCTATATTTACGGTGCAATATCCAACTCCGGTCATTCTAAAATCGATGGCCGTAACTCAAGCCGCTAATGGGATGGCGGCTAGTGGTTTTGCAAAATTATACGGCTCCAATGACGGTATTGGCTATACGCTTCTTACAACAGGCATTGGAATAAGCATATCCGGTACAAATCCCACCTTTAATACTACTTCTACAACGCCTTACCTATATTATCAGATCAGGTATATAGGAACTGTTTCCGGAGGCAATGCAACCTCTGTAACTGCGGGTACCACAGCAATACACGAGATTGCATCCCTGCTTTCAACAACTGTAGCCTATATCCCTTCAGCACATCCGAAACCTGGAATTTGCAGCGTGGATACGGATGGAGATGGAACCCCCAATCATTTGGATACGGACAGTGATAATGATGGTTGTTCAGATGCGTATGAAGCCCATGCAACCACCAATAAGACACTAAGTACTTTACCAGGACCATACGGAATCAATGGTTTGGCGAATGCTGTGGAAACCAGTGCAGACAGCGGACAGGTTTCTTACGTATCCACCTATGCAAAATATGCCAATAATAACAATCAAAACCTGTGTATTGATACAGACAACGATGGTGTTCCCAACCCCATTGATATAGATGATGATAATGATGGAGTCTTAGATACTTCCGAAGGAGATTTTTGTGGAAAAATTAACAGGAATATCAGAGTAGGATATTTAGCCAGTGGTGTAGGAGACGATGGTTTAGCAACCAATTTATTATTAAATCTAAATAATTTTGGACCCCATGGTATTTATAATAAAACTACAGGGATTACCCTGGTTCCTTTTGCCACTGAAGCAAGCATTACTGAAGCAAGTTTACTTGCCAATACTATAGACGTGTTTTTTGTTGGATCTTCAGCTAATGATGCCACTACCAGTGCAGATAAGGTATCTACAGCTCTCAACACCAGATTAATCACCTGGGCCCAGAATAACAGCAAATCAATATTTGCCCTTCAGAATAATGCTATTGATTACGGGTATACCATTACCAATAATAATGTGAATCCCAACACGCCTTCGGGAACAATAGGGACGAATACCTACACCAACGGATATTGGCCAACGTCTTCCCTGAATCAGTCAGGAGCAATTCAGATGACCATTCAGTCCAGTACCAGACCATTCGATATTCTGATGACAGATGCGAATCTGAGACCTGTAGTGATCACAGACCGGGGATATAACTTGCTGATCTTCCCTGATGCTACCATATATAATGCTGAATCAGGTATGATTACTCCCACCACAAATGACCAAAAGGCAATTGCAGATACCTGGACCTACTTCTTTGACAGGTTTGTTGCTCCTCAATGCACGACATTAGATACAGATGGAGATGGTACCCCAAATCATTTGGATCTCGATTCAGATGGGGACGGTTGCAGTGATGCTTTGGAATCGGGGGCAACGACTTCCTTAACCTCAAACTTTGCCTTTATTTCAACTGCTGGTACGGCAACAGATACCAATAGCGATGGTTTGGCAGATATTGTGGATGCCAATACAAACAAGATTCCGGATTATCTAAGTACGTACGATCCCCATGCATTGGATAATACAATCAGGAAATGTCTGGACAGTGACGGGGATATTCTGCCTGATGCTGCAGATATGGATGATGATAATGATGGTATTTTGGATACGAATGAAGGGAATACCTGTAGCGGATTGGGAAGAAATTTAAGAATAGGGTATTTAAATACTACCGTGGGAACAACCGGATTAATGATGAATATGCTAAGCAATACGGTTAATTTTAGTTCCACAGGGACTTATAACAAATTTTCAGGGATTACGTTTGTGCCGTTTGCTACCGAAGCAGCTATTACTGAGGCCCAGTTGCTGGCCAATACTATAGATGTATTCTATGTAGGATCTTCAGCGACTGATGCCCAAACTTCGGCAGACAAGCTTTCAACGGCAGTGAATACCAGAATATTGTCATGGTCTGACAACAACAATAAAGGAGTGATTGTAATGCAGAATAATGCAACCGATTACGGGTATCAGATCACGAATAACAATTTAAATACAGATGTTCCTTATGGATCTATCGGGGACGCTGTTTTTACTAACGGTTATTGGCCGGAAAATACTTTCAACCAGTCCGGGACTGTACAAATGACGATTGCTTCTTTAACCAGAACATATGAAACAGCAATGGTGGATGCTAACGGTAAAGCAGTTTTTGCCCGGGATGCAGATAGGAAGATTGTATTTATTCCGGATGCAACTTCTTTTAGTGGTGCAAATCAAACCGCTTCAACAATTACAAATGCTGAATTAAGAATAGCAGCAGATGTCTGGGCTTATGGTTTTGATGTGTTTTTAGATGGACAGCAAACATGTACCACGGTAGATACCGATGGAGATGGTATTCCAAATCATCTTGACCTGGATTCAGATAATGATGGATGTCTGGATGCTTTAGAAGGAACAGCCAATATTACATCATCCCAATTAGTTAATGCGGGAGGTAGTCTTTCTGTAGGAACAGGTTCTTCGGCTTCTAATCAAAATTTATGTGCAGGTTCTGTATGTGTTGATGCCAATGGTATCCCTACAATTGTTGGAAATACAGGACAAGGAATAGGAGATTCTCAGAATGCTTCCGTAAGCTCAGGATGTTTCTGCTACAAACCGGCCACATTGACTGGAACTGTATTAGACACAAAGTATGGTATCACAGCATTAGGAAGAGCAGGTGTAAACAGCGGCAACTGGCCAATGGTTAGAAAAGGAGCATGGACGGCTTTGGAAGCTAAGGCCAAAGGGCTTGTGGTCAACAGAATACCTACGACAGCACAGGTTAATGCTATTGCTATTCCTGTTGAAGGAATGATGGTTTACGATGAAGAAGCCGATTGTCTAAAAATTTATACGACAGTGGATAATGGGATGACATTTAGTTGGCAGTGCTTTAATACACAAGCCTGCCCTGATTATTAATACTATTTTAACTCATAATAATCTCAAAAATGAAAAAAACGTTTATATCAATATTTGTCATTATTTCCGCCTGTGTTTTTGCACAGGTGGCAATAGGCAAAAATTCAGTGACCAATTCTTCAGTTTCATTGGAATTCGGGATGGGCAATAGGGGGCTATTATTGCCTTGGGTAACTTCTACAGGATCAGTAACAGGTGCTGTAGACGGTACAATGATTTATGACATTACCGATAAAAAAGTAAAATATAGAAAAAACGGAAGTTGGTTTGACCTGAGTGTAGATAATACAGGTATCGTAGATACCACATTACAAGATGCTCTTGTGGAGCAAACTTCTGCGAAAACAGCAGTCGGCGTAAATGCTGCTACAGATGGCACCTCAGGGATTTTGGTATTAACAGATACCAATAAAGCAATGATACTCCCAAAAGTAGATAGTCCGCATTTGAATATCATCAATCCTGCAGCTGGGATGATCGTGTATGATACTGTGAAACATCAGCTGGCTATTTTTAATGGAACGGTATGGTCCTTCTGGAAACCCTAGTGAAAATTTTAAATTATTTTACATGAAAGATTTATTATTTGCGACTTTACTGATATTGTCAAACGTGATGTATTCCCAAGCCTGGAATGCAGGGGTTAATACAGTATTACCTGGTAGTACTTTTACTGTAAACGGTTCTAAAGTATAATAAATAATCCCATGCACCTCAACAAAAGGGAAATAAGAAATTTTATTTTAGAGTTAATTGATACTAAACAAAAAAGCATTTCACAAATTTCCAAAGAAAGTAATGTTCCCAAGAAAACTATTTATAAATGGATGGTTTACAGGTGGATAGAAAAGCATGTTAAAAAAACTAATCTTCAATAATATGAATATAGATTTTAAAGACATACATATAGGAAACTGTTTAAAAGAACAGGTAAGGGAGCAGGAAATATCTATTGATCGTATTTGTAAATATTTCAAGGTGCACGAAGATGAGATCATCAAAATGTATGATCAAAAAAGTTTAGACACGGCTATTCTTCTTAAATGGTGCAAACTGGCAGAATATGACTTCTTTAGGTTATATGTGACTCATCTTTTGTTATATGACAGTATCTCCCATACCAAAAGGAATAAAGAGACAAAAAAAGTTAATGGACAGATAATATTTAGAAAAAATATTTACACTAAAGAGATCAAGGAGTTTTTGGTAAGCTTAGTTTCTACCAATCAAAAGTCTGTATCAGAAATTATGGAAGAATATAACATTCCAAGGACCACAATTTACAAATGGTTAAGAAAACATTAAATACTTATGATATGAAAACACCTAATTATCAGAAAATATATGAGGATCTTATCAAGTTTAAAGGTTTAGAAGATCATATGACAGTTCCAAAACTGGAAAGGAGTATTGACATCATCAAATTCAATAAATTAATTTCAAAACAAACAGTAAACGAGATCGTTACACAGCAAGGGAGATCGTATGATGAAGATTCTATTCTTGAATTACTTCATTATCAGATAAAATATGAGATGAGTAATACACAATTGGCTTTGGAGTTTAAGCTCAGTAGAAATACAGTGGCAAGATGGAAGAAAATTTATAATATTAAATAATTCTGCGAGTCTCTATACCAAAAACAGGTTCAAGTTTTTTAACAAAACAGGATATGATCTATTATTTAAAGTTTGACAGGCATTTGTGGTTACTTCTTGAAAAAATACCTGCATATAATTAAAATAGCCTTTAATTCATATGGCATTGATTTCAAAAACGATTGAAAAGCATTTAAACCCTTTAATTTTAAATAATTACAGGGTTTTTATTTTGGGAGTAAGTATCTTTTTAACTATATCGAATGTTTTGGATCTTAGATCAGCTGTGATTGTTATGAGCAAGGGAAGATGTACAGAATTTCTATTTATTGTGAATAGAATCTGGAGATTTCAATATTTATATCACATTGCGCATGCTCAGATGCACACAGATTTTATCTTGGGATTTTCGAAGTGTATAGTACTTTTATATAACTTAGTATACTAATTTTTAACACTAAATACGAATGAAAAAAAAGATTTTTTTCTCAATCATTTTACCAATCATTTTATTGGTACTTATTGTAAACCCTGTCATAGGTATAACAGCACAAAGTATCAACCATTCTGCTGATTTTGCCAGATATAAAATACTTAAAGTAAGACCTAGCGAAGCAGATCCCACCGTACGGAACTGGGACAGTGTGCATGTCGTTTATTACGACAGGGCTATTAAAAATAATAAGGTGTTGCTATGGCTTACGGGTACTAATGGATCGACTAATAATGTTCCAATAAGCTTTTTCAAAACAGCTTTGGATCAGGGATATAGGATTATTGCACTTTCTTTTATTAGCACTCCCGGTGTTTCACAGGTATGTGTGGGAAACAAATTAAGTAAAGACATTGATTGTGCTGCTGAATTTCGTAGAAAACGTATATATGGTGATACTGTTTTCTCATCTATTCCGGATGAGTATCAAGATGCTATTGTACCTCGTTTGATAAAGTTGTTACAGTATTTGTCGAAAAATGATAAAGAAGGTTTCTGGTCTCAATACTTAAATCAAAGTACTGGCAAACCTGTTTGGAGCGATATAGCCTTAGCTGGTCAATCGCAAGGTGGAGGAATGGCTGAATTTATTGCGCAGCATGAATCGGTAGCGAGAGTTATAAGCTTTTCCGGCGGTTGGGATTACAGCGATTCAAAAACGAAAAAGATTGCAGGCTGGTATTTTAAAAAATTAATAACACGCCCGGAAAATGTTTTTGCAACTTATCATGTACAGGAAGTTGCTGCTAAACAGCTGGATAAAATAAACAAAACATTACATATACCTGCCGATAATGTCTTTGCGCTAGACCAACCACTTTTGAAACAAAAGAAGAGTAATAATAACCCGTACCATACAGAAGGAATTAAGAATCCTGTTTATAAACCTATTTGGATAAAAATGCTTGGTTCCGGACTATAGAATTTTTTGCAGCGGGTTATGTATAAATAGTTAAAGTAATGTATGCTTATCGGCTTAAACCTAAATAAGAAATTCTCCCAGCTAATTAAAAAAAATAGACACCAAAACAACAGTCAAAAAAAATTTGACCATTGAAACTTTTAGACCTATTTTTGGAAGGGTTACATTTGATAATTTGGGGTCGCAAAAAGTTTTAGAAAAAAATGGTTTCATTAAAATCGGAACGGACCAATTTTTCGCCAATGCACGACAAATGGAAATAGAAGAATTTATCTATAAACTAACAGAAAAAACGGAGTAAGTTTAATCTAAAAAAAATAAAATTATGGCAACAAGTACCGTAAGTTTCCACAGAGTAATAAAAGCCCCTGTTAGCAAGGTTTTTAGAGCATTCTCAGATTCTAATGCAATGGCGTTTTGGCTACCGCCTTATGGATTTTTGTGTACCGTACACGAAATGGATTTCAAAGTGGGCGGAGGCTATAGGATGTCATTTAATAATTTTACTACTGAAAAGAGTCATTATTTTGGAGGGCAGTATCTGGAAATAAAACCCAACGAATTGCTGAAATATTCAGACAAATTTGAAGATCCGAATCTTCCCGGCGAAATGACGACCACCGTTTGGCTGAAAGAGGTATTGTGTGGCACAGAAATCAAGATCACACAGGAAGGAATCCCGGAACAGATTCCTGCAGAATTTTGTTATTTAGGTTGGCAGGAATCACTGGAAAAGCTGATGAAGCTGGTGGAACCGGTCATTAATGAGTAGTTCATCCTATTTAAAATAAAAATCAGGATATGAAAACAACACCTGAACACGATCAGCGTATTGCAAAAATGATATTTGGATCCGTTTATCCGCACTACATCAAGAAAGTGGAAAGCAAGGGCCGGACTATAGAAGAACTGCATCAGGTTATAGAATGGCTGACCGGATTTGATAACAAAAAACTACAGGAGCTTATCGACGAGAAAGTGACTTTTGAAACATTTTTTGAAAGAGCTGCATTGAATCCCAACGCACATTTAATAACCGGAGTTATTTGCGGCTACCGCATTGAGGAAATTGAAACCCCGCTAACCAAACAGGCAAGGTATCTGGATAAATTAATTGATGAATTGGCGAAAGGTAAAAAAATGGAAAAGATTTTAAGACAATAATCAAAAAACCTGAGCTATGGCAAAGACCAAAACGAACCATACAGGAGTAGATGTAGTGGATTTTATCAATTCATACGTTGATAATGAGCAGAAGAGAAATGACAGTTTCCGGCTTATAGAGCTTATACAGGAATGGTCCGGCTTTGAACCGAAAATGTGGGGACCAACGATTATTGGGTTCGGTAATTATCATTACAAATATGCAAGCGGGCATGAAGGTGATGCTCCCATTCTTGGATTTTCGCCAAGAAAAGCGGCATTCTCACTCTATGTTTATTCCGGGACCGAAAAAAGCGAAAAATTATTAGCCAATCTGGGAAAATTCAAAATGGGCAAAGCTTGTATCTATATAAAAAAGCTTTCCGATATCGATACATCTGTATTACAGGAACTCTGCCTGGAATCGATCGTATATCTCAACGAGCATTACGAATGCGCATGTAGAAAAAATTGAACTCCTAGAAGCGAGATCTTATGCAGGCAAGGATATAGCGGAAAATTTAAGTCTGTTTAGGTAGAAGATGAAACACAACAGGAAGCAGTTCAGATCTAGTAAAAGGTATAGGTTAACCACAGTGTGCGGTCTTGAAAATACTGAACCATATCCATTGTATCGGATTTCCGTTGTATGGAAGTTAGAAACCCTTTTTTATCATAAATCATCTCCAGCTCGCTTACTTTTTGCCCGTTCCATAGATCCTCCATCAGGACCAGATTCTTGTTTTTGTCATAAGTATACCTTTCGGTTTTGGGCTCAAGGCTGGCAGGAGCATCGGTTATTTCCGACAAAAGACCGTCTTTGAATCGATATTGTTCGGAAGGTATTTTCTTGGCGGCACAGCCATTGTGGAGAAATAAACCTACCGGAAGGCCGCTCAGATAATAATACGTTTTCTTTTGATGACAGGGATCCGGATTGTCATTATTCTTCTTAAAATTGAAATATTCGGTGCGCTCTTCTGCCTCAAATTTCTGGTCTGTATAATAGCGATATTGCCAGGAAGAAAACTGATTTTCGGAGGTCATTTTCTTCAAAAGGCTTTCATCCGGTAAAGAGCCCCGGAGAATAATTTTGTCTGCACCGGGAACAGGCTCTCCAAGCCAATCGCTGCTTTGTAATCTATTTGGCATTTGAGAATTTAATGAAAAGATGCGAATCCTATCAATCCTGTTGTTCTTATCATATTGATAGCTGCTGATTTTTACGATACCATCCCGATAATCGATTCTTGCTTTTTTATCAATTAATCCCTGTGCATTGTAATAATACCTGGTATAAAAAGCAGTGTCTGTTTCTTCTTTATGGTAGCGTATGGTGGTCATACTTTCCATGGAGCCGTTGGGATTAAAATTATACAGATACTTCGTCCCGGTTTTTTCATTATTCTCAAGCGCAATACTTTTTACTTTAGTCTTCTTTATAAAAGCAGGGTTGAAGGGGAAAACCGTTTTTGTAAAATAATCTTCTTCCTCAAATGGATACACGGTGTAGAATGATATTTCCTGTGCTTTGACAGCAATCATCATAGAGCAGATCAAAATGCAGGTTAAAAAAGAAATAAGTTTATGCTTTGAATGCATCATACATTTTGCCATATTAATATCTTGTTCTTTCTGGATCATTTCACAAAATTATTTTATGTAAGATAAGATATTTTGTGTCTAAATTTATACATCATCAGGATTTAACAGCCAGTTAACTTTCAATAGAGTTTTTAGGCAAATCGAAGGAGTAATCCCAACAGAATATATTTATAATATCCAAAAAAATATAAATTAGGCGTTCTCAAGGCCTTATTAAATGGAAGATTTATTCAAAAAATATAAACATTATTTTAAAGTAAATTAGATATACTTAAGATCGAAAATTTTGTGTTTTCGATCTTTTTATAGAATATAAATAAAATTTAGTCATTGAATTTAAATCTGGAAATCCAAATTTACAATTAACCGTTTGCCGCAAGCTTTTTAAGGGCAGCCCATTGTTTTAGAGTAGTACGGGCTTCAGCTGCAGGGTAGCCCAGATAGGTTTTACCTGCGGGTACATCGCCAGCAACACCAGATCCTGCACCTATAATCGCACCATCGCCAATAGTAGTATGATCTTTAATAGAAGCACTTCCGCCAATAATAACACCATTACCCAGGGTAACACTACCTGCAAGGCCACTATTGCCTGCCATAATACAATATTTGCCCAATACGCTATTGTGGCCTATTTGTACAAGGTTATCAATCTTACAGCCATCACCAATAATAGTAGAACTAAATTTACCACGGTCTACACAAGAACCTGCACCAATTTCTACCCAGTCTCCAATGATGACATTCCCAATTTGCGGAATTTTTGCCAATCCTCTTTCAGGACAAGGCCTAAATCCAAAACCATCGGCGCCGATAATCGCATTGGGATGCAATATCGTATTTTTTCCAATGTGGCAGTTTTCTCTAATCACAACACCGCTCCATACCGTACTGCTTTTACCTACCGTACTATTGTCTAAAATGGTCGCATTGGGGTAGATGATTACGTTGTCACCTAGCTGTACATTAGGACCAATGTAGGTGCCTGCGCCAATACGAACACCTTCGCCAACAATCGCGGTAGGATGTACCGATGCAGAAGGATGGATATCGGTATCAAATTGGGGATGAAGGGGGGCAAATAATTCCAGTATTTGAGACATGGCAAGATCGGCATTATTAACTTTAATAAATGCTCTGTTTTCGCCAGGATGAATAGAGATGTCATGATTTACCACAGCTACGGATGCTTTGCTGCAAGCCCATAGTTTCTCGTATTTTTTATTGCCTATAAAGGTAATTTGATGATTACCTGCAAGTTCTATTTGCTCCGGAGAGGAAATAAAATGTGAAGTACTGCCTACTATATAACCCTTTAGTAATGTATTGATTTCTAATACTGAAAATAATTTCATAAGTAATTGTTTTTTTTAATCCGTGCAGTAATCAAGTTTTTATGCAGGAAATTACCGTAAGGGAAACAGAAAAGTGATTGAGATTTTAATTATTGGTCAAGATGGGGAAAATATGTTAATAAAACGCTGAAACAACAATAATATTTCAATAATAATCATTTTAATTGTTTTTTTTTTAAAAGATAATAACTGCTATGAAATTGGGGGTATTATATGTATTAAAAAAAAAAGGATGCTTCCTTATAAAAATAAAAAATCCTGTATTTCCGAAGAATTACAGGATTAATAGGCTTTTCAAACATTTTTGATGTGGAGAATACGGGATTCGAACCCGTGACCTTTTGACTGCCAGTCAAACGCGCTAGCCAACTGCGCCAATCCCCCTTATTTAAAGGTTTGTCCGATAAAAAGTACTTTCTAAAAGACTTTGGCAAAGATAGAAAATATCTCCATACCTGAAAATTTTATTTGCGGAAAATCGATGTTTTTTAGAATTATTTCTTTGTTTCTATCTTCAGCAGCTCTGTATCAAACATTTCAGTCAGTTTTTATGCTCCAGATTACTGAACAAAAAGGTTTTAGTCTATTAATCCAATAATTATTTTCAGATTACGTTGTAGCAACAACAGGCAACCTGATTATAATAGAAACAATATGGGTTTTAATACGGTTGGTTATTACATTCATCATCTCAATTTATAGACAATAACTATTTAGTTTTATAAATTTTAGAAAATGATTTAACTAAATTTAGGGCATGGTTAATGATTTTAGCTAAAAATAGGAAGCAGTCGTTTTAGCAAGCAACATGACTATTTAAAAATTCCCGAATAATAAAATACAATAATTTAATGATTAGGAAAGCTACTCAAAGAGATATAATTCAAGCATCAGAAGTATTAGAGGAAGTAAAAATGCATATGCTGAGTGAAGGTATTGATCAGTGGGATCAGGAATATCCAAATAAAATTGTTTTAATGCAAGATGTTGAGAAAGAAGAAGCATTTATTTATGAAGAGCAAAATGAACTATTGGCTTATATGGCGCTAAATGAAAAATGCGACGAAGAATACAATGATTTAAACTGGAAAACAGCTGTTCCATTTGTAGTGATTCATCGTTTATATGTAAAACCTACTGCGCAAGGAAAAGGAATTTCAAGCAAAATGATTAGATACGCGGAAAAATATGCTCTTGACTCTCAATATCGATCTATCCGGTTTGACGCTTTCTCATTAAATGAAACCGCCAATATGGTTTATCTGAAAAAAGGATACGAACTTGTAGGAACTGTCAGTTTTCGAAAAGGAGTTTTCAACTGTTATGAAAAAGCAATATAAAATACAATAAGAGGAGTGATTAAATATAATGTATGAAGGATATTTTTGTAATAAACGGGAGTGCAAGCAGCCATTCGTCAAATCAAAAACTCATCGATATATTCGCTGACCTGACAAAGGATATTTTTAACTTGAGCGTTTTTAACGAGCTTAAATTACTACCTCATTTTGATCCTGAACTTTCTGTTACCGAACCTCCAAAAGCAATTGTAGACTTTAGACAATCAATAGAAGATGCAGATGGTATTTTAATCTGTACCCCTGAATATGTTTTCAGTATTCCCAGTGGACTTAAAAATGCAATTGAGTGGTGTGTTTCCACAACCGTATTTTCAGAAAAACCCTTAGGAATTATTACAGCGTCAGCGAATGGGGAAAAAGGACATTTGGAATTACAGTTGATCATGGAAACATTAATGGCCCATTTCACTGCTGATACAAAGCTTTTAATTCCAGGGATAAAAGGAAAAATCAATGATGAGGGTATTTTAATGGATACCCAATCAAAAAAAGCATTAATCAATTTTATACATGCATATGAAAAACTGGTTTTATAGTGAAAATCTGCTTCCACTGCTTCTCTCATAGTTTTATAATCTAATCATTCACCTTTCAAATATTTTAAACCGTAAATTTTTTTCCATTTTGTAACCGTATTTCTGCTGAGTTTAAAATGTTTAGCTACCTGGTTGTTACTTAGTTTGTTGTTCTTTTGATAATCCAGGATCTTTTGTACAGTTTCATCATCATACGAACGGTGTCTCTGGTTGAGGGAAATATTTTCCGTATTATTCCCGAAAATAATAGCATTAATTCTAATAATGTCGATGCTGGATAACTGTTCTTTAGATAATATTTTTTTGCATTTTTCCTTCTTTTCAGGATGCTTTAATTCTATTAGATCTGAGTATATTCTTTTATAATCCGGTTTTAGTCTTTCCTGTACTTTTCTATCCATCTATATAATGTGGTTTTAGGAATTTTGTACTCATTTATTACTTGATATTTACTTTTTTTCCCGGTTTCAACGAGTTCCAGAATGAAGTCAATAATTTCTTTAGTGTAAATATTTTTCCGAAATTCAGGCAGTAATGATTTCTCTTTACCAGATTCATTACTATACTTCACTGCTGAAGACTGAGAAGAGTATAACATTAAATGATGAGAGTAGATTCTAAAGAAATCGTAGTCTAATAATTTGCACCATTTTAATACGACATCCGTTGAAAGATTTTCCTGTATCAACATTTCTTCAATATCGGCTTCAGTACATTTAAAAAAGTTACAGATACGAAGCATTTCTATCTTACATTCTGCGATGCGCTGACTGATAAGAGTTCCTATATGTATTTCCTTGAAGTTCATGGCTTATTTTTAATACCATAATAGACTTGATTATTTAGCATTTTAATCATCATTTATGTTTGTTATACAAAATTTGTGTTTTTACTTATATATTTATTAACGTATTATATGGCAAATCAGCATTTCTATTCAAGACCCTAAAGGTCTCTAAAAACGAGCCGGAGAATTATTTCCAATACCTAAAATTGTTTAGTATATACAAGATTACAAAGGTATCTTTTCTTCTAGAAAAAAAATAGAGCAGCAAACGTAATCATGCATAATCGGTTGATAAGCAATGGGTAAACGGATGTCGAAATTCGGAATTTTATTAATTTCAATTATAAAAAAGCAATGGGATCAGTGTTGTAATAGTTTTTAATTCTACTCAACTGAACATCACATTGTATACCGTGACGAGTGACTGGTATTTGATCTCAAAATGCTTAATTACAAAGGCTATTAATATTCAGAATGGTTGGTTGGCACTTGATCTGAATATTCAAAATACAGAATTTAAGTCCGGGCTACGGAATCATGTTCTGAAAACTTTTTCCATTTAGCGATTGTATTTCTGCTGATTTTAAAGTGAGTGGCCAGTTGAGAATTGTTTAGCTTGTTCCTCTTCTGATACTTTAAAATATCTATTATTGTAGATTCATCATAAGCTCTATATTTCTGGTTATTTATCGATGTTGTTTTATCACCGGTTCCAAAAACGAGGTCATTAAGTTTAATCACGTCTAAAACGGAAATCACATCCTTTTTCAGTATCGTTCTGCAGCTTAGCTCTTTTGCTGGATGTTTTTTTAAAATGATATCGGTGAAGATCAATTTGTAATCGGGGAGCATGTTTTTTTTCATTACCTCTATTGTTTATTGATTGGCAATATGGTTGTGATTATTCTTCAGTTTCAGGATCATTGTTCTCATGACTATATTTAGCAATCCATTTGTATAATGTTGTTTTGGGAATTCTGTAATATTCACTGATTTGTGCTTTGGTCCTCGCACCGTCATTGATTTCAGATAAAATAAAATCAATAATATCTTTGGTATAAATACTTTTACGGAATTTTGGCAGGGATGTATCTATTTTGATTTTGCTTTTATGTTGGGGAGAATAGAGGATCAGATGTTGAGAATACAAACGGAAGAAATCATAGTCCAATAGTTTACACCACTTAAGAATATCATGAGAATTCATATTTTCAAGCCGAAACATCTCATATATTTCTTCTTCACATAGTTTAAAGAATCTGCAGGTCCTTTCTATCGGGATATTCAATTCTCTCCATCTTGTTTCGATAAGTTTTCCTATGTGTATATTTTTCAAAACAGTTTTATTTTAAATATTTATCCATAGATCCTAAGCAGTCTCAACAAGGATTTGTTACTCAGGTAGTTTTAATATAATCATTATACTTCCGTTTACATAATATCAGCTGGAGAATAAGCACTTACAGATAGCTTAGCTGCCCCAATGAGTTTTTTCATTTTGTAGATATTATTTTTTGTTACTGTAGAGGTGTTGCTATTACATCTAATCTGTCATAAGCAGAGCCTCCAAAGGTTGCTCTGATGCCCTGAACATTATCATAGGCATAAACATATCCTTTCAGTTCAATAGAATAAGTACCTGGTGACAGAGTAACAGAGACACTTCCTCTAGGATAAAAAAATTGTTTTGTGTAATTGACTGATGAATTCATAAATGATATGGCATCGGTATATAGTACATCGTTTACTGTAAATGGGGTTGAGGAAGGTAAGCTTTTCCAGGTTAAACGAGCTCCTATCTGTTTTGATGTCCCATCAGTTAAATTACTTCCGGATGCATTAACAATATTTCCTACCCCTAACTGATAAGATAAAACAACCAGTGAAGTTTGAGAAATAGTAAAAGTTCTGACAAGCAATCCATTGGTGTAGCTTGCATTTCCATTGATAGAAGATAAAGTCTGGCTTACAGATATGGCATCTGCACCATTTGTTCCTGCAAGAACCTGCGGTAATAAGAGTGTAGTGGACCGGGTTGTTATACTTCCGGAGGTGTCAGTTGTTAATGCTTTAGAATTAATAGTGTTTATTCCCAGGCCGGTCATACGTACACTTCCCGAAGTATGCATCTGTGAGGTCGGATTTGAAACGTTGATGCCGGTATTGCCATTATCGAGTACGGTAAGGATCTCTTTGGTATTTGAGTTACTGACTTTTAATGCTTTGGTGGTACCCGTATTTCCTAAGCTCACAATATCCACCATTGCGGAAGGATTTGTTGTGTTTATTCCTATTTGAGAATAAAATAAACTGCTGTTCATCAGGCAAATGATGAATAATCTCCGGTTAAAATTGACCATAGTTGTAATTATAAATATTAGATTATTGTACGGCTGTTGCTGTAATATCGAATCTGTCGTAGATGTTGCTTCCAAAAGTGGCGCGGATTCCCTGTGTATTATCAACGGCATTTACAAAGCCTTGTAGTTCAATAGAATAAGTTCCGGGGATTAAGGTTATTGGGCAGCTGTTTGATGGATAAAAAGTACCGCTTACATAATAGTCACCGGTATTTGAAAAGGGTAGAGCACTGGTACATATTAATCCATTTGTTGAGAAAGGGCTTCCTGCAGGTACGGTCTTCCATACTATATTGGCACCTATCTGTTTAGAGGCTCCATCATTAAAGACAGGACTTCCCGATGCGGTTAGCAGATTCAAAACACCTATACTGTACGAAAAAGTAACGACAGAAGTTTGTGAAATTGTAAAACTTTTAACGAAAAGTCCATTGGTGTACCCTGGTACATTATTGATGGAAGATATAGTCTGGGCTGTAAGAACCGCATCCTGACCGTTCGCCCCTGAAAGGATTTGAGGCAGTAGAGTACTGGTTGCCCTTGTTGTAATATTTCCTGCCGCATCTGCGGTCATTACTTTTATATTATTAACATTAGTTCCCAATCCTTCCATCCGTACAGTACCTGTGGTATGTAATTGGGCAGATGGATTTGCAATGCCAATACCCACATTGCCATTATCCACGACTGTAAGCATTTCTAATGCACTGGAATTATTTACTTCTAATGCTTTTGTAGCGTAAGAGCTCCCTTTACTTACAATGTCTAAAGCTGCAGATGGGTTGTCGGTATGAATACCTATTTGTGAAAACATAAAAGTGCTGCTGATCACGAAAATAAAGACTGCTGTTTTTTTTCTCATAATAAAGTGTTTTTCTTTGGGAGACAAAACTATTGTATTGGAATACAGAACGGGTAAAAAGCAGACTTACATTTTATTACAAGATATTACATGATTACTTTATATTATGTAAATAATTGATTTTCAGCGTTTTATTTTTATTGTAGTTTTATTAGCCAGGTGTAGATACTTTCGGAATTACTAAGATTAAGTTTTTTTCTTATTCTGGATTTCCTTGTTTCTACAGAGCCCACTGAAGCTCTTTTGAATGTAGCTATCTGTTTGGTGTCAAAATTCAATTTCATTAAGGCACAATATTCTAAATCCGAAGGGGTAAGCTGTGGATGTATTTCTAGAAGTTTTTGATTAAAAGTTGGGAACAGCTCTGAAAATTTCAGATAAAAAGTGTGGTTGTTATTTTTAGCCAATTCTATAACATAATTTAAATCCTCTGAATTTGCTTTTGTATTTTGGATTATTTCAAGAGAATTAATTGCTGTATCCGGATTATTGACTTTTTGAGATTCGCTTTGCTGAGGGGAGATCGTTTGGTCTACTGTGTTTTTTCTTCTTCTAATCAAAATAAATAATAATGCCGTTATAATAACAAGACCGATTATAAATGGAGCTGTAAGATGAGCATTATTTTCTTCCTTTTTTTCTGATTGGCCAACATTTTCTACAATTCTGCTTTCCATAGCAGATAGACTGTCACTTATTCTTTTTGCCTTATCTAAATTATCAGCCTGATTTTTATAATCCTGCAGGCCCTTGTAAGATTCTGCAATTCCAGAATAGCTTGCCATTAATTCTGCCGGCAGTAGCTTGTATTCTTGTGACAAGTGTATGGATTGACTAAAATATTCAATAGCGCTTTTGTAGTTTCTTTTTTTATTTTCAATATGTCCTTTCAGAACATAATAAGAAATATATTCAGGATTTTTTGTTTCATTTTTTGTTAATTCTGCATACCAATTCAGATATTTTTCTGCTTCGGGAATTTTATTCTGATCATAGAATACTGAAGCTAAGTTTTTAATGTTTTTCGCGATAATGATATCCCGTTTGGGGAATTTGGTGCTCACCTTTTTAGATTCTTCATAGGCTTTATTAAAATAAATCTGAATAGAATCATATTTGTTTTTTAATATATTTTCGCGATCTATATTCTCAGCTATTTTTCGGTAAGCATTTGATTTTGCAAGATATCTTCTGTCATCTTCTTCGATTTTATCTGCAACATATAATGCTTTACGGCTGTTTTTATCCGCTTTATTGTAATATCCTAATTCAGTATAGATGGTACTCTGTAATCTAAGAAGATCTGCCCAGATGACATAATTTTTGTTTTTTCCGGCCAATACAAGACCTTCAGAAATTTTATTCAGACCTTCCCCATAATTTTGTTCATTGATGTAGATCTCAGACATTTTTACAAGAGCTCTTAATTCTCCTTTTTCGTAATTGATCTTTTGAGATTGATAGTATATTTCTGTACATAAACGAAGCATTTCTTTCGATCCTTTATTAACATAGGCATCTTTACTGGTCGTTATTGTCCATAAGCTATCAATTGAGTGCTGATCTGGTTTTTGTCCGTTTATAATATTAAAAAAAAGTAAGGCGAAAAAATAAAAAGTTTTATTCATCATTATAATGCTCTTAGGGCAAAAGTACATTTTTATATAAAAAAATTAAAATGTATTAATATATTTAATATAATGAGCATAGTAATCAGAACTTTAATCAATCGTCTGATAAATAGAGTTGAAGCCTCTGCTAATGATATCCGGAAGCTTAGCTGGCGAAAATACATGGCCGATAAATTATTCCTTAAAGCAGACAGTGCAAAAAGAAAAAGTGAGGCTATTCTATTCAAATTATTTCCAATGCCTGTACATCACTCTATTTAATATTTACTATAAAAATTTCCTTTTTCGTATCATAAAATTTCTTTTTCGTATCATCCGGTGATAAGCATAGTATTACTTTTGAAAGAATACAATTTTATACCCCTGTTATTATGAAAAAATATATTTTATGCTTAATAATTTTCCTGATCTCTGGTTGGTCAGCTGCACAGCAATATCATCCGCTTACCCTTCAGGAAGTAGAAAAGAGATTACTGCCCCAGTTTGGTCCTATGGTTAATACTCCGATTCAGGATATTACACTGGAAGAAATCAAAAAACAGCGTAAAATTGATTCAGAAATGCCCTGGCCTGAACTGAAAAACAAAGATAGCATTGAGGTGGTTCATTCTAAAATTCCTGGATTTACTACAAAAGATCCTGAAATTCCCGTAACAATTTACAAACCTAAAAACGCGAAAAATCTCCCCATATTTCTATGGTTCCATGGGGGCGGTTTTATCTATGGAACACCAAAATGGGATCATCAGAAATGTGCAGACTATGCACAGAAAGGAAATATTGTTGTTATTAATGTTGATTACCGTTTTGCTCCGGAAAACCCTTTTCCGGCAGCACTTCACGATGCCTATGCTTCTTTATTGTGGGCGAATAAAAATGCAGAAAATATTGGGGGTAATCCAAAACTGCTTGCCGTTGGAGGAGCGAGTGCAGGAGCTGGTATATCAGGAGGTTTGGCACAATATGCAAGAGATCAGAAAGGCCCTAAAATCAGTTTGCAGGTTCTGGAAATTCCTCCGGGTGATTTCGAAATGAAATATCCATCTGTCATTGAATTAAAAAGAATTCCCGGTCTCAAAAGTGATGATTTCCCCATTATAAAAAAGTTTTACATAGGGAAAAACGGAAATTCAAAAGAAAAATACATCCTGCCAGGAAATATTGAAGATGTTTCAAATCTTCCGCCAACAGTGATTTTTGTAGCCGGAGCAGATCCTTTGCGGGATAGCGGGCTGGCTTACGCAGACCGGCTGATAAAGGCAGGTAATTTTACCGAACTTCATTTTTTTGCAGGATATGCCCATGGAATGCCGCTTCCCGGCAGCACGGAAATCACATTGAGAGCAATGAAGCAATTTCTTAAATAAATAATTTACCACCTGTAAGAGACTTTAGATCAGTTTACACTTCATACTCTTGTAAAAACATGATATTTGTCATGTATTTAATTTTTATTAACTTGCCTTACAAATAAATACCCCTTATGGAATTAATTCTTCCTTATCTTGAAGCAGACGGTTTTAAACAAGGTCTGGTTCAGGATTACAGATTTGGTGAGAAAAATTTCTTGAATTCTACTATTCTGGAAATGCCATCAGATTTGGGAAGTGGGAAGCTGATTCTTTTCAATAATAAAAATTTTCATTTTTTCCGTGGAAAATGGAACTTCCATGAGGAAACCATTTTTCATTCCCCGCATAAAGTTGGAGATAACGGAATGATGGATTTCCGAATCAATAAAGAAGGAAAGATCAGCAGTAATTTTATATATGATGAAAAAGAATTCGAACACAATACCACTGATATTGATGGAATAAGGATTTTTGTGCCGGAAAGCATTTTCCCAAAAGATAATGGGCTGTTGAAAGAGAAGCTGGAAAATGCCCAGCGTAATTATCTGAGCCAGGAAAAACTCAAAACTATTTTTGATACTCCTTTTGATGATGCTTCATGCAGTATCATTCTTGAAAGCAAAATTCTTGAATTTCTAAGTTACTGGATACATTATCTGCTTTCAGAAGAAAAAACGTTCGAACACAAAAAAGCATTGGAAGATAAAATAAAACTGGCCAAAGATTTTGTTGATACTAATGCATTCCAGAGCCTGGCTATCAAGGAAATCAGCCGTTATTGCGGGCTCAACAGCTGTGATCTGAAAAAAGGATTTAAAGATTATACACAGCTACCTATACATCAATACATCATTAAAGCAAGAATGGAAATGGCCAGATCTATGCTTTTGAAAACTGAAAAATCAGTTGGCGAGATCAGCGACTTTATTGGGTATAATAACCGAGGTCATTTTTCACAACTCTATCTCCGCTATTTCGGGAAACTTCCTTCTGAAGAACGTCTATAAAATTAAACACTTTTATATATTGCCTTATAAATGATAGATATACTGTCATTTATGGGCGATTTTGTTTTTATACACGTTGAAAAAATTCCCTTTTCGTATCACGGAATTCCTTTTTCGTGTCAGCACCTATTCAGCATATCATTAATTTGGAGTTAAGATTAGTTGATGTGAAAACTACCTTGGTTAAAGGGATTTCATATCAATATTAACTTAATATGAACGAAACTATGCTGAATTTATCAATTTTAGTAGAACAAATTGCAAAAAGAAATCCTGAAAAACCTGCCTTAAGTCTTGGTGAAGTTACTTTAAGTTATAAAACTCTCCATGAGAAAATTTGTCAGACCGCCAATGCCCTTACAAAGAAAGGCATCGGTTATGGTAACAATGTCGCTTTGCTTTGTCCTAATAATCTTCAATTTCCGATTATTTTTTTCGGGATATTAAAAACCGGAGCAGCTGTTGTTCCGCTGAGTATTTTTCTTAAACCTGAAGAAGTGGCTTATCACCTTTCTGATTCCGACAGTACCCTGTTTTTATGTTTCGAAGGGACTCCGGAACTGCCGACAGGAAAATTTGGAAAAGAAGGATTTGATAAAACCGAATCATGCAAAGATTTTATCAGCATCGGCAATATAGCAGAAGATATTCAGAATTTTGATGATTTAATAAAAGATGAAGAAACAGATTTTGAATCTTACACAACTTCATCAGAAGATACAGCCGTTATCATTTATACTTCCGGAACTACTGGAAAACCTAAAGGTGCAGAGCTTTCACACATTAATCTTTTTACCAATGCAGAAGCCAGCACAGCAATCGTGGCGTCTTCTGAATTTGAAGGGCAACTTGTTGTTTTACCATTATTTCACATTTTTGGGCTAACGGTCATGATGCTTGCCGGAATCCGAAAATCACTTCACCTTATTTTGCTGCCAAAATTTGAGGCAAAAACAGTTTACCGGATTATTGACCATTTTGAGGTCAAAATTTTTGCTGGTGTTCCATCCATGTACTGGGCCCTTCTCAATGAGGAAGATACTGAAGAAAGCAGAAATAGTATTAAAAAATTAAGGATATGCCTTTCCGGTGGAGCTTCTCTTCCTGTAAAAATAATTAATGAATTCGAAGACCGTTTCGGAGTTCCGATTTTCGAAGGGTATGGAATGTCTGAAGGCTCTCCTGTGGTAACGTTCAATCAGTTGGAAGTTGGTAGAAAACCAGGTTCTATAGGAACTCCCATTTGGGGAGTTGATGTAAAGATTGTAGATAATCACTGCAATGAACTCCCCGTTGGCGAAAAAGGGGAACTCATCTATCGCGGTCCCAATGTAATGAAAGCCTATTACAAAAAACATACAGAAACACAAGAAGTTCTGAAAAATGGCTGGCTGTTTTCCGGAGATATTGCTGTAAAAGATGAAGACGGTTTTTTCTTCATTGTAGACCGGAAAAAAGAAATGATTATCCGAGGCGGAATGAATGTTTATCCGCGCGAAGTAGAAGAAGTGATGATGAGAAATCCTCATATTTCTATGGTTGCCATTATTGGCATCGATGATGAAAAACTAGGGGAAGAAATTAAAGCATTTGTGGTGAGGAAAAAAGAAAGCAAGGCGTCCGAAGAAGATATCAGGCTATGGACAAAAGAAAGAATTGCCCAGTACAAATATCCGAGAATCATAGAATTTATAGATGAGATGCCCTTAAGCGCCACAGGAAAAATACTTAAAAAGAATTTAAAAAAACAACTGAAATGAATTATTGTAAAATCGCAGTGCTGTCCATTGGATTATTGACAGTTAGCTGCTCAACACAACATGTTGAAAGCGCCAAAACGGTTTCTCTAAGCCAAAAGGCAGAAAAGCTTACCGACATAAAATACGGTTCACACGAAAGGAACGTGATGGATATTTATCTTCCTGCTGACAGAAGTCCTAAAACGGCATTTCTTATTAATATCCATGGAGGAGCCTGGGTACAGGGTGATAAAAAAGACGATGGAAAACTTTCCGAATACCTTCTTTCAAAGGGGATTGCTGTTGCCAATCTCGATTACCGTTATGCCAATCTTACAGATACACATCTTCCGGAGCTTCTGGATGATATTGACCATGTTGCAAAATATCTTTCTTCACATGCCCGGGAATGGAATACCAGGAAAAACGGTTTTTCAATTTCCGGAGGAAGTTCCGGTGCCCATGTTTCGCTGATGTATGCCTACACGAAAAATCCTCAGATCAAAACCATCATAGAAATGTGTGGTCCTGTAGATTTTACAGATGTTCAGACATTACAATATGTGAAAGCAGCTAACCTTTTGGATGTCCTGAATAAAATGTCAGGAAACAAAGTCGTCTGGAATCCCGGTGATGCTATCCCCGAAGCTTATGTTAAAACCAGTCCTGCCAAATTTGTGAATCAGATTCCCACGATGATTATTCATGGTGATCAAGATGAGGTGGTTCCCATCCAGCAGGCTTATATTCTGGAAAAAGCCCTTAAGGCAAAAGGAGTTCAGTATAAATTGGTCATAGTTCCCGGAGCCGGGCATCTTATTACAAAACTACCGGAAAATGAACAGACGGTATTCACCAACGTGGTAGAATGGCTTAAAAAATATGGCACAAATTAACGATTAAAGGATATGAATACTAAATTTTTAAATACAAAAATAACTATAGCAATACTTTTCCTGACAGCATCTGCAAGTGTACTGGCTCAGAAAAAAGAAGCTGATACGACGAAAACAAAAGATATCGATGAAGTGATCATGACCGGGGTATTTGATAAAAGGACAAGAATGAATGCACCCATTGCTATTTCTGTCCTGAAAAGCGATGTCATTGAGAAGCAGGTTCCAATTAGTGCTGCAGATCTGCTGAAAAATGTTCCCGGGGTGTATGTCAATTCTTCACTGGGAGAGATCAGGAATAATGTCAGCTCAAGAGGGATCAGTGCAGGTTCTTCAGATGGTACGTTTGCTTACGAATATATATCTATGCAGGAAGATGGTTTGCCGGTAACCAATACCACCTATTATAATTATGGCCCTGACTTTTTTCTACGAGCAGACGCCACAATTTCTCAGATTGATGCTGTGAGAGGAGGCCCTGCTTCTATTACTGCGGCTAATGCGCCAGGTGGAATTTTCAATTATATTTCCAAAACGGGCGGAAATAAATTCGGAGGAGAAATCCGGGCCAAATATGGTGTCCAGGGAGCAAATAATTCCGGGTATCACAGACTTGATGCTAATTTTGGAGGACCTTTGGGAAACAACTGGTTTTTTAATGTTGGAGGATTTTACAGGTATGATTTAGGAGCCAGATATGCCGGATATCCGTTTAATAATGGGGGACAGGTAAAAGCAAACATCGTAAAAAAATACAATAAAGGAAGTCTGAAAGTATTTCTAAAGTATCTTGACGACAAAAATGGCTATGCACAATTGGTTCCTACAAGAAATTATACAAGTCCTGAGCCGGCAGAAGGGTTCAGCAGCAGTTCATCTTTACTGATTCCGAAATTACAGTATAATTCTCCGGATTTTATTCATGGAGGAGATATAGATTATAATTCAGGTCGTCTGGTGAGTAACAAATACCGGTCTGTAGGATTAAACTGGGAGCACAACCTGGGAAATGACTGGAAGTTGTTTTTTGCAAGTAAGTATTCTGATAATGACGTAGTACAGAACAGCGTAGGAAATTCTTTTCTTACATCCCTGGATGATATGACCTCTTATTTTTTGGTCGGCGGGCTGGGAGTGGGGACCTATTCCTTTAAGGATGCCCTCACAGGACAGGAGCTTGCAAGCGTGAATGCTGCCCTGGGAGCCGGAGGATTACCGGTTTACCAGATCACCAAGAATCAATTGCCGGGTCAGTCTATTCAGAATAATTCATTTTTAATGTCAGCGCTTAATTTTTATGAAAATAAGGTAAAGGAATCAATGAACCAGCTGACCATCAATAAAAAATGGAACAAGATGAATTTCTCATTTGGCGGTTATTATGGCTATTCGGATGTATGGCGTTTTTCCGGAATCAATGGAATAGGGCTTACGACTTTAGAGAACCGGCCAAGAATGATGACTTTAAGTTTAACGGGAGTTACCACTTTAGATTTTACAAAACCCGGTGTTTATCAATTAACAAACGGTGATGGGTTTGCCCAGGCGGCCGGCAGCACGGGAGATTTAATGGAATTCAAAGCTAAACAACAGCAGGGAGCTGTATTTTTCGGGCATACCTGGGATATTACGGACCACCTGACGCTGGATTGGGGAATACGGTATGAAAAAGTATGGATCAAAGGAGATAATACGCGAACCTATCTGTTTTCTGATAAAAACGGAGGTACAGATGGCAGCATTTATACCTTGTACAATAACAACGCCCTGATAAAATTGACGAACGTTGCCTACAACAGACAGCTGGAAAATTTTTCCTATTCAGCAGCGCTGAACTATAAATTTAATAATAATGTTGCCGTATATGCCAGATACTCTAAAGGCAGCAAGTCTCCGGACCTTGATATGTTCTTTGCAGCCAACCGACCGGAAACGATAGATTTACTGGATCCGCAATCGAGAAAAACGCAACAGGTGGAAATGGGGTTTAAGACGAAGACAACCTATTTTGATGCTTTTATAACTCCATTTTACAGCTTGCTGAGCAATGTACCTTACAGCTTTATGGCAGATGACGGAAAAGGCGGGTTCTACACAACTCCTTCATTATATAATAAAAATGAAACATTTGGAATTGAATTGGAAACCAATATCAGACCGACCGATAATTTCAATATCAGAGCTGTGCTTACATTGCAGAATCCGAAAGTGAAGGAAGGTTACTTATGGAACTTGGGAAGTGCACCCGGTCCCGCAGATGATACCGTATTTTCATATTCAGGAACTACTATTGCCTATACGCCAAAAATTATGGCTAATGTAACTCCTAATTTGAAAATTGGTAAAGCATTTGGATTTGTAACCTGGAATTATATGGGAAAAAGAGAGGGGAGCAATACCAATGTCTATAAATTGCCGGGATTTTCACAGTTTGATTTGGGAATAGGGTATAATTTAAATGAGAATCTCAGCATGCTCATCAATGTGAACAATGTATTTAATAAATATGGAGTGATGAGCTATCAAAGACCGGGAACCCTCCAGCAACAGCTTGCCGGTTTCGAAAACTTTACCCAGGCCGAATATGCTTCTGCAGTTGCTAACAATACTCCTTATTTCACGATTGCGATTCCACCAACTTCCGGATATCTTACGGTAACCTATAAATTTTAATCCAATGAAAAAGTTTTTAAATATATTTTTTGCAGTTTTGCTCTTCATTATCCTGGTGTTGTTAGTTATTCCCATGGCTTCAGTGTATCTGAAAGCACCCATGCTTCTGAGCGGATACAGCAGCTCGTTTACCATGCAGTTCAATTCCCAGTTTGTTCTTTTGAGTCTGGTATCACTATTGATTTGTTTTCTTTTTTATAGATATGGAAAATACTGGCGTAAATTATTGAAAGCTAATCTAATCCTTTCGGTTTTGTTTTTTCTTGCCCAGATGTATTTCACTATAGTTATGTTTTCTACGGCTAAAAAATACAATACCCAAGTTTCATTTTCTCAGGGATTAAAAACTTCTGAAGAACCTATAAAACCTACAGAGACCTATTCTTATCTTACAATTTACAACGAAGAACAGCATATAGATGTTTTCCGGCCGGAAACAAAATCTTCAGTACCTGCAATTCCTGTTATTCTTGTGCACGGCGGTGCTTTTATTGAGGGGAACAGAACTCAGGTCGGTAATGCTGCCAATTGGTTCAAAGATCATGGATACACCGTTTTCTCTATCGATTATCCTTTAGGAAGGGAAGACCGGCACAATTGGGAATCTGCTGTTAATGCAGTAGTGACTTCGATGGGGTTTATTGTGAAAAATTCAAAAAAATTCAACATTGATCCGAATAAAATAGTTTTGGTAGGTGGCTCTGCTGGAGCCGCTTTGGTGATGCAGGCAGATTTAGGATTAAGGAAAGGTTTTGCAAAATCTTACGATTCCCCGCAGCCTCCGGTTCCTGCCGGCGTTATTGCTATTTATCCGCCCGTCAGCTTATCCGAACTCTGGCAGAAAATAGATGAGAAAAAAAATATCGATTTGAAATATGCAGCCAGAAGATATCTTGGGGGATCACCCACCGAAGTTCCACAGCGCTATGCACAGCTGAATTTAATAGATCAGCTTTCCGAAGGAATTTCCCCAACGTTAATTGTTGCCGGTGAAATAGATCACGTTGTAAATATAGAAGCGACAAGAAAATTTGTGAAAAAAGCGGAAAATCTGAAACTTCCTGTTTCTTATGTTGAAATTCCTTATGGAGAACATGTTTTTGATGCTAATCCCAATGCTATTGCGGGACAGATTGAATGGAATAAAATAGGGGAGTTTTTAAAGGCTAATCACCTGGAAAACTGATGGACTTCAGCTGTTTTATGATAAACAAATTTAAAGCCACTGCTTTTGCAGTGGCTTATTTTTATTAATGCAAAATTACAGATTTCGCTTAGCGATGAAGTTGAAAGGAGATCAAGATCTATTTTAATATATTAAAAAAATGTTACTTGAAATAATGTTTAGACTCGCAAGCTGAAAAATGAAATGTCATCACAGATATATAAATTTTTTTATAAAATAAAACCTAGCCTTAATTAGAAAGCTATAAATACGGTGTTATTTTTTATAATGACCTGGTGCGTATTGTTTTGCTGATTTTGCACCGGTTACTTTTTTCACTTGCCCTGGCGGAAGACCATGGTTTCCGTTAGATTTTAATATGGGAGCACAGGAAAATACAAATGATCCCATAAGAAGAATTGCTCCAATAATTTTTAATGTATTCATTATGTTTTTTAGATCTACTAAGGAAATAATCATGCCAAGTCAATTTAAAAATAAAATTTTGTAAATACTCAAAATTTGAAAGTTTATTCAAAACAATACCTAAGATCTTTATGGAATATAAATTTCTTTGAAAGGGAGTTATAATTGTTTTTTTCTTTTTATTAAAAAAGGGAATGAATAGCTGTAAAAAGTTTTTGATGATTATTGCCATATAGTTTTTCCAGTTCTTACAAAAATTTTTATAAGAACTGAATTTACTTGACTCGTACACTTTACAAGATTCAATAACCATAATTTCTGTCTGTTATATATATTGTCACGCATTTATATCTGTAATATTCTTATAATATAGTACGATATTTTTAAGCTCTATCAACGGCAGTTTGCTTTCGCTGAGAGATGAGAAGACCGCTATATCAATCTGGAACCAGGCCTCGTTGTTGACAGGCTTGTGCTGGCTGTACCATGTTTTAAGCGTATTGGCCAGACGGCAAACAAACGGGTCGGAGTCGCTGAAGGATGGTTGGCATCCTCCCGCAGGAATCTCATAATCTGTCGGTATTTCAAAAGTGAATGGTGCTGCAAGCAGTACGGGTAATTCTATAGCAGGCAATAGGTCTCCTGAAGCTGCCAGTAAAGGATAATTCCATGATATGCTGAGCTTCACCAATTGCTCTGCCAATTCATCATACGTAAAGAATGTGCTGAAGAAGTTGGCTAATTGCTGGGCAAGCGGAAGGTTCAGTCCCGTATCATTATTAATTCGGGCAATGTCAAAGGTATCATCATTGCTGAGTAATGGGATCAGTTTATTAGAAAACCTTACTAACGGTGTGCGGTATATAAAGTCGCTCACTGTCGGATTATAAGGAACGAGGTCTTCATTACGTATAATAGACAAGCCTGCCCACGCATATTGGAACTGTAGCACATTCAGTGAATCTACGTTGACATTGCGGGATGGAATGTTGAAGGATTCTTCCCATGACAGATAGGTTTTATCTTCCGCCTGATACCAATACGCATTAGGAATAGGCACGCCTTTCTTATCGGTGGCATTCACTTTCGTATAATGATCAATCGTCACGTAAGGGGTTTGTGGCACATCTGCTTCCAACACAGCTTTAGTACCACGGTACAGCAACAGATCATCAGAAGACATATCAACCGCAGGCACGATAGTTACCAGTAAGCGGTTGCCGAAATCAGTATCATCAGTCTGGCGGATGATGAAATCGTAGGCTCGGGCAGTACCATTGCTGTTAGGGTTCCCGAAAAGCAGACTGTTGAATTCGCTCCAGGCAATAGCAAGGTTATTGGACAAAGTGACCATTGTTTGTAATGCATAATAAGCATTGGCCAGATTAGTATCACTGCTGTCTGATTGAGCATTAATCAATTTCAGATAACGGTTGAAATCGTCCAATACCTGCGGCCATACGGTTACAAACTGAGCCAGGTCACTGAAGAGGTCGCGGGAAGGTGCTCCGAACATTTTTACGGAAGGATTCGGAATCATATTGAACTCAATATCAGAAAATATCTTATCCTGCGCAGCCTGATCTTCGGTATACGAATACGAAAAGTCCCATTCGGATGCTTTGGCCAGACGCGTTTTGGTGGTATCGCCTTCCACAGACACGCCTTTGCCTGTTTGTGTGGTCAATGTAGGTGGTGTAGGGTAGTTGCGCAGCACTACAGGTATATCTACGTTACCTAAGCTTTGCTGCAGAGATGAGGCAACAGAGGCTGCCTTAAGCGTGCTGCCGGTATTACTGCTTACATCAGCAGGTATAATAAAGGTAAGCCAGTTAGAACCCTTGTAACCGTTGATGCCTGCTACTTCACTGATGTCGCATTCCACATGGGTGACTACATAAGTGATATCCAGGTCTACGCTGGTAAATTCCTTCGCATTTTTAGTGGTAAAGCTGAAAGTAAGGAAGGAATCCTTATCGATGGCATCTTTTTCATTCAACTGTATCTTGGAGGTGGAGATGCTGTATTCTTTTGCTTCGCCATCTGTTTTGTTACCGATCACCGGCGTACCATACAGGCGCGGCGGTGTTTGATAGTTGCCGGATGCCACAAAGTCTGATTCGGCCGTTACTTCAAATTGTACCAGAGCATTGACGGTGTAGGCATTACCAAGCTGGTTGAGCAGTTGCTGCTCGAATTTATCTTTCGCATTGTCAAGACTGGTATTGTCACCCGGGACGGATGAAACATAAGGTGCTGTAAGTATTGGTTCCACTTCCGAAGAAATGGCTCCGGCTAGTTTAGTCTTAGCATTGGTGATGGCCTGCAGGTAAGTAGTGGCATCTATGCCCTGTGTTTCCAGCCAGGCTTTTTCCTCATCCGATTTCAACTGATCCACAAGGAAAGCAGGTATAGCGTAGTCTGCACTCAGGAATACATCGATGGCATTCAGGGACTGTGCGCCCCAATTATCCATATCTATGCTGGTAAAAGTCTGTACTTCGCCTTTGCTGCAATCCAGACCCTGGCCTGTTAGATAATCACATATGGGTACACCACCTTTAGAAACAAGGCTTGTGGCCAATGGCTTAGGTGCATAGAATACAGCATTCAGTAAGCTGTACGTATAGATGTTGATGCGGTACTGATTAAACTGTTCAGCTGTCAGTTGTTGCTGCAAAGCAGTGTCAAACAGATCTCTACTGTCATACAGGGTGCCTACCAAAGTATGGATGGCACTGGTAACATCGGCTGGTACGCCATCTGTTGTCAGCTGTGCAATAGAGTCAGCCGTCAACTGATAAGTACCCGCCTGGTTGACATGCCAGTAAATACCCTGGCCGGATTTTAAGCCCATGCGGACTACAAACACAGCCTGGTTATTGACACCGCCTGCTGTTGCTGCATTCGTACCTATGGCGATCTTCAGTTCGTAATTGTCAACACTTAAGAAGGTAGCTTCAAACAAGGCAGCAAACTCATTCAGGCTGTACTGCGGATCAGTGCCGTCCTGTGCTGTTGTGGACATCGTTTTCGGCTTCACCTGCGTAAGAGCGCAGGTGACCAAATTGCTGTCTTTAAAGTCCGTGTTCACATACTGCAGGTCTCGGTAAAAATCAAGATTGACAGTGAGCTGCAAAATGGAATGGGTATCAATATCAGCTACATTAACCGGACTGGTGAGCGGGTTCATGACCGGAGCCGTACCCTGATTTCCCTGGCTGCGAGCCGATAAATAAGTGTAAATATCTTTTACAAACTGCAGTAACTGGTTGAATTGGTCTCCGGAAAGATCGGTGGCCTTGCCAGGTGTAAGCGAAGTACTGAGTGTAACAGTTAATGTATTCTTACCATCTACCGGATTTAACTGGGTCAGTTGATAATATACATTGGTGTAGGTCAGTAAATCATTGGCGGCATTCTGTTTCCAGTCCTGTTGCTGATCTGCCAGTACATCCGGCAATTCGTTATAGCGTTGTGTATTGAAGTTGAATCCCAGCTTCAGTTCCGGTTGATTATCGGTACCGAGGTCAAATAAATAACTCAGTTCCACACTTGGCCATTTACCTAATCCTTTCAATTCATCCACATAACCTGTCTGGATAGGAGGATTATTAACCGGTGTAGCAGGATCCAGCTGCGGATCACTGAATGGGGTCACTGTTACGTTGCCATAATAATCTACCCAATCAAAATGTACCTGCACCGGATGACCGATACCACGGTAAGGGTTATCATCTTCCTGCGGATAGCCGGCCGGATAGCTCATAAAAGCATTAGGTTTAGCGAACTTGGCAATAGGTACCACCTGGTTGTAATACCATATCAGATCGTCGTCACCGTTGCTGTCGTCTGTTTTACCCAGCACATCGTCCTGTGTCTGTGGCTTGGCAGGTCCTGCAGGTAAACCTACAATACTTTCTGTAAACCAGCTGTTCTCTACTACCTGATAGCTGAGCAGATTGTACATATTGTTGAGGTATACTTCGGCATAATCCGGATCCGTTACTTTAGGTTGTTTATCCGGATCAGGGTTAGGATTCGTACGGTTCAGATCGAAACCGGCAGTACCTTGCTGTACAGCGGTTACCTTATGCAGGATCTGATCGTTGATGCTAAGCGTGGTAGGATTCACAAAGATGTTCACGACATCCCTTGCAGCCCAGGCCATAGCAGCCATGTCTATAAAGTAATAGGCAGCAATGGTTTCGAAGGTTGCACCTGCCTTACCGCCGATGGTATATTGTACTTGAGGTAATAGGATGAGCTGCCAAAGCGGAAGGTTGTTCCAATCGCTGATACCAGGGTTAAGTTGCTGTATGGCTGTTGCATCCACTTCATAGTAGGCTGAAATAGAGTTCAATGAATTACCGGGACCGTTGGTTCCAACTTCACATATCAATCCGTTAAAGGTGATAACAGGTACAGGATATTGTGCAGGATTTGTTACATCTACTTTAGTGTTGAGGGTTACTTTTTTATTCAGCTCTACCAGTTCGGCAGGCAGTATATTGAAGCGGGCCGTAATGCTATCAATGGTATCATCAGGAGTGTTAACATGGTATGACAATCCTTCCTGCATTTCGCTTTGTGCATAGACCACGCAGGAGTTCGCATCGATCTTATCACCTGTTACGGCGCAGGTCATATAATCGGTTGGCTTGTTGTTGTACTGGCTGCTGTAAGTTACCAGCAGACGGACATTGGCTGTATCCCCCTTACCGAATACACTGGAAGGGAAACCTGTATTGCCTTCAGTTTCGTTGTACATCAGGTAATAACCTCCTGAACGGGTAATGCTGCATTCCCATAGCAGGCGGATGAAATCGTAGATACTGTTCAGTACACCTGTGGTCGGTGCTACTTCAGCTTCCTCTCTTGCCGCCATTTTCAGGGAGGTATCAGGATTGGTTTCAGTAGACAAGTTGGCTTGTACGATAAATGTTTTCATATGCTCCATGCCAACGGACAATAATCCGTCTGAGCCTTCATACAGCCATTGTATATCAACGATTTTATCGGTGTTATTGTTGACTGATTTTGGATCTAATGCCAGCAACAGTCTTTGTAGAATAGTTGCATCAGCCTCGCTGGCCCCCAGAAGTTCATAGCTGTAAGCATTTACAGAAGCTGTAGAATCGGTATTAAGAAGTTTAAGCTCTATATCTACCATCGTACTCCATCCGTAGTAAGAGGATGGCCAGTAATCCATCACACCTTTGGCGGCATCGTACTGTCCTATCTGAACACTGAACGCTGAGCCTTGCTCTTTAGGCAGGGCCAGTTGGTTGAGCAGACCGGAAGGGAACTGCCAGATCAGAGGCGATATATTACTTTGGTCTCCCGGAGATCCGTAAGGTAAATTCAACGTTCCTGATGTCTGCCATTTTGTAGTAGTCTGGAAGGTATATTGTACCGCCTGCAGATTGAAAGGCTGCATAGGAGCCAGTTCCAGTACATCCGGTTGTATACCTGTTTCCTGTGCATAGGTAAGCAGGGTACTGATCTGGTTAAGATCTTCAGATGTTAATGTTA
This sequence comes from Chryseobacterium pyrolae, assembly GCF_025153485.1. Lineage (NCBI taxonomy): Bacteria > Pseudomonadati > Bacteroidota > Flavobacteriia > Flavobacteriales > Weeksellaceae > Chryseobacterium > Chryseobacterium pyrolae. Next base: position 140,508 of record NZ_JANZQH010000008.1, read on the forward strand.
TATCGAGTGTATTGCCATCTTCTTCCTTCATTGTTTTTCCGTTGAACTGCAGCCAGCTTAAAGAATTGTTGATGAGCTGTATCGAGAAGTCGGCAGGTATTGTAGCAGGCAGGGCAAATTCCTGACCGGTCAGTGCATACAGGGCGCAATTGGAACCGGTACAAGGTGAACCTTCAGAAAGCGTAAGCCCCGGAAGGGTAGTAGGCAGACGCATACCATGTAATTGATACCGCGATACCATACCTGACAGTTGTCCATAAGAATTATTATCAGTAAAGTATTCCAGAATACTGCCTACAGTAAGGTATTGCAGACCCGGAATATTGGCATTGGTATATCCTTCGCCGTCATAGAAGAATTTGTCTTGCTGCTGGTTGGCATAATTGGTAGCCAGCAGGGCTGCTGTGGTATTATATTGCTGTGCTAATGTATCTAGCGTGTCGGCTTCAGCTGCATCGGTGAAGGTAACGGTAGTATGGATAAACGGTTGCACCAATACCTGACCCAGCGGTTGGACTTGCAGGGCTTGTACCTGTAAGTTACCCGCGAGATCCTGAGGGGTAACCGTAGCATTTGCTGATATTGAAATAGCGGCTGCCATGCTGGTAAGCGTATCGCCCGGTACAATGGTATATAGGGTAGTGTTGTATTCAAAGCCGTTACCTGCAATGAATAATCCTGGTGTTATCTGGTTTTGCATCAACAAGGCACTTACGTCGAGGTTTTTGTATACGTCCGTGCAGATACCTTTAAAGGTGTCTTCGTTCTTAGCAGTATAGATAGCAGCTCCAATGATCAGCCAGCTGCCCATCATGAGTACTGTCGTATTCTGGAAGTTGGTATCAGCGGCAAGATCGCTTACCGTTGTTTTTAATCCAGTAGCTACTGAATTGATGGTATCGGTAGCCTGTACATTATAGGAATTGCCTTTATAGGTAAGCGTTTGAGGAACCAATAATCCTGGTACAGCTGCGTTCTCCGTGATCAGCATGGTTGCTGTAATGGCATAAATGGCAGCCACAGACGTGAAGGTATCGCCATCTGCAATATCATACATGATACCTGTTATTACTACCGGATTATTGCCGGTAAGCGGATGAGTCTGATTAGCCGTAGCAATGTCCTGTACATTGACCTGATTGCTTGTTCCGTCTACACTAATACCATTAGCCCAGTTCACCATAGCAGATAAGCTGTTGCCATTGCTGAGGCGATAGGTAAAGTTATCCATCGCATCAGATGCATAGCCTGCCAGCTGCTTGCCTAACAGTACGAAATAATCTTCGAAAACAAAAGTAGACATACTCCATTGCTGCGGATCGGATACTGCAAATCGAGCAGTGGTCGCTGTTTCTTCCTGTACTTTTACAGCCAGCTCATTGAACCATTCTTTCACTACGGAAAGATATTCCTGCGTAGCCATATTATAATTATTAAACTGGATATCCAATGAGATATCAGGCACCTTTAGTTCAAGATCAAAGAACATAGGGAAGATGGCTGCTGCGGTCAGATTGTCTTCCAGCAGTTGAACGTTTACTGCCTGGAAGCTGTTTTGCAGGAAGCTGAGCAGATCATTGGTTGGTATAGGGAAAGGATTGCTTTCGCTGGACAGGAAGGCGATCAAAGCATCCAGATCCGCTTTTGAAATACCTTCCGTATCTACTTCTGCACGGGCAGATTGTGATGGGGTATGATCAATATAGTTCAGTACCAACCAACGGAAGAAGTCAGCGCATAAATATTCAAAAGAAGTCGTAGTTCCACTGCCGTCACCTGATGGATCAGGTGCATCGGTGAACAGGGTCGCTACATATTGTGCGGTCTGGTCTTTCAGGTTACCATTTTCAGGTCCTGATATAGTTAAATGAGGCACAAAATACAGATTCAATGTAGGCAGGCTGTCCGCAGAAGTTGCTGTCAATACAGAACTGTAGTTGATAGGCATATGCGGAGAACGGCGTATCACCATTTGATCAGGCCAGATTTCCTCTGTTGCTTCAAATGCATCAATGGTTGCAAATTCAACGGGCAAAGCACCATCAATCGGTGTTGCCTTGCGGACAGGTGCAATACGTACAGTAGCCGCAGGTGCAGATAATCGGGCAGCAGCATGTGGCGCTCCAAGATTGTTGTTCCAAGGTGCTTTGGCGGTCTGGTCTGTACCAATGGTAAGGTCAAAGCGGATTTTGGCGGTAAAGGTAAAGTGAATGGTAATGGAAAAAATACCAAGATTCAGCTTAGCAGAAACCCTGACATCCACTGAAGCTACAATAGCCAGTGGTATTTTGTTATAGGCTTCAAAAGTAGCCTGTGCATACACCATAACCGTAATATTGACACTGGCCGATATGATCCCGAAGTCTATGGAACCGTATAATTTACCAATAATTCCGATGGTGCCCTGCAGATAATAATAATAGGAGGTTTCTACCTGTTCTTTATTGCTTTCCTGTAGAGCTCCGCTGTAAGGATAGTAAGCGGCTATCACCCCTTCAATGATACCAAACATGGTGATGCTGAAACCGGCATTGAGTATACCGTAATTTACGCTATAGCCCACACCTACCTGCAAACCGATCCCAAATACGATCACCGGATTAAAGTTTCCGTAATTGGTTTTAGGAACTTTATTGGTCGTGGCGCTGCTGAGTTTGCCGAAATATAGACCTCCTGATCCCATAGCAGGGATACCCGGTGGCACAATGGCCTGCAGGGTGAACGAGCGGGAGAAGTCCATATTATGAGGGAATCCGATATCCACCATGAAATCACCATTGGTGTAAATTTCAATACCGATGGAAGGCAGCGTGATATTAACCGCACCAAACTGCAGATAACGCAAGGCATTAGGCAGCGTCAGATCTATTTGATAGACCCCGATAGAGTCTGAGATCTTTTTATACATGATCTCAAAATCGAGACCTTCGAATATCTTGGCTTTTCCGCCTGCCATTGCGATGCGTAGTCCGTACAGGTTAGGATCATTAAACACGACCTGCATATCCAGCGTCCATACTGGTTTATCCTTGGTGCCTGCATTCAGTATACCAAAATTGGTGGCGATCAGCCAGTTGCTGTCCTCATTGAACTGCAGCAGGGTGTTGCCTGAACCCGGTCCTATAGGCACAGTGCCCGGTTTAGGCTCGGTAAAGGCTTCCTGCATGGCCTTGGTTACATCTTTTATTGAATTGTATTGGGCTGGATTGACCAATTCTACGTGCTGACCCATGGCCAGTAGACGCAGATCGAAATACTGGTTGCCTTGTCCCGGTACTTCCGGCATTTTCTGAATGTCCTGTCCGCCGGTGGAAGGTTTGAACAGGTTACTGTCGTTGATAGAAGGCACCACGGAACTACCGTCGAAGGTAATGAATACCCCTTTCTCGGTTTTGGTAAGGTTGATGCCGTTAATATTGATGAATACAAGGTTAAGCGTTTTAGGCAGTTTGTAGGTAACCTTAATATCTTTGGTGTCGAGATTGTAAGTCACCGAGAATCCGTCCAGACTTATTTTGTTCAGTATATCCCATGGAGCATCGAGTTCAAATGTCGGGTTGAACAGCATCTTCATGAAAGAAGTGATCAATCCACCCAAAGTCCAGTTTTTAATCGAGAAAACAATGGTTCGGCTTTGTCCGCTTATATCATACATGGCGGTAAAACCTTCCCAGGTAATCGCGAGTTGCTGGTTGTTCTCGGAGAAATTATAGCTGATGCCAACGGTGGCATTGAAGTAGTCCAGAGTGACACTGCCCAATACACCGCCGGAGTATTTTCCGGTGGCAGAATCATTGCTTGCCGCTTCATATTTCAGCCAGAGATTGGCGATGATATTGATTTTCTGATCGATAATCGGGAAATTAAAGATCCATTGCAGACCTCCTTTTACTTCATAGCTGCTTTTTCCTGTTCCGCTTGGAATGGTGGCATTCAGCGAGAATTGTGTAATATTTAAGCTGTCGGGAAGGAAGCTGGTAGGCAGACTGATGGTCTGGAATAATTGCTTAATGAGTTCACCCAGATTTAAATTACTGCCTTCAGGCATAGCCAGACTTAAGTCCCATCCGTCAGATGAATTGTAATTCACATCCGTATTGAGCTGCAGGCTGCCAATGGCAAATAATCCTGATACGTGGGCTGTAAATATACTTGGACCGGTGCCGCTTGCGGGTGAGGAAGAAGTCAGTCTTAGGGTGCCATCAGTTACCGAAACATTCGTGATGAAATTAATGTCAATATTGGCATTGGCATAAAACTCGTAATACTTGCTGTTGATATCCATATTGATACCGAAAGCGGTAAATTCAACCAGCAATAAATTTTCAGGAATGTTAATAGTTCCTCCCGTAATGGCCGATAATAAATTGTTAAATGTAACCGATCCCGTAAAGGCAGCAGAAAGCGTCAGATCTGAAGTAATTTCTACATCGAAACCTCCCACAAATATAGTAGGGAAGAAGTTGACTCTGGCGCTGAAATATAAACTTTGTGCATTAGTCGTGCCCGGACCGATGATGACCCAGTTCACATCGAATTGCTCAATAACAAAATTGTCGAAAAGCGTCCATGCGCCGTTCGATCCTATATAGGCTGATACGCTGGTTATACTCAGTCCATTGCTGAAATCCAGAGAGGTATTAAATCCTTTGAAAGCAATACTGTTGAGGTACTGTTGTAAAGTAGGTGGTATGGTCTGAAACCAGTTCTGCCCGGCCATCAGTCCAAATAAACTGAGCGGGGTAAGTGGTTTGTCCGGTTCGGAAGCTACATTGAGCATAAACGAGGATGATCCCGATTCAACAGCCGCACTGAAATTCAATACAATAGCATCGCCAGCCGCCAGTAATAAGCGGAAGTAGAGTATAGGCGTCTGTACTTTTTCCGTCTCACCTGCTGCTGGCATCAACCCATCATCCGTTTCGTATTCAAGACGCAATGCATTTCCTTCATCTTCCGGTTCTGTGGGAATTATTTCTTCTTCGGTTTTAATCTGAAACCCAATGCCAGGGTTGCTTACTTTCAGAAATCCCAATGATATTAGAGTGGCATCTACATTGACAAAAAGATCCAGATCAGGATAAACGATATCTTCGTTGTTGACCTGCGACGGATCTATACTTCCCACAAGAGCCAGTTGTGTGGATGAGGTCCAGGAAGTAAAGAAATTCACGACAGGCTGCAGCCATTTGGTCAGTGTAATAAGCGCTGCAAAGTTCTGTCCTTCTGTTAAAGAAATATTTTTTTGTAGCCATTTGAAAGCAGGTAATTCCTGCGTACTGAAAACAAAGGAAGGCGAGGTGTAGGGAAGATTGTCAAATACACCTCCTGTCATATATTCCCAGCTTGTGGCAAATACCCAGTTGGAGAGATTGATCTGTATGGTAAACTGAACTTCATCCGCATCATTCGTTGTAACGGTCAGGGTGACGGAAGTATTAGTCTTTTCTACATTAAGTATGGCCGCCGTTGCGTTGCTAATCGTCAGTGTGTTTCCCACAGGCTCAGGTATAGAAGTACCGGAGGTGTCGATTAACAGAAACGAATCAGCAGGCAGCTTGTAGCTTTTGGACAAAAGATCGTCCAGCCCAGCCTGAGGGATCAGGTCCGAATCGGTAAAAGATGCTGCATTAATAGTAATGTTGTTATTATTGGCAGCGGCCTGGCTCCTGAAGGTAGCAGCTAATTTGGATAAGCTCATAATAAAAATAATATTCGGTTAAACGTCTACAATTAATCCCATATGGTCACTTGTACTTCTGACCCTTCGGTAATTGTTCCAGCCAACAAAAGTGGTCATAGCCCCTATATTGCCTCTAACATAACCGCCATGTCCTCCGGGACCTGCCGGTGGAAGTGCTAAAGCGGAAGGTAATCCTGCTGCAGGCATTCCTGCATTCAAAGCCATAGCAGAATTGTATACCAGGCTTCCCGGTGGTGCGCCCACTATCGGCGGTGCATCCCGGTTATACGTCGTGCCAGTCACCCGGTTCACAATGGTGATATTCGTAGCGGGTCCAACAGCTGTTCCTCCGCCATATCGGGTCAGTATATTATCCACACTCGAGAAAGTATCCTGGATCACATACTCATAACCGGGATATCCGTTGGTCTGCCACGGTCTTGCACTGTTGTGTGATCTGATCATGGTGCATACATAGCCTTTGTCCGGCCATACATTGGGTGTGGGGTTGATCTGGCGCGTATAGCCGACACCTCCAGGAAGGTTATTAAGTAACCGATCATAAGCAATAGGCTCGAAATGGGTGTTAAAAATATCCACATTAAAGTCCCCGACGATCACGCCCACTTCATTGACAGCAAGGTTGGTCGTCATTTCCTGGATATAGGAAAGCTGGGTGGTACCGTCTGCCGACTGTTGTTTTTTGGGAGAGGCATGAAAGGAAAGCAATTTGATTGTCCTTCCTCCATTTGCAGGTTCCCAGAATGTCGTTAAAAAAGGAGTTCTGTTAAAAGCATTGGGAAAATCCAGTACCGGTGCTACACCGCCTACCACAGGTCCGCGGAACTGCCATTGGCCCGCCAGATGGCGATAGGGTATTCCAGGATTAATCAGGTTTCCTCCGCCGGGTGCATTACCCAAAGGAAGAGCACCTGCCCAGTTAATTCCGTAATTAACAAGATTTCCCGCTCCGATATTAGCCACTGAATCAGAGGGATTAGCTCCGCCCTGCCAGCCCCATGGACCTGTGAACTGTACATTGGCATGGTTATAAAATACGGAAATACCTTCCTGTACATTGCCTTGTCCTAACCTGAGTGGAGGAACAAGTCGCCAGTCATTCGGTGCGGGAAACCAGATCCTTAACTGTTGTAGCAAAAACAGGCTGCCTGTTTCTCCGCCTGCTGTGATCAGCGTGCCAGGAGTGCCTGTGCCCGTAGATGTTTCTACCACCACAAAAATATCGGGTGTATTCTGGATAAGTGTTGTACGAATCACCTCTCTCCTGTAACCGGCTTGCGGCGGCGGAATCGTAAGAGTTCCGTCCCGTTTCCGCTTGGCTCTGGGTTCATTTATTTTGTTGATTCCGAACTTTTCAATGTTCCAATATAAGATACGGGCCATAAGACATAGGTTTTTAGGTTTATAACAACAGGTTTATACATTTTTGTTATAGGCGGCATACCAGCCCAGACTTTTGGCTGTAGCTCCGGGATTAGGATTACCAAACAACAGAAAGTCGGTATTTCCGCCCGGTGGTAGTTTCAGGATACCCAGCAATTTCAAAGCAATATTGGACAGGGTGAGCAGGTAAGATTGCTGGTCAACAACATATTGCAGGCTCAGCTTATCGATAGCCAGCTTCAATACACCTTGTATGCTCAGCAGCTTGGCGTTGCTTGCAGTACCAGGCAGCTTGATCCCCACAAAGGCGTTATAGCCGGGAGAAGCACTTTTGGAGCCGGGACTCCATGCTATGAGCAAGCTGGCATTAAAACCTACACTGCTGGCTAACTCACCCGGTGATCCCATATTAAGGGTCATCTGCAAGCCATACCAATCACCTGTAATTCCTGTGGCATTGATGCCGGGTAAGGAGAGCTTTAAATAGCCCTGACCTGATGGTGTTGAATCGTCATTGCCACTCAGCAGCTTATTGATCTGTAAAGCAAAATTGGGATAAAGACTGTTGGCCCTGGCGTTGCTTTGTGATGAGTTGAACGCAATCTGCGAGGCATCAAAAGCATAGGTGGTCACTGTTGGCGTATTGAGATTAAAAGCCATGTTCACATACAGATTACTGTAATTGAGCCCGTGTTGCAGGGTACCATCATTCAATGCAATACCAAAGGAAAAGGCATCCAACGGATAGGCTGGATCACCTTCATTAACCGGTGGAGCTGTCATTGTATCGAAATTGAGATAACCCCACATGGTAAACCTCGATTGTATGTCGAGTGCTGCAGGATCTGTTGTGAGTGTATTGAACTGTATTTTGGTGATCTCTACATTGGTCAGCAGGTTACTGTCAAAGTAGAACAGATTATCGTCTTTGTTGTCGAAAACATATACCGGTGTACCATTATGATCCTGATAAGTACCATTCAGTACTACAGTATTCAAACTATTCGAACCGTATGGGTTGTTGGTGCTGGTCACTTTATCGGAGAACAAATTGTTCATGGTGAGCTGTAACTTACTGGCAAAGTCCTTGATAGCGGTATTTTCAAACAATACCTGGAGGAATAATACTTTGAAATCGTAAGTAGCTCCGGCGGCAGGCTGTACCGGCTTATTGGGGTTCAGTCCCTGTGATATCTGCTGGGCATAAGCGGGATCAACATAATTGATCAGTCCAAACAGCGAACTGACGGGATCCATGGTGATCACGCCACCGGCATCCACTCTGTTCACTTCTATTCCGAAATGATGTGCGTAGAAGTTCTTAAGATTGATACCGCTGATCAATCCTTTTAACTGCTGCGGGAATTCCTGTAAATCGATCGTTGCTTTCAAAGCCAGAATACCATTCCAATTGGGATCATTGATGATGGTGTGAAACTTCTGATAATATTCCAGCTGACCGGAAGCAGGATCGGCCAGTGCCGCATTGTAAGAATCTTCGGCTGCTTCAAGATAAGTCTGGAGCCAGGATGACACTGCAACCAACTGGTTATAAGCAGCGGCGGCATCGGTGTTGTTTTTATCTATGTTAAATGCATTCGCCTGGGTCCATTCTTTGGGATTTTTTACCCGGTCGATGATGGAGCCTTTGCAGAATTTAAAGATCAATACATTATTGTAATCGGCGTAGGTATTGCTGGTGCCTACGTTCAGATCAAACGGCCAGTCTTCAATGGACATTTTATTGTTGAACACAGGCTGACTGCTTGAGCCACCACCAGGTGTATTCATGGTTGAAAACAAATCACCCAGATACTGATTATTAGTCACCACCAGAAATTGCTGGTTGGTAAGGAAGGCGCTTTGCATTTCCGGCATCAGGTTAATGAGGCTGAGCTGGTATTGTGGAGGTGTTGCCGGAGTTTGTCCTTCAGGGTTGAGGTATTCAGGTAAACCGCTGTTGACAGTATTCTGTGCCAGGTTCAGTAAACTCCAGTTTCCGTTGTTGTTCACATTGGCCACCAGGCCCTGTGGAGTGGTCGAGGCTGTATAGTCTGTAGCTGCAGTTTTGGCCATGGCTCTTTTGGCCTTACTTTTACTGCTGTGTGGTGTAGTGAAAGCAGCAGATATCAATGTTTTTCTTTCCGCGCTGAGTACTTTGGATTCAAATGTGCCGATACCATCAGCACTGGGTGGAGGTACAGGGTTTACACCTAGATAAGGCGCCATGGGTACCGCAAAACCAGTGGTTTGAGGCATATCTACTGAAGGTTCGTAAAAGCCGAGGAATCCGGTGATATTATTGCCGGGCGATGCCACCCCATGATCTTTAGCGTACAAAGAAGCACCCTGAGGCTGTGAGGCATATTGCACATTGCCGGGTGTGGCGGCAACGATATTGGCCCATGCTGTCAGATAAGTGCTGTCGAGTACGGGTTTGTCAGTGCCGGGGTTGGCCAGGGATACTTCCTGACCGGGAAAGTTGGCCGCAAAGGCAGCCTGTTTTGAGGTAAAACGTATGGTGTCGCCGGTTATAGTGCCGGCGTTGTTTTTATAGGGAGTAAATGAAACCACTTCTGTACCAGAAAGGCCGGGGAGTAAGCTGTACTGTCCGTTTTCATCGGCAAAGGCAGCTTGCGATGCGCCGGGATCGAGGTAAAAATCACCCTCCGGCGAAAGATAATATGATTTGATCCCTGCAGCATCCTGCGGGGAGATGACAAAGCGTGCACTGTTGTCTGCCGGAAAAAGATTATTGACCGGTGCTCCTGAATCCACCATGTCCACTGCGGGCCATAAAGTAAGAGGGTAGCCGGTATTGATGGCATAATAACTGGGCAGGCTGGCTGCTCTTGTTTTACCAGTATTCGCATTATAGATTTGGCCTGTAATGGCGAAATAGGTATTCAGTCCTCCATTATTGGCTACGTCAAGGAGATCGATTTCAGTCTGGGTAAGGAGATAATCATTGGTACTGCCTGTCTGCAGTATGGGATAGGCAAAGTAAGAAGGTGCTGTGCTGTCACCATAGTAATAGTTGTTTTGCAGACCGTATCCCTTAAAGTCCAGGTTCATATTCAGACCAAGCAAAAAACGGAAGGAGCCCGTACCCGGGCCGCTGAAAGGAATCGTAATGTCGCTTCTGAACATAGAGCTGGTACCTAATACTTTATTGGCAAAGGTCATATTGGGGTTGCCAGGTGTCCATGTGAGGCGTAAGGCATTAGGATTTTCATCCGGTTGTAGCTGCATTACGGTATTGTTCTGGATGGAGAGCGTCCCGAAGCCACTGCCGATAGTTACGTTAAATGGTTGTCCCACGACAAAAGGCGCGCTGGTGCCAAATTTTGCGAAGTTGAGGACCGTTGTATTCTGAGTGGAGGGTTTTTGTTCCGGGCTGCTTAACCATGCTGTCGTGAGGTTGGCCGTCACATTCTGCCGGAAGGTCAACAGGTAAGGCCTGTAGTTATCGATAAAGTTCTTTATATCGGAGGGGGCTGTTTGTGTAAACAGGAAATAGACCTGTTGTTGTGTTGCCGCCTGCAGGCTGATGGTAGGGTCAGTATAAGAAGATCCCTCAGGAAGCAATAAAGCGGTCCAATGTTGTCCTACCTGATTAGAAATATAGAGTGCAGGATTTCCTGAGTTTTCATTGCTGAATATGATCTCTGTTTCGGATGGTGCCATAAGAATAATTATAGGTTGTGAATACTTTAACCAGGGCAGAAGAGCATAACAAGAATCACAACATCCATCAGTGACAGATTTAATACCGTGATTTGCTTGCCTGCAAAGTTGCCTACAGCAATTACTTGTTGGCCGGGCTTTAAAGAATGTATACCATTGAAAATTTCCGCGCTGTCCAGCTGGATAGCATCAGGGGCACCGGTCAAAACGGTCATAGCTATATTAGCCTGACTGGTATTGGTGATCGAACAGATACAATCGCTTCCGTTATTGGTCATTTTTTGTGCATATTCAAAACGGGAAAGCGATACGGTATCAGCTTTAGACCTGATCACACCCTGACCCATTGCCAGGGTATGACCAAGAATAATTAATAAAAGGATCTGAAAGTGAAGTTTAAAGCTGCACTTAGCTGGTTTGACACTGAATAGTTGCCTCAGCATCATTTTGAGCATTAGTGATGTTGGTGATAGTGACTGTTGAGCCTCCAAAATCACCAAAAGCAGTAACTACAACGTTAGGAGAATTAGGTTTTAAAGAGTAAACTCCATCGAAAACTGATCTTGGCTGACTAGGATCGTCTACAATAATACCGCTTGCGGGTGCTCCTGAAATAGCGAATTTCAGTACGTTGCTTCTGCTGGAGTTAGCAATAGTAATAGTCGCGTTTGTGCCGTTTGCTGTGTTCCAGGTGCAAAATTGACCTGATTTAATGCTGGCCGTTCCGTTTTGGTTGATTACCGGGTTTTGTGATGCCATAATTATTGGTTTTTAAGGTTATAAAAATATTTTTGAAAAAATGTAATGTTACTACAGGATAAAGGATTTCATTTTTAACCTCAATTCTATCTTATCTGAAATCTATCTGGTCTTCTCTCTTTTTCTATTCCGTTTTATAATCAGACTTTTCAAATTCGCCTTTTATAGTATGAGAAGCTTCATTAAAGAACAATTCAAAGTAAATAAAATAAAATAATACCCTGTTAAGTGAAAATACCTGAATTATGAATTACGTATTTATACGTAGGTGGTTATCTGTTTAGAATCAAGACATTATTTTAGATAGGTTTAGCAGGTATGGTTGTATGATCTCAAATTATTCAAAGTTCTCCGTGTAAAAATTTGTAAATTGTAATGATGTAAAGTCTTCATTGGTGTAAACCTCACAGAATATTTTTGATAGAAATCGACAAATTCTCCTTAGCTGCTTATAAAATATCTGAGGATAAATATCAGAACTACTTGTTTTCAGGATGTTTTGTATAGTTTAAAATATCAAAATAATGAATTAAATTATAATGTAAAATAACTCATTATGCTTAGTGAATAAGCATTATATTAGCCGGTGAAATTAAGCTGGTTATTCAGCGTAAAGGCATAAGATACCGGATAGCTCAACCAACCGAAATAAACTAAAATTAACCCATGAAAATATTGTTGAATTTCATCATTCTATTTCTGGCATTTTTCTATTGTCCAGCCCAACAAACAAAAAAAGCAAAAGCGGAAGATCTAAAAAGTATTTACAATATTCAGGATAGTGTTTCTGTAAAAACCAGAGATGGGGCCACTTTATCTTTAATCGTAGTCCGTAAAAAAGGAGATGAAAAACCTGCACCAGTTATACTTCAATCAACAATTTATGTTAGAGATAAAGGCCGCGATATGGTATCATTAAAGCGATCTGTAGATAATGGTTATATAGGAGTTATTGCCTATGCTAGAGGAAAAAGATTCAGTCAGGACGAAATACTTCCCTATGAGAATGATGCAAATGATACGTATGATGTCATTGATTGGATCAGTAAACAGAAATGGTCTAATGGAAGTGTTGGGATGTATGGAGGAAGTTATAATGGATTTACACAGTGGGCAGCCTGCAAAACCCTGCATCCGGCTCTTAAAACAATTGTACCTTATGTAGCGGCCAGACCGGGCCAGGGCTTACCTGTAGAAAATAATATTTTTGTTAACCCCAATTATGAATGGGCATTTTACGTTGGAAATAATAAATCTCTGGATACCATAGCCGGAAATGACAGACAGCGTTTTAGAAAAATGCAGAATACATGGTGGGAAACAGGAGTCGCATATAAGAAATTAGACAGTATAGACGGTGTCCCAAACAAATGGTTTCAACGATGGATCAGCCATCCTTCTTTTGATCATTATTGGCAAAAAATGACACCCTATAAAAAAGATTTCGCCCAAATAAAAATACCCGTTTTGGCGTTTGACGGTTACTATAATGACGGGCAGAGTTCAGGTTTATATTATTTGAGAGAACTTCAAAAGTATAGCCCTGAAACACCTGCTTATTTAATTATAGGACCCTATGGGCATTTTGGAACCCAAAGTGGGGGAGAAGCCACTCTGTACGAGTATAAAGTAGATCCTGTTGCGTTGTTTGATATCAATAAAATTACGTATCAGTGGTTTGATTATATTTTAAAGAATGGGACTAAACCCGACATTTTAAAAGATAAAATTAACTATCAGGTAATGGGCACCAATGAATGGCGAAGTGCTCCATCTCTTGATAAAATGAATAATGGTTTTTTAACCCTGTACCTCACAGATAATAAATCAGGGAAATTCTACTCTCTAAATTCACAAAAGCCCCTTAAAAGAAGCTATTTAACACAAGAGGTAGATTTTGCAAACAGAGAAATAACAAATAATGATTATTATCCGGAACCTATTATTCGAAAGGAAATTGATACTGCTAACGGATTTAATTTCATCAGTGAACCTTTAAAAGAACCCATGCTAATCAATGGATCGTTTTTAGGAGAAATCAAAGCCAGCATCAATAAAAAGGATATGGATATCGGCGTGACATTGTATGAGTTAATGCCAAATGGAGAATATTTTCATCTGTCTTATTTTATTGGGCGCGCAAGTTACTCCACGGATATTACCAAAAGGAAATTGCTGAGACCCAATGAAATCGAAACAATTCCATTCTCCAATACCCATTTGGTAAGCAAACAGTTAAGTAAGGGCAGCCGACTGGTGATCTACCTAAATGTAAATAAAAATCCGTTTTCTGAACTTAACTACGGAACAGGAAAAACAGTAAGCGAAGAAACCATTAAAGATGCCAAAGAACCATTAAAAGTGAAATGGTACAACGATAGCTTTGTTAAGATTCCGATTGTTAGAAACTGATTGATCTGGAAATGTGAATAGGTTGATACGCGTATAATTTCTTGATTGTACTGGCAATAATAATCAGATAAATTGAATTTAAATGTTTCATTAGTAAAAAATTCACATTATGTGGAAAAATAGTTAAATTTGAATACTTTAAATCACGTATTGTAGATTTATTAAACTAATAACATTTAATTTTTATTTATGAATGCTCTAATTATCATCGATGTACAGTATGATTTTTTACCGGGAGGCGCTTTAGCCGTTAACCAGGGTAATGAAATTGTTCAAATTATTAACGAATTACAGTCAGAATATGATCTCGTAGTAGCCACACAAGATTGGCATCCTGCAGGCCACAAAAGTTTCTTTACTTCCCATCCGGGTAAAAAACCGTTTGAAGAAATATCATTAAATGGATTAAATCAGGTGCTATGGCCGGAACATTGCTTACAAGGAACACAGGGAGCTGAATTGGTTCCGGAACTTTTAACCAATCATATTGAGGCTATTTTCAGAAAAGGAATGGATAAAGAAATTGATAGCTACAGTGGTTTCTTTGATAATGGTAGAAAAAAATCTACAGGCATGGCCGATTATCTTAAGGGGAGAGGGGTTACAGAAGTAGCCGTTTGCGGAGTGGCCGCTGATTATTGTGTCTATTATACAGCTAATGATGCATTAGACTTAGGTTTTAAATCAAGTATTATAGAACGCGCTTCTAAACCCATAGATGCAGAAAGATATAAGCGTGTGACAGCAGACTTTAAATTAAAAGGAGGGACTGTTATTTAGTGTCTCTTCATAATAGTTTGGTCAGGATCATAAGATTGTATTCGTCTCCAGAACATAACTGCCTGTCTGTAAGCAATAATTTTTCTTTGGCCAATACTTTAACGTAAGTTTAACTCTAATTACAATTTCTACTTTCACCGATATCATTAGTAATAGCGTATTTTTGCGGTCAATAAAATAATGGAATATGGGATTGTTCGATATGTTTACACAGGAAATAGCTATTGATTTAGGAACGGCCAATACCCTTATCATACATAATAATAAGATTGTTATCGATCAGCCCTCTATAGTGGCTATTGACCGAACTACGGGAAAACCTATTGCTGTAGGACTACAGGCTAAGCTTATGCAGGGAAAAACCCATGAAAACATTAGGACAATACGTCCTTTGAAAGATGGGGTCATCGCAGATTTTCATGCGTCTGAGCATATGATTAAGGAATTTATCAAACTGATTCCGGAGATCGGAGGGAAATTTATGCAACCTGCCCTTAGAATAGTAATATGCATTCCATCAGGAATTACTGAAGTTGAAAAAAGAGCTGTAAAAGATTCAGCACTGAAAGTAAATGCTAAGGAAGTGAAACTGATTTACGAGCCAATGGCAGCAGCTATTGGTGCCGGAATTGATGTTGAAAGTCCTGAAGGAAATATGATTGTTGATATAGGTGGTGGGACTACTGAAATAGCCGTAATTGCGCTGGGCGGTATTGTCTGCGACAAATCTCTTAAGATTGCAGGGGATGTCTTTACCAATGATATTGCCTATTTCATCAGATCTCAGTACAATTTAGATATTGGGGAGAGAACTGCTGAAAGAGTCAAAATTGAGATAGGCTCTGCACTGGAGGAGCTGGACTTTGTCCTGGAAGATATTCCGGTACAGGGACGAGATCTGATTACAGGTAAGCCAAAAGAAATTATGGTGAGCTATAAAGAAGTTTTCAAAGCTCTTGATAAATCGATTATGAGAATTGAGGATGCTATTATGGAAACGCTTTCTATTACCCCGCCGGAACTGGCATCGGATATTTACAAAACAGGTATTTTTCTTGCCGGAGGAGGAGCGTTGCTGAACGGGTTGGCAGATAGAATCCATCTAAAAACGGGATTGCCGGTGTGCGTAGCAGAAGACCCATTAAGAGCTGTTGTTCGTGGAACAGGTATTGCTCTTAAAAACATCAATAAGTTTAGATTTCTTATCAAATAGAATAGTCTACATTGTATTGTAAGTTATAGCATCAGTAAGTAAATTTTACTAATACAATTCTGCATATATAAAGGTTATCTGAATTAAAAAGATAGATTTGCAAAGGATTTATAAAAATAATAAAGCCTGCAATGATGAAAATTGCGGGCTTTACTTATTGTATTTAAGAAATATTGCTTCCAATTACCTAATTTTACTATTATGCTAAAAATGATCAGGTTGTTGATTTAATATTTTCTTGGTTAGTGATCAAAAAAACAGTGTACAAGCATAGATTTGCTGAGTGTAGGACTCATAGTAGAACCGTAATTTTTGCATCTGAGACATGATAAATTGAGAAAAAAATAAATAAATTTGTAAAATAGTTTGTTTTTTAATAAATTTTACATACATTTGTAAAATAATCGGGCTCCTGCCAACGCTTTTTCTGAAGCTTTTGAGTTTACTCTTTTCTATCAGTTTTCGCTTTTTCAGCCGCTAAGTTTTGTTATCAATATACGGGTGAAGTACCTTTTTTCCAACTTGAATATTTTCAGGTCTTTAAAAAATACCAACATCAATTTTTGCTCACAAACCGATTTATTATTGCTTTGATGGTTTCATCATTTCAGTAATGGTGATAGCCAAAAACAGTTTATCAATGAATACAATAATTTTATAATACAATACAATGCAACAAGGAACAGTAAAATTCTTTAATGATGCCAAAGGTTTTGGTTTTATTACACCATCAAACGGCGGTCAGGATATTTTCGTACACTCATCAGGTTTAAAGGATAATATCCGTGAAAACGACACTGTAACATTCGATTTAGAAAACGGTAAAAAGGGCGTTAACGCAGTTAACGTGCGCGTAGCATAAATTAAGAGGAAAGGTTAAATCTTTCTCTGTACTAAAAAAATCCGGCTCAATTTTATATTGAGCCGGATTTTTAATTTTATAAAGATGTATTTCTAGTTACTTTTTGAGCGGGATATTGATAAAAGATACACAAGGTGTGCAAACATACTTCTTTTCAC
This sequence comes from Chryseobacterium pyrolae, assembly GCF_025153485.1. NCBI lineage: Bacteria > Pseudomonadati > Bacteroidota > Flavobacteriia > Flavobacteriales > Weeksellaceae > Chryseobacterium > Chryseobacterium pyrolae. The sequence continues at coordinate 157,466 of NZ_JANZQH010000008.1, forward strand.
AGATTCTACTTTGATATCACCGGTCGTCTGGTTAATGGTGGTCACAATATCTGCGTTGCACTGTCCCGAAAAACTACCGGTTCCTAAATAGTTGGCTGAATTAGCAGTAGGGTAGGAGATTCTGGGATAATCCGGAGCCACCTGTTCCGCAGCTGTTGCACCCCCTACATACCCTTTGTTATCGATAAATCGGGAAGCCCAGGTTCCTAAAAATTGTCCGTTACCTGTATTAATCGTTTGTCCTACTACAATCTGAGTGTCTACAGCACGGGTGAAACCTGCACAAGAACTGTAATGGTTGACCTTAACCGTACAGGAAGAAGCGTTATCTGTAGGTTGGAAACATTGTCCTTCATAAATAGTCAGCCTTTGTTCTGCTGCTGATGTAGAAGTATTCAATAATGCCTTGGGAGAGAAGATTTCTTCAGGGGAGATCAGGGTTAAAACTCCCTGTTGGTCTGCTGATACAATTTTTCTCTCAGCATTGGCTAAAGCTCTTACTCTAACCAATCCGTTAACATCTAAAGTATGGGATGGAGTGTCAGTATTAATCCCTACCTGGGATTTCAAGCTACTGAAAAAAGCGACGGCAACAAAAAATATTATTCTTGTTTTCATGGTATTAATTAGGGTTTTAGTGATTTTTATATTTTTCACTAAATTAAGAAATATTTATAACCTTGAAAATAAATTTCAATTAAATTGTAAATTATAGAATGAAAATAATTTATATTGAAAAAATTCAACATAATAAACGTAATATTTTAATATAACCCCAATGTTGTTATTTGTGGAATTTTTTGATAAGTTACCATCTTATCAGTTGTTTCCATTTGGGAAATAATTGTATTTTAGCCAAAATATACAGCTAATTCATAAAAATATAAACAGCTGATTAAAATTCAGATAATCTGAATAAAAAAATTAGTAGATTTGCACGGAACAAGCCGTAAAAACAATAAACATTAATTCAATTTTCTATTTTCAGAGTAGAAAATGAATACATAACAATAAAATTTGATTAGGTTATAAAACTATTAGAAACTATGAAGAAACTTTTTTTACTTCTTTTAACAGCTTTTTTATTTATCGGATGTAGCTCTGATGATGACACTATTTATGATTATATAGGAACATGGTCAGGAAAGTATACAGGAAGCGATGACGGAACCTGGAACCTTGTGGTAGCCAGCGACGGAAAAGTAACCGGTACGATGCATTCTACAGTTAATGACGAAAATTATAACATTTCCGGAAACTTAACGGATACTGGTGATCTTACTGCTGTAATCGGGCTTCCTGACGACGGAGAATTCAAAGGAACCCTTTCAAGAGAGAAAAAAGGAAACGGAAACTGGTCAAACGCTGTTCCCACACCCGCAAGATACGGGACCTGGACAGGAGACAAAAAATAAACAGAAAGCCTGCAGATCAATCTGCAGGCTTTTTTTATCTAAATAAATCCCATATGGGTAATTTCTTCCTTATGCTTCAGTACTAAAAAGTAGAGTAGGAACATGTCCTCTGAAAAATGCTTTTTAAAAGGGATGCCTGTTTTCTGTTCCACAGAAATTCTTTCTTCAAAATATTCCGCGGAGTATACTTCAAGATCAGGTTGTATTGTGACGATTACTATGTCATCCCCGGATAGTAGCCTTCCTAAGTTGAGCGTCTTGTTATCATTTTCTTCCAGAACAGATACTTCCGGATAGATATTTCCTTTTTTTCCAAATCTGAATTCTTTAAGTAACTTTAATCCTTCCGGGGTTATGAGACCGTTTTGGACCGTTCTTTTTCCTCTTTCCGAAACAATATCAAGATCCTTTATGGCAGTCATCAGTTTTGCAAATTTCTGATAGAGCAATGGATCGCCAGCTTCCTTAATATAGCCTTCAATACAGCTCCGTATTGTTTTTCCGGCTTTGGAACAATGTCCGAATTCTGAACTGTTCTGCCTTACTTTCTCATAAGAAGGGCTTTTTTTGAACGCTGTTTTATTAAATCCGCTTTTTTTTCGCACCACATTTTTCCCGTTCAGGCTGTAAAAAACCAGATCGCCTACGCTTCCGTTGATTTTTATTAAACTTTCATAGGTTGCCATATCGTAAAATTGAATTCAAATATACTAATAAATATAGGAAATCAATATTTTAACATATATTTATTATATAGTTGTAGTATACTTATAATATAATTTAAATATAAAATGTATATTTGTGGATAATTAGTTACTTCATTTAAAATCAGATGACTATGAGACCGGGATTATTTGAAAAAAACTTAAGAATAAAACAGTTTTCCATTCTGCTGATTGCTTCGGCTCTGGCAGTTTCCTGTGGATCCTCTAAAAATGCATCCTCTAAAAAGAATATGGGAACGAAAACTATCGTAAAAGCTGAAAACCTTAGAAAACTGGATTCTAAATTTGACGGGAAGATTTCCAGATCCGTCAGCGATATCCTAAAAGATGCTGAAAAATATATCGGAGCACCATATAAATTCGGTGGAAATACCTCTTCAGGTTTTGACTGTTCCGGATTCACTGTAAAAGTTTTTGAAGAAAATGATTTTTCATTGCCCCGCAGATCTACAGATCAGGCTGATGCCGGTCAAAAGATCGATATCAAAGAAGTAAAGCCAGGTGATCTTCTGTTTTTTGCCACAGCTGGGGGAAGCAGAGTTTCTCATGTAGGGATCGTTCATGATATCGGAGCGGATGGCGAAGTGAAATTTATCCATGCATCTACTTCAAAAGGAGTAATGATTTCTTCATTAAACGAAAAATACTGGAATAAAGCTTATCTTCACGCTCAGAGAGTTTTATAATTGCTTATTTAAACTGATCATTGAATGGAGAACCGGACCTTTGCTTTTATTAAAACAGATAAAAAACTGGTAAAATTGTTCTTTAAAGACATTACCATCATCAAAGGTTTGGGCAATTATGTGGAAATCCATACCACCTCAAATAAAAAATACATCTACTACAAAACCCTTAAAGACCTCATAGAAAGTCTTCCTGACGAATTCATGAGAGTTCACAATTCTTATATTGTCAATTTAACGAATATTGAATATTTCGAGGATAACCAGCTTGTGTGCCAAGACCATAAAATTGCCGTAGCCAAAAGTTATAAAGAATGCCTTATCGCAGCACTCAATACAATGATGCTCTGAAAAAAGTAAGCCTCTAAAACTACTCTTAAATAACCTGTTAAGGTTTTAAACATTGACAGGGCTCTGCATGCTCGAATAAATGATACCCTAACAAACATCAGAAAATCAACAATCCAAATAATATTTTATTCAGGCTAAATAATAAATTAGCTAAATTGTTCTTTTCATTTTAGATTCGTAAAAAATTAACAATGAATAAAGACTTAGCATTAGATTACATCAACAGTCACAATATTATTGAAATAAAGGCAGGACAACAGAGAAACACCTTCCTGGAAATCTGGATGGTTACCGTTAATGACCGAATTTTTGCCAGATCATGGGGACTTGCAGAGCGAAGCTGGTACCATACTTTTTTAGAAGAGTCTCAAGGGCAGATCAAATGTGGAGAGGAGATATTCAATATAAAAGCTCTCGTTCCTGATGATCTCAAAGAGCTTACACCTGATATTAATACTGCTTATTTAACAAAATATAATACAGGTTTCAATCTTCATTATTCAAAAGGAATTATTCAGCAAAAACACGTTGAAAAGACAATGGAATTCATTATTTGTGAATAATATTTAAAAAGCGAACAGAGAATAACTCCCATTGAGGGCTCTCAGCAGAACTTGTATACTAAAACAATCTTTTGTACTTTTGACCTTCAAAACTGCGGGAAGCTGCAGGAATAATGTATACTAAAATCAAACAAGAAACATGTCGTTACAACAAACTATCGAAAACATTTGGGATAATAGAGATTTATTACAGAACGAAGACAGCAAGAAGACCATAAGAGAGGTTATTTCTTTATTGGATTCAGGAGAACTTCGTGTAGCTGAGCCTACAGAAAACGGATGGCAGGTGAATGAATGGGTGAAGAAAGCTGTAGTAATGTATTTCCCGATCCAGAAGATGGAAACTATTGAAGTAGGTCCGTTTGAATTTCATGACAAAATTCCTTTGAAGAAAAACTATGCTGAAAAAGGAGTAAGAGTTGTACCGCATGCCATTGCAAGAGAAGGATCTTTCGTAGCATCGGGCGTTATCTTGATGCCTTCTTATGTCAATATCGGAGCTTATGTAGATTCCGGAACGATGGTGGATACTTGGGCTACCGTAGGAAGCTGTGCACAGATCGGTAAAAACGTTCACTTGAGTGGTGGTGTTGGTATCGGTGGGGTATTAGAGCCATTACAGGCAGCTCCGGTGATCATTGAGGACGATTGTTTCATCGGATCAAGATGTATCGTAGTAGAAGGTGTTCACGTAGAAAGAGAAGCTGTATTGGGTGCGAATGTAGTATTAACTGCTTCCACAAAAATTATTGATGTTACAGGTGACCAGCCTATTGAAATCAAAGGGAGAGTGCCTGCCCGTTCAGTAGTAATCCCGGGAAGCTATACCAAACAGTATCCGGCTGGAGAATACCAGGTTCCATGTGCATTGATTATCGGTCAGAGAAAAGAATCAACAGATAAAAAAACATCTCTTAATGAGGCTTTAAGAGAGAATAATGTAGCTGTATAAGCTGTATATTCTCTAAATTTTAAAGATTGATTTTTAAAATTTATACAATAAACCCTGAATAGTCATTTAGGGTTTATTTTATTTATACCTTTAAACCGTTAATAAAGCTTATTAAAAACATTCATATGAAGATTGCCTTCGACGCAAAACGTTTTTTTCATAATACGTCCGGATTGGGCAATTATTCAAGAGACCTGGTCAGGATCCTTTCTCAGTATTATCCCGAAAATGAATACCTGCTGCTGAACAAAAACAGTTCAGAACGTGGAAAAGAAATTCTTGAAAGACCGGATGTCCGCTTTGTAGAAACCTCGAAAGGAAACCTTTCCCGACAGCTTAAAATGGGTAAAGACGCCCAAAAAGAAGGCGCCGACATATTCCATGGACTCTCCGGCGAATTGCCCTTGAAATGGGGCAAAGAACCCATCAAAAAAATAGTGACGATCCATGATCTGATCTTTATGAGATACCCGCAATACTATTCTTTTTTTGACCGGAAAATACACCTGTGGAAATTTAAAAAAGCAGCCGCTTCCGCAGATAAAATTATCGCTATTTCGGAACAAACCAAAAGAGATATTATTACCTATCTAAAAGTTCCTGAAACCAAAATTGAAGTCATTTATCAGGGCTGTCACAAAGCTTTTAAAGAACAGCAGTCGGACGAATATATTCAGACGGTAAAAGATAAATTCAACCTCCCGGAACGTTATATTCTGAACGTAGGAACCATTGAAGAGCGTAAAAATCTTTTAAGTATTGTTAAAGGAATCAACGGAAGCGAAATTCCATTAGTCGTAGTTGGAAGAAAGACGAATTATTATAAAAAAGTAGAAGCGTTCATCAGAAAAAATAAGATGGATAAACAAGTGATCTTCCTGGAAGGAGTTTCCATGGATGAGCTGGCAGTGATCTATAAACTGGCAGATATTTTTGTCTATCCCAGTTTTTTTGAAGGCTTTGGAATCCCTATTATAGAAGCGCTTTTCTCAAGAACGGCAACCATTACCAGCAATACAAGCTGCCTGCCGGAAGCAGGAGGAGAAGACTCTGTTTACATCAATCCCGGAAATGATCAGGACATTGGAGCCAAGATAAAATTTCTCTGGGAAAATGAATCCGAGAGAAAACGCCGTGCAGAAAAGAGTTTCAGGTTTGTTCAGAGATTTAATGATGAGCCTATAGCAGCTCAGTTGATGGATCTCTACAAAAAAATTCTGTAAAAAAACTTTGCAGTTTAAAAATAAATCCTACATTTGTACCACAATTCAAAACAATGAAACCGAATTTTTTAACACTTCATCATTATTATCATCATCTCTGCTAAGACGGAATTGGTTGATATAAACATGTGTTAAAATCAAAATAATTAAAACCGTCTGAGTAAACAGACGGTTTTTTTGTTTTCCAAATTCTTCCCGGAAAATATCCAACAGATCAGTTTTTATTTACTCAGACCCCAAAAACAATACAATGAGTAAATTAAAAATTGCGATCCAGAAAAGCGGCAGGCTTTACGAAGAATCCCTACAGCTCCTCAAAGACTGCGGTATTTTCGTCAACAACGGAAAAGACCAGCTGAAAGTCTCCGTAGACAACTTTCCAATGGAGATCATGTATCTCAGAAATTCAGACATTCCTCAATACCTCGAAGATGGAGTGGTAGACGTTGCCATCGTTGGCGAAAATCTTTTAGCCGAAAAACAGAAAAATATCCAGATTGTTGAGAAACTGGGATTCTCAAAATGCAGGGTTTCCTTAGCCGTTCCCAAAGAAGTGGAAACTGATGATCTTTCCTACTTTCAGGGCAGAAAAATTGCCACTTCTTATCCCAATACCCTTAAGGATTTTCTCGAACAAAAAGGAATCAAGTCCGATATCCACATCATTTCCGGTTCAGTTGAAATAGCCCCGAATATCGGACTTGCAGATGGTATTTGTGATATAGTAAGCTCCGGAAGTACTTTATTTAAAAACGGATTGAGGGAGACGATCACCATTCTGAAATCAGAAGCGGTTCTGGCAAAAACGTCTGTACTTAATACTGAGAAAGAGGTAATTCTCGATAAATTTCTGTTTCGCATCCAGTCTGTTTTAAGAGCAAAAAATACAAAGTATATCCTGATGAATGTTCCGAATGAAAAGATCAAAGACATTGCTTCTGTCCTTCCTGTTTTGAAAAGTCCTACCGTAATTCCTTTGGCAGAAAAAGGCTGGAGCAGTATTCATTCAGTGATTGATGAAGAAAGATTTTGGGACGTCATTGATGAGCTGAAAGAAAACGGAGCACAGGACATTCTTATTATTCCAATCGATAAAATGGTTATTTAATTATGAAAATATACAGATATCCAGAAAGAGAAACTTGGCCAGATCTTGTAAAAAGACCGGTTTTTAAACGTGAAGAAATCTCCGGACTGATTGAGGAAATATTTGCAGCCGTAGAAAAAGACGGTGACCATGCACTGATTCAGTTGAATAAGAAATTTGACAAGGCAGTAACTCCAGAAATTGCGGTTTCAGAAGTTGAATGGCAAAATGTCGAAAATGAAATTCCTGAAGCGTTAAAAAAAGCCATCAGACAGGCAAAAGAGAATATTTCAAAATTTCATGCTGCCCAAATAACAGAGACTGAAAAAATTGAAACTACAAAAGGAGTAATCTGCTGGCGGGAAAACAGAGCGGTAGAAAAAGTAGGAATCTATATTCCGGGGGGAACTGCGCCCTTGTTTTCAACAGTTCTCATGCTTGCTGTACCTGCAAATCTGGCAGGATGCAAGGAGATTATCCTTTGTACACCACCCGATAGCAATGGGAATATCAATCCTGCTATTCTGTTCACTGCCAAACTTTGTGGTATTACTAAAATATTCAAAACGGGTGGAGCACAGGCTATTGCAGCAATGACTTTAGGGACAGTAAGCATTCCAAAGGTTTATAAAATTTTCGGACCAGGAAACCAGTTTGTTGTTGCTGCTAAGGAATATGCGCAGCGTTATGGTGTAGCTATTGACATGCCAGCGGGACCAAGCGAAGTTCTTGTGATTGCAGACAGTCAGGCAGTTCCGGATTTTTGTGCCGCAGACCTTCTGTCACAGGCGGAACACGGAAGCGATAGCCAGGTGGTTTTTATCACTACAGATCTCAAAATTTTCACCGAAACCATTGAAGCTGTCGAAAAACAGGTGGCAAAGCTTCCAAGAAATGAAATGGCCCGTCAGGCTCTGGATCATAGTCTTTTTATTCTGATCAATTCTGTTGAAGAAGCTTTGCAATTCAGTAACCTCTATGCTCCGGAACACCTTATTCTGGCTTTGGAAGATTTTGAGAAGTCTATTCCGGTTATTGTGAATGCAGGATCTGTCTTCCTGGGAAATTATTCCTGTGAAAGTGCAGGAGATTATGCAAGCGGAACCAATCATACCTTACCTACGAATGCTTATGCAAAGAACTACAGCGGGGTTTCTCTCGACAGTTTTGTTAAGAAAATTACATTCCAGCACCTTTCCCGGGAAGGTCTTAAAAACATAGGAAAGACAATAGAAATAATGGCCGAGGCCGAAGGTCTTATCGCCCACAAAAATGCAGTATCTATTAGATTAAAATAATACAATGAAAAAATTCAATATCAACAGTTTAGTAAGAGAGAATATACTAAAGTTACAGCCTTATATCAGTTTCAGGGATCACAATGAGTTTAATGCTCCGGTATTGCTGGACGCTAATGAATGTCCGTTCGGGGAATTCAACAGGTATCCGGATTCGTCTCAGAAAAAGCTTAAAAATAAATTAGCAAGCCTTAAAAATCTTTCTCCGGCGCAGATCGCCATAGGAAATGGAAGTGATGAATTGATCGATTTAACCATTAAAATCTTCTGTGAGCCTAAAAAAGATGCCATTCTGATGATGAATCCTTCTTTTGCGATGTACGGTTTTTATGCCGCAGTCAATGAAAATGAAGTGATAAAATTGGATCTGGATGAAAATTTTGAAATTGTAAAAGATGATTTTCTAAAGGTCACTCAGGAACGTCAGATTAAAATTTTCTTTCTGTGTTCGCCCAATAATCCAACGGGAAACAGTGTAGAGGATATTGAGTTTTTCATTCAGAATTTTGAAGGTATTGTTGTCATCGATGAAGCTTATATCGAATTTTCAGGAAAGAAATCAGGAATTGAGTGGCTTGCCCAATATCCTAATGTAATTGTCCTTCAGACTTTTTCAAAAGCCTGGGGAACAGCGGGAGCAAGGGTAGGAACAGCCTATGCTTCTGAGGAAATCATCCGTTTTATTAATACCGTAAAAGCACCTTATAACGTCAATTCCCTTAGTCAGGAGCTTATTCTAAACCTATTGGAAGATGAAAACAAACTCAAAGAAAACGTTGAAAATGTCTTAAAGGAAAGAGAATGGTTAAAAGAAGAGTTTAAAAAGATAGATTGTATTGAAAAGGTATTTCCGACAGATGCCAATTTCTTTCTGATTAAAATGAAGGACGGTCAAAAAGTGTATGAGAAGATGCTTGAAGAAGAAGTTTTAACCAGTCAAAGAGCACCTGCAATTCCAAACTGCATCAGGATCAATGTAGGAACCCGTGAAGAAAATGAAAAATTAGTCAATGTTTTAAAAGGAATAGAATCATGAAAAAAGTATTGTTCATAGACCGTGACGGAACACTTATCGTAGAACCGCCGGTAGATTTCCAGGTAGATTCGTTGGAAAAGCTTGAGTTTTATCCCGGAGTTTTTCAGAACCTTTCCAAAATCGTCAGAGAAATGGATTACGAACTGGTGATGGTGACTAATCAGGATGGTTTGGGAACTGAAAGTTTTCCCTTTGAAGATTTTATAAAACCTCAGGAAAAAATGTTGAAAACATTCGAAAATGAAGGCATTATTTTCAGCGATATTCTGATCGATAAAAGCTTCGAACATGAAAATCTCCCGACCAGAAAACCGGGAATCGGGATGCTTTCAAAATATATGTATGGAAGTTATGATCTTGAAAACTCCTATGTAATTGGTGATCGAAGTACAGATGTTCAACTAGCTAAAAACATGGGAACTCAATCTATTTTCCTCAATGAAAGCTTTAATGAGAATGCGACGCTCAGTACAGACAGCTGGAACGGTATTTATTCGTTTTTAAAACAGGAATCCAGAAAGGCAAAAGTCTATAGAAAAACCAATGAAACCGAAATCGATATTGAAATAGATCTTAACGGAAACGGAACTTCTGAAATTTCAACGGGACTTCATTTTTTTGATCACATGTTGGAACAGATTTCAAAACATGGAAATTTGGATTTAAAAATAAAAGTCAATGGAGATCTTCAGGTTGATGAGCACCACACGATTGAAGATACGGGAATTGCTTTGGGAGAAGCCTTTTTAAAAGCATTGGGAAATAAAAAAGGAATTGAAAGATATGGATTTCTGCTTCCTATGGATGATTGTCTGGCCCAGGCGGCAATCGATTTCGGAGGCAGGCCGTGGCTGGTTTGGGATGTGGATTTCAAAAGAGAAAAAATAGGGGATGTTCCTACAGAAATGTTTATTCACTTTTTCAAGTCATTTACAGATTCTTCCAGATCCAATCTGAATATCAAAGCGGAAGGCGGTAATGAACACCACAAAATAGAAGCTGTATTCAAAGCATTTGCGAAAGCTGTTAAAATAGCGGTAAACCAGTCAGATAGCAATTATAATTTACCATCAACCAAAGGAAGCTTATAAGATGATTGCATTAATAAAATATAACGGAGGAAATGTGAGTTCAGTTCAAAATGCACTGGCACGATTGAATATTGAATCCATAGTTACCGATGATCCCGAACTGATTCTGAAAGCGGATAAAGTTATTTTTCCGGGAGTAGGAGAAGCTTCATCAACAATGAAAGTATTGAAAGAAAAAGGCCTTGATCTGCTTATTCCTGCCTTGAAACAACCTGTTCTGGGCATTTGTCTGGGAATGCAGCTGATGTGTGGAGATAATGAAGAAGGAAATGTAAGAGGAATGGGAATTTTTGATGTTGATGTTAAAAGATTTCCACCCGAAGATCTGGTTCCCCATATGGGCTGGAATACCATTTCTAATCTTAAAAGTCCTCTTTTTTCAGGAGTTGAGGAAAACAGCGATGTGTATTTTGTTCACAGTTATTATTGCGGTCTGGCAGATGCTACAGTGGCGGGATGTGGGTATATTTTGCCGTTCAGTGCTTCGCTGCAGAGAGATAATTTTTTTGCCGTACAGTTTCACCCGGAAAAATCGGGGACGGTGGGCAGTAAGATATTAAACAACTTTATTAAATTATAAATGATGAAAATTATTCCAGCCATTGATATTATTGACGGAAAGTGTGTGCGCCTTTCAAAAGGAGATTATGCCACAAAAAAAATATACAGTGAAGATCCGGTAGAAATTGCTAAGGAATTTGAAAGTTACGGAATTCAGTTTCTTCACCTTGTAGACCTGGACGGAGCCAGATCTAAACATATTGTGAACCAGAAAGTCTTGGAGAATATTTCCAGGGAAACATCACTTCATATCGATTTTGGAGGCGGGTTAAAAACGGGAAACGATATAGAAACTGCTTTTAATTCTGGGGCAAAGCAGATCACGCTTGGGAGTATTGCTGTTCAGGATCAGGAATTCTGCCTGGAAATGATTAAAAAGTATGGGAGCGAAAAGATTATTCTTGGAGCCGATTGCGAAAACAGAAAAATAAAAACGTCCGGATGGCAGGAAGAAAGCAGCTTGGATATTATCGATTTTCTTTTGAATTATCAGGAAAAAGGAATACTTCAGACCATATGCACGGATATTTCAAAGGACGGAATGCTGGAAGGCCCTTCAACAGATCTGTACAAAGAGATTTTGAATAAAACAACGGTGAAACTTACAGCCAGTGGTGGTATTTCATGCATAGAAGATGTTGAAAGAATGAAGGAAATCGGATGTTCGGGAACCATTATAGGAAAGGCTATTTACGAGGGAAAAATACAATTACAACAACTTCAGGAATTTATTGAAAATGCTTAAAAAAAGAATTATTCCGTGTCTGGATATCAAAGACGGAACGACGGTAAAAGGCGTCAATTTTGAAGGTTTACGCAATGCCGGAGACCCCATAGAACTTGCCGTAAAATATGAGCAGGAAGGTGCTGATGAACTGGTTTTCCTGGATATTACAGCTACATTGGAAGACCGAAAAACATTTGTTGGTTTGGTGAAAGATATTGCACGAAACCTGAGTATTCCTTTTACAGTTGGAGGAGGGATTTCCTCTGCAGAAGATGTCAGGAAACTTCTGGAAGCCGGAGCAGACAAGATCAGCATTAATTCTTCGGCTGTTAAAAATCCACAACTGATTCATAAACTTTCAAAAGAATTTGGAAGCCAGTGCATCGTTGTAGCCATAGACACGAGGTTGACCCATGGATCAGACCTTGTCTATGTAAGAGGAGGAAAAGTAGCCACCAACCTGAACACAATAGAGTGGGCGAAAGAAGTGGTATCTTTAGGTGCAGGGGAGATTCTTTTGACCTCCATGGATGGTGACGGAACAAAAAATGGATTCGATATCCGTATTACGAAGCTGGTTTCTGAGGCCGTAAGCATTCCTGTAATTGCTTCCGGAGGAGCGGGAAGTGCCAATGACTTTGTTCAAGTATTTAATGAGACAAAAGCCACAGGTGCATTGGCAGCCAGTATTTTCCACTTTAATGAGGTGCCTGTTCAAGAATTAAAAAAACAATTAAGAACTCAAAAAATTTCCGTACGATGAAAATAGATTTTGAAAAAAGTAATGGCCTTGTTCCGGTAATTATTCAGGACAGCAGAACACAGCAGGTACTGATGCTTGGCTACATGAATGAAGAGGCTTTTGAAAAAACAGAAAAAGAAGGCATTGTCACCTTTTTCAGCCGTTCCAAAAACCGCCTTTGGACCAAAGGAGAAGAATCAGGTAATTTTTTAACGGTAAAAAACATAAATATAGACTGTGATCAGGATACGATCTTAATCCAGGCAGTGCCTAAAAATACAGTCTGCCACACCGGAAGTTTCAGCTGTTTTGGTGAAAAAGATAACAAAGGTTTCCTGTATGAGTTGGAAGCGAAAATAGCCAATAGAATTGATCGCAAGACCGAAGGCTCTTATACTTATTCCCTTTATCAGAGAGGAATCAATAAAATGGCTCAGAAAGTAGGCGAGGAGGCCGTAGAACTGGTTATTGAAGCGAAAGATAGCAATGATGATCTTTTCAAAAATGAAGCCGCCGATTTGATGTATCACTTTTTGATTTTGCTGAAAGCGAAAGGATTTTCTATGGAGGATATAGAGGAAGTTCTTCGGAGTAGGGATCAATAAGCAGAAAAGATGATCACATACGGAAGTCATTCAATAAAAAAGCAGGAAGTCATCCTTCCTGCCATATAATTTAGATATAAATATTCAGATTATCTCTCAATCAGAATTTTTCGTACCGCCGTCTGCCCATCAGCTTTGATAACACCGATATAGGCTCCTTCAGGCAGCCCTGAAACATTAATTTTTGTTTCATTATCCTTTTTTAAAAGTACTTTTCCGGAAAGCGCTGTAATTTCAAAGCTGAACTCTTTGATATGCGTATCCAGAAGTTCGATATTAACGGTATCTTTCGACGGATTAGGGTAGATAGATACTGCTTCAAGAGCATGAGAGGAAACAGTTTCTTTTGTATTCATCACAAGTGAATTGACAGAAGTAGCAACGGCAAAATGTTGTAAAGCGCCTACGGTTGCTTTTCCTATTTTGAAAATATACACAGGATCTGTATTGGCAAAGGTATCATTGGAAGTGTGCGGATAGCTGCTTCTTATTCTTTCAAAAAAGCCCGTGATGATTTCACCTTTTCTTTCAAAAGGAATGTAATCTGTATCTTCTGCCGGATCTACAGCCGTCTGAAGTGGAGAGTACAGGGTTGTACAGTTTCTAAGCTGTTGGGTTACTGCTGCTGCGGCCGCATTATTACTTGTAGGTCCCGCCTGATCCTGGTCGCAGTAAACCGTATTATTGTTATTGCCCATAACGCCTCCTACCTGATCAAGATTAAATACCAACTTGATATCCAATATCCTTGTTCCATTCTGGTAGGCCACATTATTCACATAATGGGTGCTTCCCCTCAATCCCTGCTCCTCACCGGAGAAATGGATGAATTTAATTGAATACTCTGTAGGAACATTTCTTAAGATCCTTGCGGCCTCTAAGATGATAGAAGTCCCACTGCCGTTGTCATTCACTCCAGGACCGTTAATGCTGTCAAAATGCCCGCAGATGATTACGTATTTATTAGGATAAACCGTTCCTGTCTTGGTAATCACCAGATTTTTAGAACTGGTACTTCCAAAGGTGAAAGGATCCTCTACGATCTGGCTGGCAGAATATCCATAGGAAATGTATTTATTTTTTATCCATGTTAATGCACTGGCATTATTGGTAGAACCGGTTGTTTTGATTCCAAGATTAGAGAACTGCTGTAAGTTCGTGGTAATATTGGTCTGTGAAACCAGATTGGCCCTGTCCTGATAAGCCTGAATAAAACTCTGGGCTTTACTGCTGGATACTGCCAGAATAACCGACAGAAGAGTGATTGTTTTTTTCATGTTAATTATATTTTATGATGAAGTGGTTGGTGATAAAACTGAATTGTAAAAAGTCCTGGTTTAAAAGCCAGGACCTAATAATGATGATTTATTTCTCTATAATGATCTTTCTTGTAACGCTGGAACCTTCCGTCTTTACAGTACATAGATAAACGCCATTTTCTAAGCGTGAAATGTTAATCAGAGTCTGATTTTCTTCTTTCAACATAGGAAGTCCCGCCAAATCAGTGATTTCAACACTAAAGTTTTTTGTTCTTAAATCCGGCAGTTCAATATTTAAAACATCTTTCGCTGGATTTGGATATACTTTTACTGATTCCAATGTCTGTAGTGGCTTTTCCTTAGACGCAGAAATAGCAGAAACCGTTGAAGATGCCGTTGCAAAGTGCTGCATTGCCCCTACGGCAGCTTTGGCTACTTTAAATACATAGACAGGATCTACATTGGCAAATGTGTCATTGGCTGTATGCTCATTATAACTTCTGGTATATTCATAAAAACCTGTGATTACATCTCCCTTTTGTTCAAAAGGCATATAATCAGATGAATAGGCGTTAGAAATGCTGGTCTGAAGAGGGGAGTACAGCGTAGTGCATGTTGCCAGCTGCTGTGTTATGGTATTGGAAGCAGCATTATTTCCTGATTGCCCGGCGGTATCTCTTTCGCAGATAATCTTATTGTTAACATTTCCGATCTTACCACCTACCTGGTCAAGATTAAATACCAATTTAATATCCAGCTTGCGTACGCCGCTTTGGAACTCAACGTTATTGGCATAATGAGAACTTCCATACAGCCCCTGTTCTTCTCCGGAGAAATGAATAAACTTGATAGAGTATTCTGTAGGAACATCCTTTAAAATTCTGGCCACTTCTAAAATAACAGAAGTCCCGCTACCGTTATCACTTGTGCCTGGACCAGTAACGGTATCATAATGCCCGCAAATGATTACATACTTATTAGGATAAACGGTTCCTGTTTTGGTAATTACCAGATTCTTGGAACTGGTACTCCCAAAAGTGAAAGGATCTTCCACGACCTGACTGGCAGAATATCCAAAGGAAGTGTACTTGTTTTTGATCCAGGTCAGGGTGTTGGCATTATTTACAGATCCGGTAGTTTTAATTCCTAAATTGGAAAATTGCTGCAGATTGTTGGTAATGTTGGTTTGAGTAACCTGGTCTGCCCTGTTCTTATAAGCTTGAATGAGGGTCTGGGCACTGACGTTTCCGACCGCTAACGCAGTGCATAAAAATGTGGTAAGTTTTTTCATATTAAATATTTTGGATGGGTGTGTGATTGCTTATGTTGGTGTGTGATTATTTTTCTATAATGATTTTTCTGGTTATGGTATTTTTATCTGATTTTACGGTCACCATATACGCTCCATTGGTAAGCGCCGAGGTATTCATTCTCTTTTCGTTTTCAGCATTCAGCAGCAATCTCCCGTTCATATCACTGATCTCAACTTTAAAGTTTTTATCATCCTTTGGCAGCTCTATATGAATGAAATCATGCGCCGGATTAGGATAGATCCTGACTGTTTCCAATGAATTTTCAGTGTGCACATCTTCCGTTGCTAAAGTAATGGTTGAAGCGCCTGCAAAGTGCTGTAAAGCACCTAAAGCCGCCTTTCCGGTATTAAAAACGTAGATAGGATCTACATTGGCAAAAGTATCATTGACGGTATGCTCATTATAACTTCTTGTTGTTTCGTAAAAGCCTGTAATAATATCACCTTTGTTTTCAAATGGCATATAATCCGAATTAAATGCATTGGACATAGTTGTCTGAAGTGGAGAATATAATGTGGTACAGGTAGCTAACTGTTGCGTCATCGCCAATGAAGTTGCGTTATTTCCGGTTTGTCCGCTCTGATCGCTTTCACACTTGATATTATTGTTTAAATTTCCCAGTTGTCCTCCTACCTGATCAATATTGAATACAACTTTCAGATTAAGCTGACGCACATTATTCTGGAAAACAACATTATTTACATAATGTGTACTTCCCAAAAGATTCTGCTCCTCACCGGAAAAATGAATAAATTTCACAGAATAATCTGTAGGAACATCTTTTAAGATTCTGGCCGCTTCAAGAAGGATAGATGTTCCGCTGCCATTATCACTTACTCCCGGGCCGGTAACCGTATCATAATGCCCACAAATAATCACGTAGGTATCAGGGTAGACGGTTCCTGTTTTGGTGATGATTAAATTTTTTGAAATATTGCCATTATAAGTGAAACTATCTTCTGTGATTTGGCTTGCATCGTACCCGTAAGACTGATATTTTGCTTTAAGCCAATTCAGTGCATTCGTGTTTTCTGTTGAACCTGTTGTTTTTACACCCAGGTTCCCAAAACCCTGAAGGTTGGCGGTAATATTGGCCTGAGATACTTTATTTACTCTGGTCTGGTAAGCCTGTATAAAATTCTGACCCTGAAGGCTATAAGCTGATAAAGAAAGGAGTAAAATAGTCGTTATTTTTTTCACTTTTAACTAAATTTTTATAGATTTAATAATTCAACAAATGTAGATAATAAAAATCAATTTTATTTTATGCAAAAAGGAAAAATTCTCTAATAGATCCTTATTTTTTTTAATAAGTTTAAAAGGGCGAAATTTAATCTACAGTACGTTATTTTTAATGAAAAAAAGTTACAAAATGGTAGGCACAAAAAAATCCCGAGCAAAGCCCGGGATTATATTGATAACAAAAAATTCTACATTATTTTACTTGATCTACAACTGCTTTGAAAGCTTCAGGGTGATTCATTGCTAAATCTGCTAAAACTTTTCTGTTAAGCTCAACGTTGTTCTTTTTAAGAGCTCCCATAAATTGAGAGTAAGACATTCCATGCTCTCTGGCACCCGCGTTGATACGAGTAATCCAAAGTGATCTGAAATTTCTCTTTTTCTCTTTTCTTCCACGGTAAGCATATTGCATTGCTTTTTCTACCGCGTTTTTAGCTACAGTCCAAACGTTCTTTCTTCTACCGAAAAAACCTTTAGCTTGCTTAATAATTTTCTTTCTGCGAGCTCTTGAAGCTACTGCATTTACTGATCTTGGCATAATTTAAATTGTTTTTTTGAAAAGGGCGGAATTTTTTAATTTAGAATTAAAAGTAAATAATGAAAAATCTTAATTATTATCTTTTCACTATTCATTCACTTAGTGGCACCGTTTCAGGGTTAAATTGTTGAATTTGTTTGAATTCTTATAAACCGAATATAGATTTATAAAAACTACTTAATTGCTAATTGACGTTTAACACTTTTCTCGTCCACTTTTGCAACATAAGAAGTTTGCGTAAGATTTCTCTTTTGCTTAGTTTCTTTCTTTGTCAAGATGTGGCTTTTGAAAGCATTTTTTCTTTTAATCTTACCAGTTCCGGTAAGTTTAAAACGCTTTTTAGCACCTGATTTCGTTTTTAATTTTGGCATTGTTCTGCTTTTTTATTGTTTTGTTATCAATATCTTGTCCTTGATTCCTCGTAATACTTAGGAATTACAGTTGGCAAAGATACAAAAAAAACATCAATCTTTTCCCAGCACCATGGATTTTATAATAATTTCTTTAGCTGTAGGAGCTTTGATATTTTCATTTGTCAGAATGGGGTAGAGGATTTCACAAATCGAACAGCAGATATCTGTACCTGCTGTTCGATTGATATCATATTGAAAATTAAATTCTATGATTTGAAGAACTCCAACAGGTCTTTATTAATCGTTGCAGCTTCTGTAGTTGGCATCCCATGAGGAAATCCCGGGTATGTAATCAATTTCCCGTTTTTAACAAGTTGAGCCGCTACTACACCAGTAATTTCATAGGGAACAATTTGATCATCTTCGCCATGTAATACCAATACCGGCACCTCTACATTTTTAAGATCTTCTGTGAAATCGGTTTCAGAAAAAGCCTTGATACAGTCGTAATGAGCCTTGATAGAACCCATCATTCCCTGTCTCCACCAGTTTCTGCGGATTCCTTCAGATTCTTTGGCTCCTTCTCTGTTATAACCGTAGAATGCCAGCGAAAAATCTACAAAATACTGTGGTCTCTGAGTGGCTGTATTCTGACGGATTTCATCAAAAACAGACATTGGGATCCCGTTGGGATTGTTTTCAGTTTTAATCATAATAGGTGTTACTGCACTTATTAAAACAGCCTTTGAAGCTCTTCCCTTGCTATGCTGTGCTACATATCTGATCACTTCACCACCACCTGTAGAATGGCCTACATGAATGACATCTTTTAAATCCAGCGCTGTAACAATTTCTGCAACATCTGATGCATAAGTGTCCATATCATGTCCATCAGCAGTTTGTGTAGATCTCCCATGACCTCTTCTGTCGTGGGCAATAACCCGGTAACCCTGCTCTAGGAAGAATAACATCTGTACATCCCAATCGTCACTGGATAAAGGCCATCCATGGTGAAAGAATACCGGTTGTCCTTTTCCCCAGTCTTTATAATAAATCTCCGTTCCGTCTTGTAGTGTAAGTGTACTCATTGTTTTTTTTCTTTTAAGTTATTAATAATATAACGAATAGTATTGTTTATTATTTACAATACAAAGGTATATCAATATCTTTCACGGGATATTGATGTAGGATAATATTTAATAATAACTTAATAAAATTTCAAAACAAAAAAAAACCTCAAAATATTTTGAGGTTTTATATGATAGGAAACAGACGCTGGGTCTGCTAAAACTATTTAGCTGGTTTTTTAGGACTCATCATCATAATCATTCTTTTTCCTTCAAGCTTTGGCAGCTGATCTACCTTTCCTACGTGCTCCAGTTCCTGAGCAAGTTTTAGAAGAAGGATCTCTCCCTGGTCTTTAAAGATAATTGAACGTCCCTTAAAAAAAACGTAGGTTTTCAATTTAGAACCTTCTTCAAGGAATTTTTCAGCATGTTTCTTCTTAAATTCATAATCATGGTCGTCAGTCTGAGGTCCGAAACGGATCTCTTTTACCACCACTTTTATTTGCTTGGCTTTAAGTTCTTTCTGCTTTTTCTTTTGCTCATATAAGAATTTTTTGTATTCTAATATTCTTGCAATAAACGGTTCTGCCTTATCGGAAATTACTACCAGATCCAATTCTTGTTCTGCAGCAAATTGTCTTGCTTTATCGATTGGATAAATTCCCGGCTCTACGTTATCGCCCACTAAACGAAGCTCTCTCACACGAATTTTATCGTTGATCAAGTGTAGGTCCTCCTGTACAGGACGTCTCTGTGGGCCCCTGTTGTTAAATCTTTGTGCTATTGTATTAAATTTTATTGGTTAACTTTCTATTTAGCAATATTATATTGCTGCTTCTTTCTTAAAATAATTGACGAAATCTTCCATATTCATCACTCCCAGATCTCCTTCTCCACGTCTTCTTACAGAAATCGTGCCGTCATTCTCCTCATTTTCACCTACAACAAGCATGAATGGGATCTTCTTCAATTCTGCATCACGGATTTTTTTACCCGTTTTCTCATTTCTGTCGTCAATCAGACCGCTAATATCGTGATTTTCTAAAAATTGTGAAACTTTTTTTGCATAATCTACGTATTTTTCACTGATCGGTAAAATAATAAACTGATCAGGGCTTAGCCATAATGGGAAATCTCCTGCCGTATTCTCTAATAAGATCGCGATAAAACGTTCCATAGAACCAAATGGAGCTCTGTGGATCATTACCGGTCTATGTTTCTCATTATCGTTTCCAATATAGTGGAGATCAAATCTTTCAGGTAAGTTATAGTCAACCTGGATCGTTCCAAGCTGCCATTTTCTTCCCAATGCATCTTTCACCATGAAATCCAGTTTCGGACCGTAGAATGCAGCTTCGCCATATTCTACAATTGTTTTCAAACCTTTTTTCTCTGCTGCGTTGATGATCGCATTTTCGGCTTTTTCCCAATTTTCATCAGAACCGATATATTTTTCTCTGTTATCAGGATCTCTTAACGAAACCTGAGTAACAAAATCTTCAAAACCTAATGATTTAAAAACATAAAGCGTTAAATCAATTACTTTTTCAAATTCCTCTGAAAGCTGATCCGGAGTACAGAAAAGGTGAGCATCATCCTGAGTAAATCCACGAACTCTTGTCAGCCCGTGAAGCTCTCCACTTTGCTCATATCTGTAAACAGTACCAAATTCTGCATATCTCTTTGGAAGATCCCTGTAGCTCCATTGTGAAGTTTTGTAAATTTCACAGTGGTGAGGGCAGTTCATTGGCTTCAGCATGAATTCTTCTCCTTCATTTGGCGTTTTGATAGGCTGGAAGCTATCTGCACCATATTTATCCCAGTGTCCTGAGGTTACATACAATTCTTTTGAACCGATATGCGGTGACATTACAAATTCGTAACCTCCTTTTTTCTGAGCATCAGAAAGGAAATTCTCTAATTTTTTTCTTAAAGCAGTCCCTTTTGGCAGCCAAAGAGGTAAACCTGCGCCCACTTTTTCAGAGAAAGCAAAAATTCCTAATTCTTTACCTAGCTTTCTATGATCTCTTCTTTTAGCTTCTTCTAATAATTCAAGATATTCAGTAAGGTCTTTCTGTTTAGGGAAAGAAATACCATAAACTCTTGTTAATTGAGGATTTTTTTCATTTCCTCTCCAGTAAGCTCCGGCTGCATTTAAAATCTTAACAGCTTTCACAATTCCCGTATTCGGAATATGTCCTCCACGACATAAATCTGTGAAGTTATCATGTGTTACAAAAGTGATCTCTCCATCATTAAGATTAGAAATAAGCTCTACTTTGTAAGGATTATCTGCGTATGTTTTTAATGCTTCTTCTTTAGAAACTGGATATAGAGAGAACGTGGAGGCTTTCTTTGCATTTTCCAACACTTTCTTTTCAATCTTCTCAAAATCTTTTTCAGATAAATTTTCGTCCCCAAAATCTACATCATAATAGAATCCACTTTCAATGGCCGGACCGATGGTCAACTTAGCATTGGGATAAAATTCAAGGATCGCCTGCGCCAAAAGGTGAGCCGAAGAATGCCAGAAGGCTTTCTTTCCAAGATCATCATTCCAGGTTAACAATTGTACCGTTGAATCCGTGGTTATAGGTGTGGTGGTTTCTACTTGTTTGCCGTTTACAACTGCGGAGATGGTATTTCTAGCCAATCCCTCGCTTATAGATTTCGCCACATCTAAAGGAGTAACTTCTCCTTCAAATTCTTTGACACTATTGTCTGGAAGTGTAATTTTTATCATTGTTTACTAAGAAATTTTAAGAGGCAAAAATACGCATTTTTTAGTTAATATGCTATATTTAAAGTATATTTGAAATAAGAATTACGGTTGAATCTTGAAAATTGGATTTGTGATTTTAAATGTATTCATTCTTAGCCTAATTTTTTCACGGAGAAATACCCCCATACTTTAGTGTTTTCCAGTAAGAAAGCTCCGAAACTGGGATGTTCTGTCTGTGGAAAATCTGACACTGATTCAAAAAAGAAATGATAAGATGTATAATGATATGAAAAACTTTAATATTGACCTGCACTGCGATTTATTATGCCATTTATTAAGCCCGGGCGCTACAATTGATGATAAAGAACTAGGCTGTTCGCTCCCTTATTTAAAAGAGGGACATGTGAAACTCCAGGTAATGGCCATATACTCCGCGACTGGTGCCAACAGTACGGAGGATGCTGCCAAACAGAGTCACCTATTTTCAGAGATGCTGAAAAATGAAAATTTCTTCTTATTTGAAGGCGAAAATTACAAAAATAAGGAAAATGAAAACAGGGTAGGCGTCATTGCTTCTATTGAAAATGCGTCTGGTTTTTGCGGAGAAGATGAGCCTTTAGAATCAGGATTTAAAAACCTGGAAGCCATCATTGAAAAGACACAGAAAATTCTTTATCTGGGAATTACCCATCATACAGAAAACCGTTTTGGAGGCGGGAATAATTCTGAGGCGGGATTGAAAGAAGATGGAAAAGTTCTGTTAGATTATATTTCAGACAGAAAAATTCCTATTGATCTCGCCCACACAAGCGATCAGCTGGCCTATGGTATTCTTAATTATATTGATCAGAAAAATTACAACATTCCTATTCTGGCAAGCCATTCCAATTACCGGACAGTTCATGACAAAAACAGGAATCTTCCGGATGAACTGGCTAAAGAAATTATCAAAAGAAAAGGTCTGATAGGTCTTAATTTTATCAGAAACTGTGTAGATGAAACCAACCCGGAAAAACTATACGAACATATTCAATACGGACTGGATTTGGGAGGAGAAGATGCTATTGCCTACGGTGCTGATTTTTTCTATTGCAAAAACCACCCTGATAAATCACGTTATCCTTTTTTCTTTGAAGGATATGATGATGCAGTAGCACTGAATGCAATCAACAGCAGAATTGAAAAGGATTTTTCTCCTGAAATCATGGAAAAGATCAGTTATAAAAATGCTTTGAAATTTATAGAAAGTATTTAATAGCACTGGTGGCTGATGAATTCTCACGGCCACCAATTTTTAGCTTTTCCTTTTATACTGTACTTTCTGTTTGATAATTTCAATCACATCCACATTTCTTACTTTAGATTGTACCCATCCATGGATGTCAATATAAAACAGTGATCTCCTATAATATTCGTTTTTAGAAAAGCCTTCAAGGACTTCATCGAAAGCTTCAAATGATTTCTGTTGTTTATTTAAAACCAAGTTGTTGATGTTCTTAAAAAACTGAATGCTTTCAAAATGAAAGGCTTCAGGTTTTTTCATTTTTTTTGCAAATTTCAGCGTTGAGTTGATGAACTCATCATAATCTTCATCATTTCCGGATTCATATTTAGCCATTAAAATGAGCATTCTTGTATGGAAAAGAAGATCTTCCTGTACGTTTCCTTTGCATTCAACCACCTTCATCGAATATTCAATGGATTTTTCAAAGTTTTTACTTCCGAAAAACATCGCGGCCATTTTCAGGTAAAGGATCATAAAGTGGTGTTCATCAATTCTTTCCCGAAGCCTTTCCATTTTAAGTTCAATTTCAGGAATAAGCTTTGTGCCTGCAAAAAATTCGCCTTTCACAAAATGAATATTCATTAAAGTATTGTAGTGGGTAAGGAAAATTAAAGCCTGAAGATTTTCATTCTGGGCAAAATTCTCAGCATTGACGGTTGTATTGAAATTCTCGAAATGTTCTTCCAGAATATCAATATTTCCATATAGAAACAGGATTTTAAGCAGGTAGGTATTCCCTTTGATATACCACACCGGATGGCTAAAGATCATCTCCGGTTTTTTATGGAAAAGATCTACCCATTGGTAGGCGTATTTTAAGGTGTATTTGTAATCCTGAAGCAACTGATTTTTCCACACATGAGCTTTGAAATACCATAGTTTTTCCGTGAAATTCAGTTTTTCCAGTTTTATTTTTTTGATTTGATCATTAAAAAGTTCCAGTACTTTCTCACGGTCCGTATCATTTTTTACATAGCCATACGTCAGCATTTCACTGTACAATTTCAGGGAAAGATTGGAAAGTTCCGTTGCATAATGATTCTGTCGGCTAATCTCTGTAGATTGCTCAATAAGTTCATCAGCCCGCCCTTTTATACTTCGGGTAATAAACTGCGACTCAATTACTTTTTCAAGATCGATGATTTCGGAAGCAATACTTTTCTCATCCAGTTCCAAGGCAGACTGTTTGGTTTTGTCCAATATTTTTAAAGCCTGCTTGTAAAGACCTTTTTGGTATAGGATATTAGCAAAATCCAACTGTTCCCGAAGTTGTATCCTGTAATTCTGATGGCTTGGATTCATTCTGAGGCTCACCAGAATCTGCTTATACAGATGGGCCTTCAGGTTGGAAAGCTGCTGTTTGGTGGAAATTTTTTTCTCAATGATAATGTGCTCATCATATTCCTTCATCTTATCCAGTTCCGAGAAGAGGAGCAGAAATTTAGCATCAACATTAATTCCAAGACGATTCACGTACAGCTTGAACTGTCGTTTTTCAGAAGTGGCTAATGACTTAATCAGGACAAACAAAAAATCTTTCTGCAATTCTGCCATTGTAAATTTGTAAAATATAATTTATTGATTATTAAATAAATATGGTTATTTCGCCAGCCTTTGAATATTGTAATTTTCAGAACAAATGAAAACAAAAAAATATTGTAAGCAGTAGTTTTGATCAAAATTAAGTAAAAAACTTCATTATGAATTCCGAAAAAATCGAAATTTTTGATACTACGCTGAGGGATGGGGAACAGGTTCCCGGATGTAAACTGAATACGAAACAAAAACTAATGATAGCAGAAAGGCTTGATAAGCTAGGGATTGATGTAATAGAAGCAGGCTTTCCAATTTCAAGCCCCGGAGATTTTGAATCCGTTTCAGAAATTTCAAAACTGGTAAAAAACGCCAAAGTTTGCGGACTGACAAGAGCCAATAAAAAAGATATAGATGTAGCCGCTGAAGCGCTAAGATTTGCAAGAAGGCCACGTATCCATACCGGAATCGGAACTTCAGATTCTCATATTAAATATAAATTCAATTCAACAAGGGAAGATATCCTTGAACGAGCTGTAGAAGCTGTAAAATATGCCAAAAGTTATGTGGAAGATGTAGAATTTTATGCAGAAGATGCTGGAAGAACAGATAATGCCTACCTGGCAAAGGTTTGTGAAGAAGTGATCAAAGCCGGAGCTACAGTCCTGAATATCCCAGATACTACCGGTTATTGCCTTCCTGAAGAATATGGCCAAAAAATAAAATACCTGAAGGAAAATGTAAGAGGCATCGAAAAAGCAGTTTTGTCATGTCATTGTCACAATGATTTGGGATTGGCTACAGCTAATTCAATTGCCGGAGCTGTCAACGGGGCACGTCAGATCGAATGTACGATCAACGGGTTAGGAGAAAGAGCCGGAAATACTGCTCTGGAAGAAGTCGTCATGATTTTAAAGCAGCATAAAGACTTACATCTTTACACAGATATTGACTCAAGAATGCTTAATGAAATGAGTTTGATGGTTTCTGACCTGATGGGAATGCCGGTGCAGCCGAATAAAGCCATTGTCGGAGCTAATGCTTTTGCCCATAGCTCAGGAATTCATCAGGATGGTGTTATTAAAAACAGGGAAACGTATGAAATTATAGATCCTGCAGAAGTAGGGGTGAATGCTTCATCCATTATTCTTACAGCAAGAAGCGGGCGTTCTGCCTTAGCTTACCGGTTTAAACATATCGGTTATGATATCACCAAAGATGAGCTTGATTACCTGTATCAGGAGTTTTTAAAAATTGCTGATATGAAAAAAGAGGTGAAAAATGATGATTTGTATATGATGATCGAAACCAGCAGCCGAAAAATAGGATAGTAATTGATTTTAAAATCAAGGAAAATTGAAAATGAACAAGAATAAAAAGACACTTTTTGACAAAGTCTGGGATGCTCACGTTGTAGAAACTATTCCCAACGGACCTCAAATTATTTATATAGACAAACATCTGATTCATGAGGTTACCAGTCCTCAGGCTTTTGCAGAACTCGAAGCAAGAAATCTTGAAGTTTTCAGGCCAAAACAGATTGTCGCTACGGCAGATCACAATGTTCCTACTCTTAACCAGGAACAACCCATCAGGGATGAATTATCCAGAAACCAGGTGGAGCAGCTTACAGAGAACTGCAAAAAAAATAATGTTGAATTATTCGGATTGGGGCATCAGTATCAGGGGATTGTACATATCATTGCTCCTGAATTGGGGATTACCCAGCCGGGAATGAGTATTGTATGCGGAGATAGCCATACGTCCACGCATGGTGCTTTTGGAGCCATTGCTTTTGGTATTGGAACCAGTCAGGTTGCTCAGGTTTTTGCCAGTCAGTGTCTGTTGCTTAATAAACCTAAATCTATGAGGATTACCGTCAATGGAAAACTCAATGAGAATGTTCAGGCGAAAGATGTTATTCTTTATATTATTTCCAAAATCGGAACCGATGGCGGAACGGGTTATTTCTGTGAATATGCCGGAAATGTATTTGAAAAAATGTCTATGGAAGGTAGAATGACCGTTTGCAATATGAGTATTGAAATGGGAGCCAGAGGGGGAATGATCGCACCGGATAAAACGACTTTTGACTATGTAAAAGGAAAAATATTCGCTCCGAAAGAAGAGGAGTGGACAGAGAAACTAGCCTACTGGGAAACTCTTAAGACGGATGAAGGAGCCATTTTTGATAAAGAATTGACCTTTGATGCATCAGAGATATTTCCAATGATCACGTACGGGACTAATCCTGGAATGGGAATTTCCGTTCATGAAGTGATTCCGGTTCCTCAGAATGAATCCGAAGAAAAAGCGCTTCAGTACATGGGACTGAAAGCCGGACAGGAAGTTTCAGGTATTAAAGTACATCATGTATTCATCGGAAGCTGTACGAATGCTAGAATAGAAGATTTCCGCTCAGCAGCCCAATATATTAAAGGAAAAAATAAGTCTGAAAGTGTAAGCGCCCTGATCGTTCCGGGTTCGCAACAGGTTGTAAAACAAATCTATGAGGAAGGTCTGGATAAGATTTTCAATGATGCAGGATTTCAGATCCGGCAGCCTGGGTGCTCAGCTTGCCTCGCGATGAATGATGACAAGATCCCGGAAGGAGAGTATTGTGTTTCAACATCCAACAGGAATTTTGAAGGCAGGCAGGGGCAGGGCGCCAGAACTATTCTTGCGAGTCCGCTCACTGCCGCAAAAGCAGCTATAGAAGGAAGAATTTCGGCTTTTGAAAGCTTAAACTAAACAGATCAACAGACCAATGCAAAAATTAACATACATACAATCCCGCGCAGTACCGTTGCCGGCAGAAAACATAGATACAGACCAGATTATTCCCGCCAGATTTCTCAAAAGCATAGACAGAAAGGGTTTTGGAGAAAATCTGTTCAGAGACTGGAGATTTAATATCCATACAGGAGAACCTAATCCGGATTTTGTATTAAATAATACTAAATACAGTGGAGAGATTCTGGTTGCCGGAAATAATTTCGGGTGTGGAAGCAGCAGGGAACACGCCGCGTGGTCTTTGACGGATTATGGATTTAAAGTAATCATCTCGAGTTATTTTGCCGATATCTTTAAAGGAAATGCTTTAAACAACGGACTTCTTCCGGTAAAGGTTTCTGAAGAATTTTTAAAAGATATTTTAAAGACCGTTACTGAAAATCCTGAGTCAGAGATTGCCGTGGATGTAGAACAGCAGACGATCAGTTTTAATGGTAAAACAGAAACTTTTGAACTCGATTCTTATAAAAAAATATGCCTAATTAATGGCTATGACGATATTGATTTTTTAATCAGCAAGAAACAGGCGATAAAACAGTTTGAACTAAAAACACAAAAGTATGAGCAACAGTTATTTTAAAATAGCAGTTCTTCCCGGAGACGGGATAGGTCCCGAAGTGGTCAGTGAAAGTATTAAAGTACTGGATGCTGTAGCAGAAGTATTTCAATGCCAATTTCAGTATTCCTATGGATTGATGGGGGCTGAAGCTATTTTTAAAACAGGTGATCCACTTCCAGATGAAACACTGAAAATCTGCAAAGATTCAGATGCTGTGCTGTTTGGGGCAATTGGCGATCCGGTTTTCGACAATAATCCAGAGGCAAAAGTAAGACCTGAGCAAGGTCTCCTGAAACTTCGCAAAGAATTGGGATTGTATGCCAACATCAGACCTTTGAAAACGTACCCTTCACTGATTGACAAAAGTCCCTTAAAAAGAGAAATTATTGAAGGAACGGATATTCAGATCTTCAGAGAGTTGGTAAGCGGGATTTATTTCGGTGAAAAATTTACAGATCCGGACGGTAAATATGCCTACGATGTCTGTAAATACAGCACTGAAGATATTATTCCTATCGCCCATATGGCTTTTAAAGAAGCTGAAAAAAGGAAAAAGAAGCTTACATTGATTGATAAGGCTAATGTTCTGGATACTTCAAGACTTTGGAGAAAAACGTGTCAGAAAATTGCGACACAATATCCTGATGTACAGCTGGAGTATATATTTGTAGATAATGCGGCGATGCAGCTGGTTCTTAATCCTAAGCAGTTTGATGTAATTTTGACCGAAAATATGTTCGGGGATATTATTTCCGATGAAGCAAGTGTTATCGGTGGTTCCATCGGACTTCTTCCTTCGGCATCGATAGGTGAGGAAAATGCACTTTTTGAACCTATCCACGGGTCTTATCCCCAGGCTAAAGGAAAAGGTATTGCCAATCCTGTGGCATCCATCTTAAGTACCGCTATGATGCTTGATTATCTTGAACTTCCGGAAGCTGCGGATAAACTAAGAAGGGCAGTAGAACATGCTATAGAGAACAGATATGTAACGGTAGATCTTAATACGGAACAGCATTATACCACCAGTGAAGTGGGCAGTTTTATTGCAGATTACATCAAATATTCTGAGAAATCCTATTACAATTTCGAAAACATCAAGATCGGAAAATCCACAATCGTTTGATCATTTAAGTCCACATAATAATAGATTAGTAAGAAAGGTTCTGTTCATTCATTTGAGCGGAATCTTTCTGTTCTGACTGCTTACTATTTTACTTTTTTTAACCGCAAAAGTCACAAAAGTTTTGATTTTTTTAAATACTTTAGAGCCCTTTAGTTTCAAAAGTTTTAATCCCCTGAAATAATAAGCCGAAAATCAAAGGTTTTCACAGAACTTAGGTGTTTTAATGCGTAATGTATAAACGTTAAAAATAACTAAAGTGTTAAAAATAACTTTTATATTTTTTATCTCTCACAGATTTCTCAGATGACACAGATTTTCATTTTGCGCTTTTTAAAACATTAAGATAAATGAAGAAGATAAGATGAGTTAAGAAAAAATCAATGATTTTTTTTATTTGTACGTCTCAAAAGCGAAGCTAAATCTTAATGTTCTTACCAGCTTAATAAGGCTTAATGGTTTAAAATTCTTTTCCTATCAGATTAAACAGATCATTTATTTTTGCCATTATCAATAAACTCTTTGATTTTTTATAAAACGCAAGTGCTCTTCTCTGCAGCTTGAATTTAAACTTGAAATCAACTTAAGTGTTTAAAAAACTTTTGTGGCTTTTGTAGCTAAAAATTTTCAATAAAAAAGGTTCCACTCCAATGAGCAGAACCTTTTCGTTTTATTTTTTCGTGTTATCCGTTTTTCCTGATTTATTTTTCGAAGATTTCTGAACATCTTCTTTGTCAATATCAGGAGGATTGCTTTTTTCTGATGAAGCAGGAATGTTTTGAAAATCCTCGTTCTGCTTTTTCGTTTCTGCACTGTTTGCAGATTCTTTCTTTTTGTTATCTTCTGAATCCATAGCTTTACATTTTTAGAGTCCTAAAACACCGAGCTTGCCGGTTTCATCTTCTATAGTATAATTCAAAGCTTTTGCCAAAACGAAAATATTATTAAGATTTTCCATTAATTGTTTGCGGCCTTCCGTTCTCAACTGGTTCTGATCGATAGACTGAACTGCTGTTTCTTTGGCTTTCTGGCTCACATTTTTAATGTCCTTTTCAGAGATTCTGTTAAAGAAAGAATCATCCAGCGACTGAATTTCAACGCTTGGGGTAATTCTTATGTCTGCATCCGGAAGCTCAGTGATAACCAGTTTTTTATTAATGGAATCCACTTCTATCTTCATTTTGTTAAGATCATAAGACACCTGTGCATTGGTTTTGGTGTAGGTAATAATACTGTTGTTTGAAACTTCTTTTCCAAACATTTCGTAGCCCATTTTGGTTTTCTGCATGCTGGAAATATTCTGCTCCATAACCACCATTTTATTCATTCGGGATATCTGGTTGGTCAGAATGTAATAATCTGATTTTTCCGTCTTTCCACCAAGGTTTAAACATGATTTAAGTCCGAAGAACAGGATCAGCATAACGAGAATTCCCGCTGCAAATGATATGATTACTTTATAATTTCTCAACACTATTTGTTAAAAATTTCTTTGATTACAGAACTGTCATCTTTTTTCAGAATGTTTACCAGATCTCTCTCTATATATCCGCTGGTAGGCATTTCTATGATTCTTCCGATCTCTTTACCATATTTTTCCACAATAATAGTAGGAACTTTCTGGATATTATAGCGTACCTCGTCTCCGGTAGGAGATTCCTTTTTACGGTTAACAGCAATAATAGTAAGCTTGTTGTCCGGATATTTTAATTCCTCCAAAATCTTCATCAGCCTCGGGAAATCCCTGTGGCTGTCCTCACACCAGGTTCCCATAAAAACAACAAGAGAATAAGAAGTAAGTTTGGCTTTTCTAAGTTCACCGATTGCTTTCTGGTCAATAGCATATTCATCATGCTCTTTCACATACCAGTCTGCATAGGGCGCTTTTAAGAACTGCTCTTTAAATTGGTTTCCTAAAAGCATCTTGCCGTCATTCTTGCTTTCCACTTCACGGTTCATTACCACTTTTTGGGCGCTGAACTGCTGAAATGCCAGAACAAGGGTTGAAACGGCAACAATATTGGTAATAAATTTTTTCATATTATTTTTCGATAATTGTTTTTAAATCGGCAGGAGAGTAGTACTTGTTTTTAAGGACTTTATGGTCTGCTTTTCTGTACACATTAAATTTCTCGCCGGATTTTTCATAAAAAGATTCTACTTCTTTTTCTTTATAAAATGCGACAGTTTCCTCTGCCTGTTCTTCATTGTCGCAGGCTTTAGACATATTGGAACGCTGTACTTCGTTGAATAGTTCTACAAATTTACTGCCAAGTCCGAATTCCAGAACGGCTCCGCTTAAAACATATTGTAAATCACACAATGCATCAGCAATTTCTACAATATCATTATCAGCAATAGCCTGCTTTAATTCATTTAATTCTTCCTGCAAAAGTTCAACTCTAAGGTTGCATCTTTCCTGAGAAGGGATCTGGGGAGTATCTAAAATAGGGGCTTTAAAAGTAGTGTGGAATTCTGCAACTTGGTTCAGACTGTCAATTTTATCCATGAATTTTATTATTTACAGCAAAGATAGAAAACGATTTTGGAAAATTTGTAATGTACATGGCATATTATACTACATAAGATGATGAAAAAATTCAATGATGTTAGTGGGTTTAATTTTTCATAGCATCGTAATTTTTCTACTTATAGATCCATAAAAAAACCACAGTTTTTAAGCTGCGGTTTTTATTTATTTCAAGATAAATCGTCCTCATTACTCATATTTCCAAATACCTGAGATTTGTAAAACCGTTAGTCCAGGTTGCTTTTCGCCGTAACTGAATACGCAGAAATATTTTGAATGGCAGGATTGACAATCGGTTCCGAAATATAAAGTGGGTAAATTACTGACCGTTAATGCTCCAAAATGTAACATGCTGTTTGACGTTTCGGTAACAATTTTGTTTTGCAGTAATTCGCCTTTGGATAAAACTATATCTTCATTATATATTTGAAAGATAGGGAATCCTGATTCATAAGGTATTATTTCAATGCTGTTTTCATGGCCACAATCACAGCAGGTGAATTGTGTTACCGCTAATCGTGTCATTTCAACATTGCTGAAAAAATTCTTTGCAATAGGTGCCTGTTTAAGGATGTTTATTTTTTTTGATATTGAATACATGGGAATTTATTTATTGCTGAATAACCGTACCTGCTAAGTTATTGTATTTTCCACTAGGGCTTTTTTTGATTGTGATTCTTACATATCCTTCCTGTGCCAGCTTATTCCATGTTTTCTGATACCCGGTTGTTACATCAATCGGAATTTTCCACATAGTTTGTTTACCTCCGCCCACTTGATTAAACCATGGAATGACATCGCCTACTTGAGATTTGAAAGGTAGCAAATTATTCAGAACATCTATTTCATAATAAAAATCATACTTATTTTCAGCCTGATTTAAGGCTCTTTGAGAAAAAGTGTAAACATATCCGTTGATGATCGGGCTTGTAAAGCTTCCTCCTAAAGTAGGGACTCCTGTGCCATCATAACTGCCAACAGCACCACTGTATCTGTCAAATCTTTGTCCGGCCTGAAAAGAAACATCGTCATAGATATTGTATCCGCCATTTGCAGGTGGCCAGCCGCCATTCAGATTGTTAGCTTTAAAGAGCGCTTCCAGTTCAGTCCATTTTCCCAGCTTGTATAGATCAAATGCCTGATTTCTGATTGTTGGACTTACAGTTCCTGCTGTATCATAGGTTAAAGCAAATTCATCCGCATTTTTATAGAATACATGAGTCACTGCTCCCGTTGTAATGTCAATCTCATCTTCTCTGTCTGAGCTACACGCAATGGAAAAAGAAGCCATTGTGAAAAATAAGAAGTACTTAAATAAATGTTTCATAATAAAAGTTTTAATAGTTATTTAATTTTTTTGAAGCAATATGGTATTAATCCCTTCCTGAAAAACAATTTTGTCTTTATGGTGCTATAACAACCAGAAATCACTTTAGTAATTTACTTTTTGTAATCATAGGGCATCCATTTTAAAGCAAAATAAATTCTGATCGAGATTAGGAGGAAAAGCAACGGTAGGGTCACCAACTTAGGGAAATTTAATACAGAATTTCCTTTTAATAAAAGCTGGTTTAACGGTACAATGAAAGAATAATTTCGAATGATAAATTTAAATCAAAAAATCATATAATAGTGAATTTTTTCAAAATAAAACATTATTAGTATTGGAGGTTTGTTAATTGGGATGTTTTTAACAACAAATTTTCATGTTTTACAGTTTATTTGATGTGAAGAGGAATAGTATTGTAGTATCATTAATAATCTATCAATGATCATACATCAAAAAAAGACCGCTCATTGCTGAACGGCCTTTTTAAAGTGTTTACTTTAATGATTATTAGTTTTTGATGAATCTCTTGGCAGCTTCTCCAGCCTGGATCATATAAGCTCCTTTGATAAGTCCGCTTACATTGACACTGCCTCTTTCTAGTTTTCCTGAATTAATTAGTTTTCCACCCATATCGAAGATTTTATAATCTTCAGATGTCGTATTTGAAATATGTAATATATCTCTTACAGGATTTGGATACAGTCTGATATCAGTGTTAGTGATTAGATCTCTGGT
Source organism: Chryseobacterium pyrolae (assembly GCF_025153485.1). Classification (NCBI taxonomy): domain Bacteria; kingdom Pseudomonadati; phylum Bacteroidota; class Flavobacteriia; order Flavobacteriales; family Weeksellaceae; genus Chryseobacterium; species Chryseobacterium pyrolae. The sequence goes on from NZ_JANZQH010000008.1 coordinate 190,910, forward strand.
ACCAGATAATTCTCCTTTTCCTGAAGAAACGATATTCAGCGTATAGTCTTCAACTTGTCCATAAGTATAAGCTTCACATGAAGAAGTAGGTATAGAACTGTACTTCATCATCACTCTCATTCTTGTGGATCCGACTGCAGCGGTTGCAGGGATCGTGATGCTTCCCGTTACAGGAGTTGTTGTAGAGCCTGCTTTAGACCATGCCAGTTCTCCGCTGTCTGTAAAGTCGCCGTCACCGTTATAATCGATATAGACTGCGTAGGCTTCACTGTAAACAGTTGACGTCCATGTTGGAGTTACTGAGATCGTGTAAGCGCTTCCTCTCGTTACATTGGTAGAAACAGAAGTGAAGTTTTCATAACCTGCTGTTCCCGTTGATGTATTATTGATTGTTCCGAATTTTACGTTTCCGATTCTTTCATCAGCAGTATTGCTGGCAGAAGATGAGCAATAAGTCACTGTACCTCCGGTAAGCGTTGTAACGCTCACGGTGTTGCTTGAAGGAGAAGCGTTTCCAGCTGCATCTTTAGATTTAACCGTGAAACTGTAAGTTGTTGCTGGTGTTAAGCTGGTTACAGTATAAGTGGTAGATGCTGTATTACCGATCAACGATCCGTTCATGTAAACATCGTATCCTGTAACACCTACATTGTCGGTTGCTCCGCTCCAGGACAGATTGGTAGTCGTAGCTGTAGTTCCGGAAGCCGCAAGGGTAGGCGCTGTAGGCGCTACAGTATCTGTTCCTGATCCTGCATTGACCGTAATATTGGCGTTATTAACATCAAAGAAAATGTGGTTGGAGCCTTTTACCATAATTCTTCCTGTTGTAGTGGATGAATTAGGAATGGTCACAGCCTGGGTTCCATCGTTTGGTGTTCCGGCAATAAGGGTAGTCCAGGTATTTCCGCTGTCTGTTGACCAAAGAATGTCTACATTGGTAGCATTGACACCGTTAGCAGTAGTTCCTGCTACATTCCAGGTAACCGTTTGTGAGCTTCCTCCTGCATATGATATTGCTGAGTTTTGTGAAGACACACTGAATGGTCCTGCTGTTCCGTTTACCGTGATCAGGGCGTCATCAGAATTGTTTCCTGAACCTCCGGCTCTGTTGTCACGAACTGTAAATCTGAAATTTAATGATCTGGCAACATTTGACAAAGCTTCCACTGTGATTTCTGAACCAGCAGTAGTAGTGGCTCCTGTTAATATCGATGCCATTCTAGGGAAATACCTTGTTGGAGACGTTACAGGGGTCCATGATCTGAATGTTGGGCCTGTTGCTTTTGTAGCACTCGCTGCAGAGCTTGCTCCTGTTTGAGATGAAGAAGCATTATCCATCTGTTCCCAGATATAAGTTAATGAGTCTCCGTTGGCATCGGTTCCCGTTCCTGTTAACATGAATGGGGTGCCTTTTGGAATAGTATAATCAAGACCGGCACTGGCGGTAGGAATAGCATTTCCTGTAGAAGTACTTACCGGGCATGTTTTAGCTTTAATATTATTGGTGATCTGTTGGATGCTCACCGCATGGAAAAATGCATCGGAATGCGGCTGGATATCCTGGGCTGTAATTCCTGCATACCCCATAATGGTAGATCCGGAACCGGGTTCCATATTAACACCTGTACCTTCATTTCCATGAGAGAAAGTATGGTTTCCTCCAAACTGATGACCCATTTCGTGGGCCACGTAATCAATATCGAAGTTATCTCCTGAAGGAATAGCGTCTGCCGGAGAAGTATATCCGCTTCCTTTTGATCCGTTGGTACAGATACAGCCGATACATCCTGCATTTCCGCCACCTCCGGAAGCTCCGAATAAGTGTCCGATGTCATAATTTGCTTCCCCGATCACTGAAGTCAGGGTGCTTTGAAGCTGGGAATTCCAGCTGCTCATTCCTGAAGCCGCAGAATAGGGGTCTGTAGAAGCGTTGGTATAAATCACGGCATCATTATTGGCGATCAGAACCATTCTTGCTGCAAAATCTTTTTCAAAAACACCATTGACACGGGTCATGGTATTGTTAATGGCAGCCAGTGCATTTGCTTTAGTTCCTCCAAAATATACCGTGTATTCTCCTGTAGTTGAAAGTGCCAGTCTGAATGTTCTCAGTTTGGCATCATCTGCATTCGGTCTTGCAGCTATATTGGAGTTCGATACGCCTTTCTGAGCTACATCGATAACAGTACATTCAAATTTGTTGAGATTATCTTTTTTATCAGACTTTTTGTATACCACATAAGACGAAAGATCTTTGGCATACGGCTCAATGAAGACTGCAGATTTATCACCATAGATTTCCATAGAGGATAGTCCAAGGGAAGAAATACTGAAATAAACTGTTGAATTGGGGTCGTTAAGGCCTTCGCCTACGTAAGATTTGATATCCGGATATTTCGCAGCAAGCTGAGGGTCAAAGTTGGAATTTTCTCTTACTTTAAAGTTTTCCATCTTTCCTTCAGAATTAGGAAAAGAGATGATGGTTTCTGATTTCTCTCCCGGAGCGAGTCTTTTGGGAGCTTTTGCAAGAGCATTCTTTAATCCTGCAAAATCCAGGCTATAGATTTTCGGATTATTGATTTGGGTTTTGTTTTCAAAAATGTCTGAAGGTGCTTTTTTTGAACCTTCACTCCAGAGACGGTCAGTCTGCGCGAAAGAAATGCCCGTAATAAGAAGCATTCCAATCATGGATAATTGTTTTTTCATATCAATTAATTATTTTGATTGTGGAATATCAAAGCTAATAAAAAATATATTACGAAAAACAAAATTATTTAAGAAAATTTCTGAGTATGCATTTAAAATATTATGCGATACATTGAATATAGTTAAAAGTGTATTATCTCAAAAAAAGAAAATAGCACACGTAAAATACGTATGCTATTCATTTATTGATAGAATAATTCTCTATTACATTTTATCATCAGCAGTAGGTCCGTAAAGTCCCGGAACCTTATTTCCTGTTGATCTTAAATAAACCACAAGCTCACCTCTGTGATGATACAGGTGATTGTATAAAAATCCTCTGATTACCTGTATTCTTTGAGTAGGAGGGAAAATAGCGTTTCCGTTCATTTCCATTGTCCATTCATTGAAATAAGTGGTTTCATCTGAGTTTTCTAAAACTTTTTGAGCTTTGGCTACATTTTCTTCAAATTTTGCCACAATGTTCTCAGCTTTAGAAATGTCACCTTTATCATACTGGTAAATTCCCATATCAAAAACATCCAGATTGAAGGTAGACTCATACCAGTTATAAACTTCTGCAATGTGGGAAGCCAGTTGGGCGGTCGTCCAGTTTTTCTCAGACGGTTTCCAGTCTAAGGCACTGTCCGGAATTGCTTTTAAAATTTTTCTGGTATTTTCCGCTTCATGCAGAAACTCACCTAAAAGAGCTTGTTTAATCATTTGTGTTGTTTTTATTATTTTGTAATATCTCTTCCGATCACCATTCTCTGGATCTCAGAAGTTCCTTCACCAATTGTACATAATTTAGAATCTCTGTAGAATTTCTCAGCAGGGAAGTCCTTGGTGTAACCATAACCTCCAAAAATCTGAACAGCATTGTTAGAAATTCTCACACATGCTTCAGAAGCATACAGTTTTGCCATTGCTCCTTCTTTAGTCATTTTTTGCTTGGCATTTTTCAATGTTGAAGCTCTTTGGATCAAAAGTTCAGCAGCATCAATTTCAGTTGCCATATCAGCAAGCATAAAGTTGATGGCCTGGAACTCAGCGATTGCTTTTCCAAACTGATGTCTTTCCTTAGCATATTTTAAAGCAGCTTTATAAGCTCCTCTTGCCGTTCCCAAACTTAAAGCAGCGATAGAAATTCTTCCACCGTCCAAAATTTTCATGGCCTGCTTAAATCCTTCTCCTACTTCTCCCAAACGGTGTGAATCCGGTACACGAACGCTGTCAAAGATAAGCTCAGCGGTTTCAGAAGCACGCATTCCTAATTTATTTTCTTTCTTTCCTGAAGTAAAACCAGGCATTCCTTTTTCCAGAACAAAAGCAGTAGAGTTGTTTTTAGCACCTATTTCACCTGTTCTCGTCATTACTACAGCGATATCTCCTGAGATGGCATGAGTGATGAAGTTTTTAGCTCCGTTGATGATCCATTCATCACCATCTTTTATAGCAGTAGTAGACATACCTCCTGAATCAGAGCCTGTATTGTGTTCTGTAAGTCCCCAGGCACCGATTACTTTTCCTGAAGCCAATTGCGGAAGCCATTTGTTTCTCTGCTCTTCATTTCCAAACTCATAAATATGATTGGTACAAAGTGAATTGTGTGCTGCTACAGAAAGACCGATAGACGGGTCTACCTGAGAGATTTCATCCAGAATAGTAACATATTCATGATAGCCTAAACCGGAACCTCCGTACTGCTCAGGAACTACAATCCCCATAAATCCCATTTCTCCTAACTGGTGAAATAAGTCTTTTGGAAACGTTTGGCTCTCGTCCCACTCCATAATATTAGGTCTGATATTTTTCTCAGCAAATTCTCTTGCTGTTTCCGCTATCATTTTAATGTTGTCAATAGTCTCTGTGTTCATATAGATAAAATAGTTAGTTCCCAAAGATAATTAAATTGACGGAAAGCCAAAAATAATTATTAAGGTCATAGTATCTTATACGCAATATTTTAGTAATCAATTTTTTATATTTTAAGAATTAATGATTTTTTAATAAATTATTCAGAACTTTAAGTGTTTTAATTTACTATTTTAGCCTCCCAATTTTTAAGGTATGAAAAAAATTTTACTTCCTATTATTCTTATTTCTTCATTTGTTTCTGCCCAGGTTCCGGCGGGATATTATGACGGAACAGCCGGACTTACAGGCTATACGCTGAAGTCTAAATTGCATGATATTATTTCTGAAAAGAATGTGAACTGGCATTATGGTGATTTGCAGGAATATTATAAACAGACCGATTTAGATATTTATTATGATCATAATAATACGAACAATCCTTCCAGTGGGAACTATATATTAATGGATATTTATTCAGAAATTCCGAATGGAGCAGATGCATATGAGTATAATTCCACGCAATTGCAGGGGACAGGTTCCATTACAGCAGAAGGACAGGCGTGGAACCGGGAACATATGATTCCACAAAGTACATTTAGTACAGGGAGCATTAGTAATTATCCTATGTATTCTGATTTGTTTTATGTGGTGCCGGTTGATGGCTGGATCAATCAAAGAAGGTCCAATTACCCATATGGTGTAGCAGGATCAACAGTTTATTATAATTTTACTAACGGTTCAAAAATTGCAAACGATGCTACTCCAGGTTTGGCTTATACAGGACATGTTTATGAACCAATCAATGAATTTAAAGGAGATGTTGCGAGAGCATTATTGTATTTTGCTGTAAGATATGAAGGAAAGCTGAACGGCTTTAATCATAATGCGGGAACGACTCCGGCCAATGACGAATCCCAGTTCGATGGAACCGAAGAACGTGCCTTTGAACCGGCTTATATTACCATGTTAAAACAATGGAATGCTTTGGACCCTGTTTCACAAAGGGAAATAGACAGAAATAATACGGTGTACAGTATTCAGAAAAATAGAAATCCATTTATTGATAATCCAGGTTGGGTTGATTTAATTTGGTCTGAAACTCCCGATACAACTGCGCCTTCTGCCCCAACAAACCTGTCAGTAGTTCAACAAAATGCCAATTTTGTCAATTTAAGCTGGACTCCAAGTACAGATACGGATATTTTAGGATACAAAATTTATATGAACGGTGCTGCAACGCCTATTGTTACTACCAAAAATACCAGTATTTCAATTGATCGGTTGACTCCATCAACCACTTATACTTTTACTGTAAAATCATATGATAAAGGATATCTGGAATCTCCAATCAGTAACAGTGCAGCTGCAACTACCATAGCTTCAGATGGTTTTGCAAAGGATTTAATGATTACCAAATATCTTGAAGGAAGTGCCAATAATAAAGCTATAGAAATTACCAATAAAACCGGACATGAAGTTAATCTGAATAACTACAATATAAATATTCAGTTTTACAGTGGAACCAGTTATTATTTCTCAGATAGCTTTCAGCTTGAAGGCAAAATTGCTAATAATGAAACATTTGTAATTTTGAATCCTAATGCTGCATTCCCATGTTATACTAATTCGCAAGCTAAATTTGTTACTGCTTCTACTCCCATGACTTATACTGGAGTTCAATATGTGGAATTAGCATATAAGGGTTTTGGTACGGTTGATGGAATCGGTTTGAAAAGTACATCTAATACAAACAGCAATGTTTCGTTATATCGAAAAGCAGGTATAAATCAGCCTGCAACAACATTTACTGTTTCAGAATGGGATTCTTATCCTATAAACTACTGTCAGAATCTAGGAACATTATCCGCAGCTGATCTGATCGCTTCCAACAAAGAGTTTAAAATATATCCAAATCCTGTTGATGATAACCTTTTCGTAAGTGGCGAGACTCAGGATATTAAAACGGCTCAAGTGCTGGATGTTTCAGGAAAAGTAATCTATACTGAGAAAGATCCGTTCAGAAATAAGAAAAATATTTCTGTGCAGAATCTTTCTACTGGTTTCTATTTCTTAAAACTCGATGAGAAAGTCTATCAGTTTATTAAAAAATAGCTGGTTAGAATATCATGTTTTTTGGCCGTTTTATGCTTTTAACTTTTTACATAATTCGCTAAAAAGCTTGTCAACAATACATAATTGATATAAGCAGATTCACTAATAATCATTATCTATAAGTGTTTCTGCTTATATTTTTTATTTATAAGTAATTATGCTTATATTTGCACAATGATAGCGGTCATAACCGGTGATATTATAAATTCACAGCATGCAGACACAGAAGTTTGGATTACCAGACTCAAGAATCTCCTGGAAAACTGGGGAAGTTCACCGCTCGCATGGGAAATCTACAGGGGAGATGAGTTTCAGTTCAAATGTAGCATTGATGAAGTATTTTGGCGTTTTCTAGCCATTAAGTCCCTTATAAGAAGTCAGGAAAATTTAGATGTAAGAATTGCCATAGGCATTGGTGAAGAGAATTTTTCCTCCGAAAAAATTACAGAGTCCAACGGAACGGCCTATGTGAATTCCGGACGATTACTGAATGATCTTAAAAGCGACGGACACACCGTTTCCATAAAAACATCCAGCGAATCCGTAGACAGGGATTTAAACATCCTCCTGAAATGGTCTTCAAAAGATTTTGACAGCTGGACGGTAGCTACGGCAGAGATTATTCACGAAATGATCATGAACCAGGATATCACACAGGAAGATCTCGCCAGGAAATTTGCGATCTCACAGTCCTCGGTAAGTCAGAGACTGAAACGAGCGAACTACGAACTTATCGTAGAAACTAATCAATATTTTAGAAAGAAAATCTCAGAACTGTAAGCATGATCTTTACTAAACTCATATTGGCACATCTACTCGGAGATTTTGTTCTTCAGCCAAACTCTTGGGTTGCAGATAAAGAACGCCGTAAGCTGAAAAGCCCGTATTTGTATCTTCATGTTCTGATTCATACTGTTTTAAGTTTTATTTTTCTTTGGAACACAGATTGGTGGTGGGTTTCACTGCTTGTCGGAATCACACACTTTATCATTGACGCTTCAAAGCTGGTCTTCCAAAACGTAAAAAATAAAAAAGCCTGGTTTTTCATTGACCAGTTACTGCATATTCTTGTCATCCTGGGAATTTCATTCTATTTTAAAGAATTCAATTTCGATTTTCTGAGCAATAATGAGTTCTTAAAGATATTGATGGCAGCATTGTTCCTGACCACACCAGCTTCGATTTTCATAAAAACACTATTGTCTTCGTGGACTCCGGTTCCGGAAACACAAAGCAGCTTACAGACCGAATCTCTATCGAGTGCGGGAAAATATATCGGGATCTTGGAACGTCTTCTGGTATTTACCTTTATTATGGTGAATCACTGGGAGGGCGTAGGTTTTATGGTGGCTGCCAAATCTGTATTCAGATTCAGCGATCTTGCACAGGCTAAACAGAGAAAACTCACGGAATATGTACTGATTGGTACTTTGCTGAGTTTCGGATTGGCTGTTTTAACAGGAATTTTAATTAAGTAATATAAAATAAATCTAACTAATAAGAATTTAGAAATGGAAAAGAAAGAAATGTTGTATGAAGGTAAAGCAAAACAAGTATTTGCTACCGATAATCCTAACGAAGTAGTGGTACGTTTTAAAGACGACGCTACAGCATTTAATGCTCAAAAAAGAGGATCAGTTGATTTGAAAGGTGAAATGAACAACGCGATCACTACTTTGATTTTTGAATATTTAAATGAAAAAGGGGTTAAAACTCATTTCATTAAACAACTAAACGAAAGAGAGCAGCTGGTAAAAAAAGTATCCATCATTCCATTGGAAATGGTGGTAAGAAACTACTCTGCAGGAAGTATGGCTCAAAGATTGGGAGTGGAAGAAGGAATTAAATCTCCGGTGACCATCTTCGATATCTGCTATAAAAAAGACGAATTGGGAGATCCGCTTATCAACGATCATCACGCCGTTTTCTTAGGAGCAGCAACCTATGAGGAGCTTGCTGAAATGTATAAACTTACTGAGGGTATCAACGAAATTCTGATTGATCTTTTTGATAAAATGAATATCATCCTGGTTGATTTCAAAATTGAATTAGGAAAAACAGCAGATGGGGAGATCATCCTTGCCGATGAAATTTCTCCTGATACATGCAGACTTTGGGACAAAGATACGATGAAGAAACTGGATAAAGACAGATTCAGAAGAGATCTTGGAGAAGTTACTGAAGCTTATGTTGAGATCTACAATAGATTGAAAAATTTACTTGGTAAGTAAATTTGAGAAGTTAGAAGTTAGATATTAGAAATTAGTATGAAATCGCACCGGATAGAAGATTTAAAGGTTTGGAAAAAATCGATGACTTTGGTAAAAGAAGTTTATTTGGTTTCTGCCGAACTACCAAATGAGGAAAAATTTGGTTTACTATCTCAAATAAGAAGATGTGCAGTTTCAATACCGTCTAATATTGCTGAAGGTGCGGGAAGAAATAATAAAAACGAGTTCTATCAATTTCTTGGAATTGCATTTGGTTCTACCTATGAGCTACAAACCCAGTTACAGTTATTAATAGATCTTAATTTTATTTCTGAAGTTAAAATAGTACCTTTAAAAGAACTTTTAGCTGAAATTCAGAAAATGATATACTCATTAAAAGAAAGTTTAAAATTATAATTGAAGTTAACTTAGACTAGATTCTAACATCTAATATCTAACTTCTAATTTAGAAAAAATAGAAATGAAAAGTTTAGACATTCATAAAAGTGAATATTTAAAACAATTTGAAACTCAAACCTACGGAAGAAATCTTTTCAGAACGCAGGAAGAAGAAAGACTGGACGCTCCGAATGAGGAGTGCGGTATCTTCGGAATGTATTCGGATCATGATCTTGATACGTTTTCACTTTCGCAGTTCGGGCTTTTTGCATTACAGCACAGAGGCCAGGAAGCTTGCGGTATTTCTGTTCTTAAGGACGGAAAAATTACCAATATGAAAGATGAAGGTTTGGTTTTGGATGTTTATAAAGAGATCCAGGATCCTGAAGCTTTTATGGGAAATTCTGCAATCGGGCACACCCGTTACACGACTGCAGGAGACAAAAAGAAATATAATTTTCAGCCATTTTTCGCCAAAAACGAATATGATCAGATTATACTTTCTATCGCGCACAACGGTAATCTTACCAATGCAAGAGAATTAAAAAATGAGTTGGAAGCTGAAGGCGTCGTTTTCAGAGCTACTTCCGATTCAGAGGTTATCTTAAGATTAATCCAGAAAAATCTTGATCTAGGCTTACGGGGTGCTATCAAAGCAACCATGGAAAAAATAGAAGGTGCATATTCGGTCGTAGGAATGACGAGAAATAAATTCTTTGCATTCAGAGATTTCAACGGAATCCGCCCTTTAGTTTTGGGTGCTGTTGACGAAAAAACATATGTTGTTGCTTCAGAATCTGTTGCTTTAGATGCGGTTGGAGCGCAATATGTCCGTGATATTTTGCCGGGTGAAATCATTTATACAAATGAAAACGAACCGGGTAAGCTTAATTCTTACATGGTTAATGAAGCGAGAGGCAAGCAAAGGATCTGTTCTTTTGAATACATCTATTTCGCAAGACCTGACTCTACCTTAGAAAATATCAATGTATACGAGATCAGAGAAAAATCAGGGGAAAAGATTTGGGAACAGGCACCTGTAGACGCCGATATCGTTATTGGGGTTCCAGATTCAGGAGTTCCGGCTGCGATAGGGTTCTCAAAAGCTTCCGGCATCCCATTCCGTCCTGTTCTGATCAAAAACAGATACATCGGAAGAAGTTTCATTGTTCCTACACAGGAAATGAGAGAAAGGGTAGTTAATCTTAAGCTAAACCCGATTATTTCTGAGATCAAGGATAAAAGAGTAGTGATCATCGATGATTCTATCGTAAGAGGAACTACTTCCAAGAGATTAGTAAAGATATTGAAAGATGCAGGAGTAAAAGAAATTCACTTCAGAAGTGTTTCTCCGCCTATTATTGCACCATGTTACCTAGGAATCGATACGCCTTCAAAAGACGATTTGATTTCAGCGAATATGACTACTGAAGAGCTTAGAGATTATCTGGGAGTAGACTCTTTAGAGTTCTTAAGCACAGAAAACCTGAAAGAAATTTTAGGGTCTTCCAATCACTGTTTCGGATGCTTTACAGAAGAATATCCGGTAGGAAAAGGAGAGGAGGTAGAATTATTCAATTAATATCCTACGATTTAAAATAAAGAAGAAGAAGCCAGGCATTACGTCTGGCTCTTTTTGTTTTTATAAATGTATCAAAAGCTTAATATTCCTTTCTTATACAGTATAAATGCAAGTTCTAAATTTGTTCCTTTAAAATTTCACGATATGAAAAACGTATTTTTAACAGGTGCTTTTCTGATACTGGTCCAATGGTATTCCTCTCAGTCTTTCGATAATCAGGCGCATCGCGGAGGAAAGTCCCTATATCCCGAAAATACCATTCCGGCCATGAAGAATGCTCTTAAAATGAACGTAACGACGCTGGAGATGGACCTTGCTGTCACAAAAGACAAAAAAGTAATCCTTTCCCACGATGCTTTTCTGTCCCCTGAGTTAATAACGAAACCCGATGGAACTTACATTCCGAAAGACTCCGGGTTTTACTATAAAATTTATGATATGCCCTATGCAAAGATCCAGACATTTGATGTAGGCTTAAAGAAACTTGATCGCTATCCCGACCAAAAGAAGATGAAGGTTCAAAAACCGCTCTTCGCAGACGTAATAGCTGCATGTGAAGCTTACTCCCGTGAACTGAAAAGACCTTTGCCTTTTTATAATATAGAAACCAAAACACGTCCTTTTTCTGACCATATATTTCATCCGGAACCTAAGGAATTCGTAGATCTGATGATGAAAGTCATTATAGAAAAAGGTATTCAGGACCGGGTAATTATTCAATCGTTTGATCCCAGAACCCTGGAAATCATTCATAAAGAATATCCTAAGATCATGACTGCTCTTCTGGTAGAAAAAGTAGATGATAAAAAGATCGCACAGCAGCAGGCTCATTTCGAAAACATACCAGCCCTAAAATTCAGGCAGTATCCGAATCATTTGAATGGTGTAGCCGGAGATATGAAATTTCTAAGTTTTACCCCTACTATTTACAGCCCTGATCATACACTCGTTACTTCAACACTTGTACAGGAATGTCATGCATTAGGTATGAAAGTCATCCCATGGACAGTCAATACAAAAGAAAGATTAAAAGAATTAAAAGATATGGGAATAGATGGGGTAATCAGCGATGATCCGCGAATATTTGAATAACTCCTTATGTCTTTGTTGAATATAATTAGACATGAAATCTTTTATAGCAGTGTCAGCCAACATAAAGCTTTCTGACTCCCCAAATCCGTAAGTCTCGTGTCTGAAATCTGACGTCTAAAAATCTTTTTCAAAACGAAAGGCCGGACTTAAAATTTTTAAGTCCGGCCTTTACTATAGGTTAAATAATTGATTGTCTTCTATTAGAATTTGTAATTCAAGCCTAATTGAAACGCTCTGTGGTTCAATGGTTCAGTACCTTCAGGCTTTTGGTTTCTCATATCCGTAAGACTGTTGATATATCTTGCATTGATTCCTAAGTTTTGAGTAATATCGTACCCAAGACCTAAACCAAGACCCAAGTTGAACTTGTTAACATTGTCTTTATTGATATCCTCAGAGTTTGATACCGACTGAGTGGTTGTAATACCTCCTGTCGTTGTAGAAATTGTACTGTCTCCAGAGTTTTTACCGTTGATGAAGTAACTGAACTCAGGACCTGCTTCTACATAGAATCTTTCAGTAGGTCTCATTTGTACCATTAAAGGAACTGAAATATAGTTCATGGTAGTCTTGTATTCGCTTTTCGTTTTAACGTTGGTAGCACCCGTTGTTACATCTGTAGATGAGATCACGCTTCTTGCACCTAACTGGTTATATAAAACCTCCGGTTGTAAGCTGAATTTCTGAGAAAGTGGAATATTAACTAAAACCCCAGCATGGAATCCTACTTTTTGGTTGTCAAGGCTTAATTTCTGCTCACTGAAGTAAGACGAGTTTCCCCCTGCTTTAATACCAAATCTGATAGGTTGTTTTTCTTTTTTAATTGGATCCGTGTTTACTGTTTTTGTTTCTTGAGCAAATGTCATCATGCTAGCAGTAACTGCCAATCCTAGAAATAACTTCTTCATAATTTTATTTTTTTTTAATTTTACTATTGTACTTCTTATCCGATTTATCAATCAGACTTGAATTATTTTGCAAAATGCTTGCCAAACTCAAAAAAGTCTTATTTAAAGGGCTTTGGAGAAGGTTTTTGATGTTGTGTTTTTTATACTTTTAAAGTTTTTTTAAGAAAAATTATGTTATGAAAATTTGTTTTCTGAAGATGATTTTGAGTGAAATTGACTTTATGTTGATGATTTAACATAGTGTTAAAATTGAAGAAACAAAATAATAACTATTGAAATTGTAGAACCTTTTTAAACCTTCAACCATTTTCAGACGTACCAAAAAAGCAGTTCCGGGAACTTTATTTTGTTTTTAGCTAAAGAAAAATGCCGGATCCTAAAGAATCCGGCAATGATTTGAAAATAATATATCTCTATTTGAATTTATAGGCTAAACCTATTTGAAGTGCATTATTTCTAACGGCATCTCCGGTGTTGAGCTTGTAGACATCTGTAATTCCTGCTGTAAATCTTGCTGTTACGGCAAGATTTTGAGTAAAGTAATAACCAGCTCCCAGTCCTATCCCAAAATTGAATTTATTGAACATATACATGGCAATTTTACCGGAATAACTTTGCGTACTGCTGGTTCCATCCAGATTGCTGGTTTGGGTCAACTCATTTTTAGATCTTCCTCCCAACAGAAATCCAAATTCCGGGCCTGCCTCCACATATAGATCGGGTATTATATTATACTGAAACATCAATGGGATTGAAAGGTAGCTTAACGACAAGGTTTCCTTACCATTCATTCTGGCAGAAGGAATATCAAAGAATATAGTGCTCTCTATTTTTGATCCCAGCCCGTTATACATTATTTCCGGCTGAATACTGAACTTATCCGAAACCGGAATATTGGCAAAAACTCCTGCATTAAAACCAATTTTTGCCTTTCGCTCATAATTGAAATAGGCATCTTCATTTCCATCGGTAAGAGAAGAAATATTCATTCCTCCTTTTACTCCAAATGTAATGGGAGATGTAGATTTTTGTTCTGTTTTTTCCTGTGCATTAACCACAAAGCTTCCTGCGAATGCTATGCCTAAAATTAGTTTTTTCATGATTTTTAAAGTTTAATAGTATTTCCCACTGTGCAGCAAAACTACCACCAAAGGAAGGGAATTGATAAACGTGATTTCCTGTGAAAAGGTCAGATTTAAATAAATAAACCTGACCTTTTTTTTATTTCTATCAAAAAGCTGAATTCAATAAAATAATTCGGCTTTCTGTTGAATATAAAATTGATTATTTGAATTTGTAAGCTACACCTACCTGGAAAGCATTGTTTCTAATGGCATTTCCACTGTTCTCCTTATAAATATCGGTAATACCAGCTGTAAACCTTGCGGTTACTCCAAAATTCTGAGTAAAATAATATCCAGCTCCAATACCAATCCCGAAATTGAATCTATTGTGCAGATCTTTAACAATCTTGTCTGAGAAAGTTGTTGTTTCGGTTGTGGTAGTATTTCCAGAAGTTTTGATAGCGGTAAATTCTCCTTTGTCTTTCCCTCCTAAAAGAAAACCAAATTCCGGTCCTGCTTCTACATACAACTGAGGAAGGATATTATACTGTACCATTACCGGAACAGAAAGGTAATTTAGTGTTTTTTTGTAGTCGTACTCCATTCTGTAGCTGTTGCTGGAGCTGTTTCTTTCTTCAATTTTTGAACCTAATTGATTAAAAAGAAGTTCGGGTTGAACACTGAATTTTTCTGCTACCGGAATATTAACGAATACTCCTGCATTGAAACCTGCCTTCATTTTCTGATCGTTATCATACCCATCATATGTAGAAAGGGTAGAAGCGTTGAATCCTGCTTTAACTCCAAATGTAATAGGTGAAGTAGATTTTTGTTCTGTTTTTTCTTGTGCATTCACCAAAAGGCTTCCTGCAAATGCTAATCCTAAAATTAGTTTTTTCATGATTTTTAAGTTTAATAGTACTTCCCACCGTGCAGCAAAATTCCCGCCAAAGGGAGTAAACTGACAAAAGTCATATTTTAAGGCGAAAAGGTCAGGTTTAAACGAATAAACCTGACCTTTTCTATTGAAATCAATTTGTATATGAAGAAACTTGTAGCTAGCTAACATTGATAATAAAATCAAGTTTTCAGCTGATCTTATATACGCAAACTCCTTGCCAAAAATACTGAATTAACAAAAAAAACCGGATTAAATAAATAATCCGGTTTCCTATTGAATATAAAATTTGTTATCTGAATGTTGAAGCTTATTATTTGAATTTATAAGCTAATCCTACCTGGAATGTATTGTTTCTTGTTGCATCAGATCCGTTAGGTCTGTCTTTAGCGATGTCTGTTAAACCAGCAACATATCTAGCTGTAATTCCAAAGTTTTGAGTGAAGTAATATCCTGCACCTAGACCGATACCGAAGTTAAATGTACTTAGGTTATCTTTATAGTTGTCTGTTGTAGAAGATTGTCCAGTAGATTCGTTTTTGAATTTGTTTTTAGCACTTACTAAAAACCCGAATTCTGGTCCAGCTTCAACATAAAGGTTAGGAATCAAATTGTACTGGAACATTACCGGTACTGCGATATAATCTAGTTTAGTAGAAGCAGAATAGTTAGTGTTACCTAATTTATATTCTGACTTTTCACCATACTGAGAGTATAATACTTCCGGCTGAATGCTGAATGATTCTGCAATTGGAATGTTAGCAAATACACCTGCGTTGAAACCGATTTTAGATTTTTGATCATCTAAACCTTCATCTTTAGAAAGAGAAGATACGTTCATTCCACCTTTTACACCAAATGTTACCGGGTTAGAAGAAGACGTTGGAGTCTGTTGTGCGAATGCCAGTGAACTTGCAGTTACTGCTAATCCTAAAATTAACTTTTTCATAACTTTAATTTTTTAATATTTACTATTTCTAATTTTAAATTTTACTACCGTCAAACCTTACTACTGAGTTTGACGCAGAGTATCTTTCAAATTGCTTGCCAAAAATGAATAACATGATAAAAGTCAGTAGTGAAATTATTGAAAATAGAAGTGGTTTTTATCACAACTATTTGATTGTCAATGTTTTGTAAATTAAAATAAACGTTTGTTTAGAAATGATATAAATTAAACCCTTTCCAAAAGCAGCTTGAATTATATGAGAATGATGTGGAAATAACCTTAAATCATCATACTTTTCATTATAATATATTATAAATAAACCTAAAATAGATATAGTTTGGTTGTTGTGGAGGAGCCTGCCTATTTTCACAACAAAAACGATTAATACTTACAAAGGAAAAGAGCAGATAAGAATTGACTATAATAGATGTCCCGGAACAAATTGACCATATATCAACTTATTCCGGGACAAACTGTATTGTTACTATTTCTAATTTAAGTTATAAATCATTGAGTTTTCTGTAGAACTCCAAAGATTTCAGGATGTTTTCCTGACTGCACTGGTGATCATACGTACATGAACCTATCCCTGAAAGCAGAGAAAAATTGATTTTACTATCCGTATTCTTTTTATCATTAAGAAGAAGAGCTGTAATACTTTCGTCTGTAAAATCACTTATATCAAGGTAAGGATAGTATCTCCGAAGGTTTTCAATAATAGATGATGCATCCTGTTCACTGATAAGGTCTTCAAGATAAGCCAGATGAGCTTCGCAGATCATTCCCATGGCTACGGCTTCACCGTGGAGGATCGGGTTTCCCTGACTCAGACAAAGACTTTCTAGAGAATGCCCGATTGTATGCCCAAAGTTCAACGTTTTTCTGATATTTCTTTCATGAAAATCTTTCTCCACCACATCCTGCTTGATATCCATAGAAGTCTGGATATGGGGGACTATTGTTTCTACCTCCAGTTTATGAATCTGAATAAGGCTTTCCCAATGTGCCTTGTCAGCGATAAGGCCATGTTTCAGCATTTCTGCAAAACCGCTGCGCAATTCTTTAAACGGAAGTGTTTCTAAAAATTTAGGGTAAATAAAGATCTGTTCCGGGAAGGCAAAAGTTCCCACCATATTTTTATAGTTCATTAAATCGATTCCTGTTTTCCCTCCAATAGAGGCATCACACATCGATAAAAGGGTAGTGGGGATATTGATGAACGAAATTCCTCTCTTATAAGTAGATGAAATAAAACCACCCATATCTGTAATCACACCGCCTCCTAGATTGATGACAAGTGCCTTTCTGTCGGCCTGCATCTCTGTCAGGATCTCCCAAAGCTGGTTGGCCGTCTGGATATTTTTCATTTCTTCACCCGCTTCGATCTCTAAAATTTCAAAGCCTAAGTCTGTTTCCATGTTACCTAAAAGAACCGGAAGACAATATTCATGGGTATTTTCATCAACTAAAATAAAGATCTTACTGAAAGATTTTTCATGCAGGAAGGTGTTTAATTGAGAAAAATCATCGTTTAATATTGTTATCATTATCGGGGTTTCTTTAAAATTAAAATAAAACTATTCTGCAAAGTTATGATTCTTAATTTCTAACTCGTAACTAAATTACTATCTTTGCAAAAATTTTTAGAATGAGCAGAGATAATAATAATTCAGAAAGACCAAAAAGACCAAGAATTTCAACAAGAAAAAATTCTGATGATTCTCGCGCTTCTAGATCTGGAAATTCTTCAGGATCAAAACCTTTTAAGAAACCTTTTCCTAAAGCTGGCGAAAGAAATTTTGACCCAAAAGGAAACAATTCAAAGTTTGAACAGAAACCTTTCAAAAAAAGTGAAGAAAGTTCTAAGAGCAGAGATGAAGATCCAGGTTCGAAAACTGAGAGTAGAGCATACATCACCAATGCAAATGAAGGACGTGAGAGAAAGACTTTCGGTAAACCGGCTCCAAAAAGAGATGGGAAGAGTTTTGGTACCAGAGACAAGTATGAAAGAGGCAGTTTGAAATATGGAAGAAGACCATCAAGTGGAGATGACAAAAATGAAGATAAGGCAAGGTCTTTTGTACAGAAAAGAAGGTTAAACAAGATTGAAAAAGACGTTCATAAAGATACCATCCGTCTTAATAAGTATATCGCCAACTCAGGAATTTGCAGCAGAAGAGAAGCTGACGAACTGATCACGCAGGGGCTGGTAGAAGTAAATGGAGTGGTAGTGAATGAAATGGGATATCAGGTTCAGAAGACTGACAAAGTAGTTTTTGACGGACAGGGTATTACGCCTGAAAAACCGGTATACGTGCTTTTAAATAAACCGAAAGGGTATATTTCTACCACTAAAGATGACAAAGCGAGAAAAACCGTAATGGATCTGGTAGCCAATGCATCACCGTACCGTCTTTTCCCTGTCGGAAGACTGGACCGTTCTACAACTGGAGTTATTCTTTTAACGAATGACGGACACATGACTAAAAAACTGACGCATCCTTCTTTTGATGCTAAAAAAATCTATCATGTGACGCTGGATAAAAAACTGACCAATGAAGATATGAGACTTATCGTAGAAGGAATTCGTCTTGATGAAGGAATCGCGGTAGTAGATCAGATTTCATTCATTGAAGGAAAACCTAAAAATGAACTTGGAATTGAAATTCACAGTGGATGGAATCGTGTAATCAGAAGAATTTTCCAAAGACTTGGATATGAAGTGGAAACTTTAGACAGAGTGATGTTTGCCGGATTGACAAAGAAGAATATCAAACGTGGACACTGGAGAATCCTTACAGAACTAGAAGTTAATAATCTTAAAATGCTTTAATCATTTAAAGAGAATTATAAGTATTAAAAAAGCGCAGAAAATTTATTTCTGCGCTTTTTTATTGATATGCATGAAGCCTTTTCTAATAAGATAAGCTTATACCGACCCTGATTCCCCTTCCATGTAGTGTGGATTTTTGCAAAGCAAAAAAACGGGGTAGTTAAAAAGAGTGGTACGTTCTATCCCAGAACCGTAATCCCTTTTTGGATTAAATCATAAATAGCATCTCTGCCATTATCAGGTTTCACATTAACGGCTTTAGTTCCGTTGAAATGGAGGCACGTAATATAGCCGTTTGCAATAGCATCTGTACATGTGAATTTCACACAGTAATCCAGGGCAAGTCCTACGATTTCAAGCAACTGGATATCGTGGTATTTTAAGAAATCATCCAGCCCTGTTTTCATAAAATGATTATTGTCCTGAAAACCACTGTAACTATCGATTTCCGTATTTTTCCCCTTTTGAATAATATGGGTTACTTTATCTCTGTTCAGATCTTTATGGAATTCTGCTCCGAAAGTTCCCTGAACACAATGATCCGGCCACATAAACTGTGGAACACCGTTCAGGATAATACTTTCTCCTACTTTTCTGTTGTTATTGCTGGCAAAACTTTTGTGATCAGCAGGATGCCAGTCTTGAGTAAGGACGATCTGGTCGTATTCATTTTCTTCCATCAGAAGATTGATATAAGGAATCACTTCATTTGCTTCCGGAACTGCCAATGCGCCGCCTTCACAGAAATCATTCTGTACATCTACGATTATTAACGCTTTTTTCATATTAAGATTTCTCGAATTTTGGATAAAAATACTCAAAAAATTGTCCAAAATTGAATTATCGGACAAATCGGCAATATAAAATTTTAAACCAAATATCAATAGCTTATCTTTGCAGTAAATAAGTATTTTATGTCATTTGAGTCGTTAGGGTTATCACACAATATTATTCATTCTGTCAACAAATTAGGGTATTTAAAGCCATTCCCAATTCAAGAGCAGGCCATTCCTGTTATTTTGCAAGGGAAAGATTTGATGGGAATTGCCCAGACAGGTTCCGGAAAAACGGCTTGTTTTGTCATGCCTATTTTAGAGAAATTACAGAATGCAGAAGTTAAAAAAGATCGTAATGTTCAGGTTTTAATATTGGTTCCTACACGTGAGCTGGCCATTCAGATTGATGAAGTTTTCAGGGCTTTCACAGAAAATCTAAAGCGTGAGATTCGCACAATGGCTGTTTATGGAGGGGTTTCTATCAATCCGCAGATGAAAGGAATGTTTGGGGTAGAAGTTCTTATCGCAACACCGGGCCGTTTATTGGATTTAATTGATCATAATGCCTTGAGTATTTCAGGAATTCAGCATTTAGTAATTGATGAAGCGGATAAAATGTTTCAGTTAGGTTTTGGAGAAGAAATGAATAAGCTTTTCGCTCTGATGCCTGTCATCAAACAAACGACTCTGTTTTCGGCTACCTTAAATGATAAAGTTGCTGAAATGAAGGAGCGTTTATCAATTAATCCTACAATAATTGAAATAAAAAAGGATGAAGTTGAAATTGATCATATAGAACAGCTGGCTTATCACGTTTCACCGGAAAATAAAGGTCCTTTTTTACGGTATTTAATTAAAGAAAAGAAAGTTGAAAAAGCTTTAATCTTTGTTTCGTCTACAAGATCTGCCGATAATTTGGTAGAAAAGCTTAAAAAAAATAAAATTA
This sequence comes from Chryseobacterium pyrolae, assembly GCF_025153485.1. Lineage (NCBI taxonomy): Bacteria > Pseudomonadati > Bacteroidota > Flavobacteriia > Flavobacteriales > Weeksellaceae > Chryseobacterium > Chryseobacterium pyrolae. The sequence continues at coordinate 211,221 of NZ_JANZQH010000008.1, forward strand.
AAGCAGTCGCTATTCACAGTCAGAAATCACAAGGCGCGCGTCGAAATAATTTAGAAGAATTTAAAGTAAATGGGGCTCAGATCTTAGTGGCTACAGACTTAATTGGGCGTGGAATTCACATCGAGTCTTTACCTTGCGTCATTAATTATGAATTGCCGCGTTCTCCTTTAGACTATATTCACCGTATTGGTAGAACGGGTCGTGCGAACGAAAAAGGAACGGCTATCAATATTCTAACGGATGATGAACTGCAGCATTTCAGAGTGATTCAAAAGAAAATGGGCAAGAAAGTGACTTTACAAAGAACAGAGGGTATTGATTTGCATGGATATTAATGCATGAATTTAAATAATAAGGGCTTCAATTTTAATAGAATTGAAGCTTTTTTTAGACCTCAATACTTCAGTCCATATTTTGTAAATTATAACCAATAAATTAACGTTTTCTTCATTTTAAATTCTTTGATTTTTGATAAATTTACATTCACGGCATTTAAAAAATTGTCCAAAAATTAATAACCGGATAAAACTGCGATATTAAAAAAATAAAACGAGTACAATGAGCAACTTAGAACAGAAGAGGTTTCCGATAGGTGAGTACCAACAGCCTGAGAATATCTGCGATATCAAACTTGATGAATATATTAAAGTCATCAAAAACTTTCCTGAAAAGCTTAAAAACTTAATAGAAGACCTCTCTGATGATCAGTTGGATACCCCTTACAGAGAAGGTGGATGGACGGTACGGCAGCTTGTGAATCACATTGCTGACAGCCATATCAACAGTTTTATCCGTCTTAAATTGGCATTAACGGAAGACAATCCTACCATCAGACCTTATGATGAAGCGAAATGGGCAGAACTGCAGGACAGCGTCAATATGCCGATAAAACCCGCCATGAGAATGATCAAGGGTACGCATCAAAGATGGGCAGCTTTGCTTAAAACTCTTACGAATAAACAATTCGAAAGAACCTTTCATCATCCTGAACAAAACCAGAATTACGATCTGAGAAACTATCTTGCCCTTTATGTTTGGCATTGTAATCATCATTTTGCTCACATTGAAAACCTGAAGAAAGAAAAAGGGTGGTAAAAAAGAGTCTGCACAACCCAATTTATTTTGAGGAGATTGTACAGAGAATTTCCCTGCTTGCTGAAAATGCTCCCCGGAAATGGGGACAAATGAACGTTTCTCAGATGTTAAAGCACTGTGAACTTGTTCTTAAGGTAGCTTTGGGGAAGATTGATCTTCCGGAGATCAATATCTTCTTTAAGATGGTAGGGGCAGCAACCAAAATAGAAATGCAGATTTTTAATAACGGAATTCCCCGAAACATGCCTACTTTTCGAAAACTAATCGTTAATTTTGAATGTGATTTTGATGGATCAAAAACCAATCTGCTGAATACACTGAAGGACTTCCGGACCGCATCTGAAAATAAAGAGCTTCCGGACCACCACAGATTATTTGGCACAATGACTGAAAAGGACTGGGGATTTTTAGAATACAAACATCTTGATCATCATTTAAAACAATTTAATGTATGAGTTTTTTTGATAAAATATTCGGAGGAAAAGAAGAAAACCCTGAACGTAAATCTTTCTGGAAAAAAATAGAATCTTCAGAAGATCTGTCCCAGGCTATAGAAGCTTCTTATCACCATAGAATTGCTATTTTCAAACATTCAACACGATGCTTCATCAGCACAACGGTTTTGAAAAACTTTGAAAAAGAAATAGATGGTTTAAATGATAAACCGGATTTGTATTATCTGGATCTGCTGGAGCACAGACTGATCTCAAATAAGATCGCTGACGATCTTGGCATCAGACATGAAAGCCCGCAGTTAATCATTATAGAAGATGGAAAAGTGGTCGACAGCTCTTCACATGAAGATATATCCGTTAGACAGATTGTATAATGAAGAATATCAACACGTATTTAGCTAAAGTACTCAATGTTCCTATAGAAAAGGTGAACATGTGCAGCTTACACTATGAAGTAAAGAAAATACCTAAAAATCAGTTTCTTTTACAATATGGTGAAATATGCAGGCATATATTCTTTGTGGAAAAAGGATTGCTGAAGATGTATTCCATTGACAAGAATGGGAAAGAACACATCATACAGTTCGCTCCCGAAAGCTGGCTGATTTCTGACCGAAGCAGTCTTTATTTTAACGAAAAATCCATTTACTATATAGAAGCAGTGGAAGATACCGAAGTGCTGTTTCTTCACCCTGATTTCTTTAACAAGCTGGTAGAACAGTTCCCCAACAGCATTGAAAGAAGTGATTTCTTGCTGCAAAAGCATATCCGAAGTCTTCAAAACAGGATCAACTCCCTGCTGGGCGAAACCGCAGAAGAGAGATACATGAAGTTTATCAAAATGTATCCGGACCTTCTCCTGAGAGTTCCGCAATGGATGATCGCTTCCTACCTTGGAATCACTCCTGAAAGTCTAAGCCGCGTAAGAAAGGAACTGGCAAGAAAAAACTTCGTTCCGGATAAATAATATCAGATTTTCTTCGCAAGATTTCCGACCTGCTGCAGGCATAATTGGGTTTCTTCCGTCCAGGGAAGACCAATGCAAAGACGCATGCAGTTTTCAAACTGATCCTGTAGGGTAAACATTCTGCCAGGAGCAATACTGATGTTCTGTTTAATCGCCAGATCATACAGTTTAGTGGTGCGGATCTTTTTGTCAAATTCTACCCATAGTGAAAGTCCTCCCTGTGGGCGGCTTGTTTTGGTGCCTTCAGGAAAATAGTCTGCGATCGTCTGTACATAATTCTGATAATTATTCTGAAGAGCCCTTCTCATTTGCTGGAGGTGCTTTTCATATCTGCCGGATTTCAGAAAGTTAGCCACAGCCTCGTTCACAATGGAAATAGATGAAGTTGAATGGAGCAGTTTCAGCTTCATAATCTTGTTCTTGTATTTTCCGGGGGCAATCCATCCTACGCGATATCCCGGAGCCAGCGTCTTTGAAATAGAGCTGCAGTACAATACATTTCCGTCTTTATCAAAGGATTTACAACATTTCGGACGGCTGGAACCAAAATAGAGATCACCATACACATCATCTTCTATTAAAGGAATGTTATGTTCAGAGAGAAGCCTTACGATCTCCTTTTTATTTTCGTCCGGCATACAGCTTCCCAAAGGAGAATTGAAATTTGGAATCAATAAACACAGATTGATCTGTGGAATCACTTTTCGCAACGCTTCAATTTCAATACCTGTCGTAGGGTGAGTGGGAAGCTCCAGGACATTTAAACCAAGCCCGTTGGCCAGTTGAAGGATTCCAGGATAGCAAGGGCTTTCAATGGCTATCGTATCACCCGGTTTTCCTAAAGCCATAAGACAAAATGACAGGGCATTCATCCCGCCATTGGTAGTGACCAGATCATTTTCGTTAAGATTTCCACCCCACTGAAGAGAGCGTACCGCAATCATTCTCCGAAGCTTTAAATTTCCCTGAAGCTCCTCATATTCTGTTCCGCCATCTTTCAATTCACGGGTGGCATTGATGATTTCTTTCTTTAACTTAGCTTGTGGGAGAAGGTCTCCTGAGGGAATTCCTATAGAGAAAAAAGTGATTCCTTTTTTACCCATATTCTCATAAACGCGGCTTATCAGTTCATCCGGTTCATCATTATTGGCGATCAAAGACGGACGGCTCACTTCGGGAAGCGGAAGCTTTACAGACATCAGCCTGCTGACAAAATAACCTGACTGCGGCTTGGATTCTATTAATGACTGTGATTCCAGTTCCAGAAATACACGCTTGGCTGTATTCATGCTCACATGGTGCTCCTGACACATCATTCTTACGGAAGGCAGCCTGTCTCCAGCCTTCAAAACTCCGTTTCTGATCTGTGAAGCGATTCCGTCTGCAATTTCTGTATAAATAAATTCTTTGCTCATTGTTTCTAACTGTGCTCATGCAAATATACAAAACTGGGACTGTGTTTATTCGTTTTGGCTTTCTAATTTTGACTCATTAAAAAAAATATAAAAATGATGATTGATAAAATATCAAAAGACGAAAGTGTAAGCGGATGGATCAACGGCTTTATAGGCGTATTGTTGTTTAGTGGATCAATGCCGGCCACCAAATTAGCAGTGATGGAAATGAGCCCTATTTTTGTAACCATTGCCCGTGCCGGTATTGCAGGAATCCTGGCACTTTCTGTTTTACTGATCTATAAAGAAAAACGTCCTGAAAAAAAGCAAATATTCCCATTATTGCTGGTTTCAATTGGTTGTGTCGTTGGTTTTCCGCTTCTTTCTGCATTGGCGCTTCAATATCTGACTTCGGCCCATTCTATTGTGTTTTTGGGAATGCTTCCTTTAGCAACAGCGGTCTTTGGAGTTCTCCGTGGAGGGGAAAGACCCCATCCTATATTTTGGTTTTTTTCTATTATAGGAAGTCTTTTAGTCATTGGATATGCAGTTTCTCAGGGGATTTCTGCTTCACCTGTCGGCGACATCCTGATGTTGCTTGCCGTGATCTTATGTGGAATGGGGTATGCTGAAGGGGCGAAACTGTCAAAAACATTAGGCGGCTGGCAGGTTATTTCCTGGGCTCTGGTATTGGCATTACCGGTTATGATTCCTTTGTTTTTTATGTACTTCCCGGACCATATTGAGACCGTTAGTTTTCAGGGTTGGTTTGGAATGGCTTATATTTCTCTTTTCAGTATGTTCATTGGATTTATATTTTGGTACAAAGGTTTGGCTCAGGGGGGCATTGCAACTGTCGGGCAACTACAGCTTTTGCAACCTTTCTTCGGACTGGGGCTTGCTGCCTACTTCCTTCATGAACAGGTAAGTATGGGAATGTTGGGAGTTACTATAGGCGTCATCTTATGCGTTGCCGGAACAAAAAAGTTTGCAAAATAATCAAAAATAATGCATTATGATTCTAATCATAAAATAACGTTTAGTCATTATACTATCTTTGGAATGAAGATCAAAGTACAATGATGAAGGTTATCATTTAGCTTATGAAAATCAAAAAATAATTTTACAGCTATATACTTTAAAAACCCGTTTTTTCATTAAAGCGGGTTTTAATATCCCTAAGCTACCCATGATAACTGAATCGTCGTGCGGTAGGTTTAAATTTGCGAATACGTTAAATTATAGGTCGTTTTTGTGTTTAATATTTATTTGATATTTTAATTATATTGTATTATGGTAATTGTTTTAACTTTATTTAACAGTTTTTATAATCAATAAGGTTCGGTATTTGCATATGCTAAGACAGAATTAGGTTCCCAATGAAAATTGTCCGGAGAAAGCTGTTAGAAAACGAAAAACAATTATAGTGATCAACGGAAATACCTTGCATTGAATGAACCATGAAACAGAAAGATAAAATGATTCAGATTAAAGATTGAAAAATTTTATATTAAAAGCGGTTTCAGTAATAAATTTCACTATTTTTTATTGAACATATTTTTAAAGAGATACTTATGAAAACAATAAGCTGCATGAATATTGACGATGAGCTGTTATATTCATCCGGAGGAGACATCAGACAATATAAAAAAGGTGAACTCGTATACAGGGAAGGGGACCATACACTCTATTATTTCCAGATCAGAGAAGGGAAAGTGAAACTCAATAATTATGATGATGAAGGAAAAGAATTTATACATAATATTTTTGGTGGAAAACAAAGCTTTGGGGATTCAATGCTTTTTTTAGATAAATTTTATCCAACCAATGCAGTTTGTATAGAAGCATCAGAAATTATCAGAGTGCCAAGGGACCGGTTTCTGGAATTAATAAAAAAACATCCTCATCTGTCTTTGGAAATGAATGCCTGTCTGTCTCAAAGGCTTTATTTTAAAGCTGTTATGCTTCATAGTATGGCGTCCCTGAATCCCGTTTCAAGGCTCAAAGGACTTTTGGACTACCTTAAAAGCTATCACGACGACAGCTGTGGAAGTTGCTTTCAAATAGAGCTCACAAGGCAGCAGATTGCCAATCTGGTGGGGCTTCGTGTAGAAACTGTTATCAGAACATTGAAAAAAATGGAAAAGGAAGGAAATATCACAATAGAAAACAGGAAAATTGTCTATTGATATCATCTTCAATATGATTCAGGTCATAAAAAGGTGAATTATTCTACCGTATATTTGAAAAATCAAGTTTGAATACATTTCTTAAGACCTTAGTAAAAGGCAACATGGGAGCTTTCAGCTTTCAGAATTAGATGATCAGGTTTTAACCATTGCATGTTGCAATACATTACTCCATATTCCTACATGAAAAATGATGTTGAGAATACTGGAGGTTTCGGTAACCGCAATTTTGAGATATTGAAATGAAAAAATCATTTCCTGCCCAATCAGACATTTTGAAAGCTTCCGCAGCATTCGACTGAACGAGCCGGAACAAATTATGTTTTATCTCTCAATCAAAGACAAGGACGATCTGCATTATTTTGAGAAATATTTAAAAATTTCTGATAACTAATAACCATTGTGAATATGATATTTGAAAATGACACTTTAAAATATTCCGGGCTGAATGATAAAAACAATGTAATAGAGAACGAGTCTTTATTTCCAAGCGTTATCAATTCATATGGAGTTACTGCTTTTCTGATCAAATCATTGGAAAAGATAAAAAACAATGCCCAATGTGATATTCTTAAAAATGTGATTGATACCTCTATCAAAGAATATATTTTGAATATTCGTGAATATCATGGCGAAAAAACACGGTCTCCATCCCATATAGATGCAGAAATAAAAATAGAAAATTCTTCTTTCACTTTATATGCCAAAACTGCTTATTATAAAGTATTAAAAGAAGAAGAATACCTCAATAAACTCTTACATACACTGGGAAAAGATAGGACTGGCACGGAATAATTCGTGAACGATATTGTTTGACTTTTTACCCTTCACACCACACCAAAAAAAAAATTTGATATGAAAAATGACTCTCAAAAAAATAAAAAGTTAGACCAACTGGATGAACACAGTACTTCCAATGAAAATGAAAAACTGACGACTAACCAGGGGATAAAAATTAATAATAACCAGGATTCATTAAAGGCCGGAGACAGAGGCCCAACACTACTGGAAGACTTCATTTTAAGGGAAAAAATTACCCATTTTGATCATGAAAGAATTCCTGAAAGAGTAGTTCATGCCCGCGGCTCAGGAGCGCATGGCGTTTTTAAGCTGAACAAAAGCCTTAAAGCGTATACCAAAGCAAAATTTCTGAATAAAATAGGTGAAGAAACACCTGTTTTTGTAAGGTTTTCAACAGTTGCCGGAAGTAAAGGAAGTACTGACCTGGCCAGAGACGTAAGAGGTTTTGCCATAAAGTTTTACACCGAAGAAGGGAATTATGATCTTGTAGCCAATAATATACCTGTCTTTTTTATTCAGGATGCTATAAAATTTCCGGATCTGGTCCACGCTGTGAAACCGGAACCCGATAATGAAATTCCACAGGCCGCTTCTGCACACGATACGTTCTGGGATTTTATTTCGCTGATGCCGGAAAGTATGCATATGATCATGTGGGTCATGAGTGATAGAGCGATTCCGAGAAGTTTGAGAATGATGGAAGGTTTTGGAGTCCATTCCTTTAAATTCATCAATGAAGAAGGTAAAGTTCATTTCGTTAAATTTCACTTTAAACCCAAATTAGGCGTCCATTCCGTGGCATGGGACGAAGCGCAGAGAATCTCGGGTGTAGATCCTGATTTTCATAAAAGAGATTTATGGGAAGCTATTGAAAACGGAGCTTTCCCTGAATGGGATTTTGGTGTACAGCTGATTCCAGAGGAAGACGAGCATAAATTCGATTTCGATCTTCTTGATCCTACAAAACTGATTCCCGAAGAAGAAGTTCCTGTAGAGCTCTTTGGAACTTTGACGTTGAACAGAAATCCGGATAACTTCTTTGCCGAAACGGAGCAGGTAGCATTTCATCCAGGACATCTTGTTCCCGGAATTGATTTTACCAATGATCCGCTGCTTCAGGGAAGATTGTTCTCCTATACAGATACCCAATTATCAAGGCTGGGATCACCGAATTTCCATGAAATACCGATCAACAGATCAATTAATACCGTCCACAACAATCAGCGTGACGGACATATGAGACAGCAGATCGTAAAAGGAAAAGTAAGCTATGAGCCCAATTCTATCGGGGGAGGATGTCCTTTTCAGGCTATGATGTCAGAAGGAGGTTTTGTTTCTCAGGAAGAAAGGGTTTCCGGCGAAAAGGTGCGAAAAAGAAGTCAGAGCTTTGTAGATCATTATTCTCAGGCAAAATTATTCTACAACAGCCAGTCGGCTCCTGAACAGACTCACCTTCAGAATGCTCTTATTTTTGAATTGTCAAAAGTGACGATACTGGAAATCAGAGAAAGAATGGTAGGTCAGCTTGCTTTTATCGATAAAACGCTTGCACAAAAAGTTGCCGATAAGGTAGGAGTTAAGGTTAAAAAATTAAACGAGCCTAACCAAAGCATCCCTGCAGATGCGAACGTAGCTGAACTTCAGAGCGAAGAAAAAGAACCTAAAACGAAGATTTCGGATGCGCTGAGTATGAAAGATACGGTAAAAGATACCATTAGAAGTAGAAAAATAGGCTTTATCATAGCTAACGGTACGGATGGAAGCACTCTTAATGATTTAAAATCAAAACTGGAATCAGAAGGAGCAAAAGTGGAGCTCATCGCACCAAGTGTAGCACCGGTTAAAACCAACGATGGTTCAACCCTTACTCCCAAACATTCTCTTACAAGTATTGCCAGCGTTTGCTTTGATGCCCTATACATCAGTGGCGGAGAAAAATCAACAAAAGAACTTATGGCTCCTGAGAATAAACATCATGTGCTGCAGTTCATCAATGAAGCTTATAAACACTGTAAGGCAGTCTATTTTGGAGAAAACACGGACGAACTTTATAACAACAGCAATATAGCTGCGAAAAAACATGAAGACCCGGCAGTAGTTACCTGGAAAGACAGCAGTTCTGATCAGCAATTTATCAAAGCTGTTTCCGGACACAGAGTCTGGGATCTGGAGCAGGAAAGAAACGCATAGACCTTAAGAATACATCCTTCACACTCACAAAATATTTATAATTATGGAATTTCAGAAAAATCTTTTAGAATATATAAGCCAGTCTATTATGATGGCTGGTGAAACCATTTCAGTAGCAGAAGGCGTTACCTCGGGATGCCTTCAGCTTGCTTTTTCGCAGATGCCCAATGCTTCCTTATTTTTCAAAGGAGGTATGACCACTTATACACTCCCACAGAAAGTAAAACTGCTGAATGTAGACAAAACAGAGGCTGAAGAATGTGACTGTGTTTCAGAAAACATTGCTCGAACCATGGCTCTGAACGTTGCAAAACTCTTTGAAACGGACTGGTCTATTGCCACTACAGGCTATTTTACTCCGATAAGAAAATCAATGTATAAGATCTTTGCCTATTTTTCCTTTTCGTATAAAGGTGAAATCATTTTAACGAAAAAACTGGAGCTGCATCCCAAAACGCAGGCTCTGAATGCGCAGATGTATTATACAGAATTCATTCTCGGATGTTTTAAAAGTGAAATCAATCAGCTGTTGATCCTGAAATAGATCATGAAAAAATTATAGAACAGAAGTTTAAAAGTTCAGGAATCCCATTCCTGAACTTTAACAGTAAATTTTAAGCTCGTTACCATGTCAAAAAAAAGTTTCTTTTACCGTAACAGTTTAAGTATTGTTGTGCTCGTACTGATGCTTGTTTGCCTTTTCGGTCAGTTTTTAACGGGCTGGAAAACACTGAATAAAGAACTGGCAGAGCAGGGAAGTGCCATGCTCAGTTTAGGCAGCTATATCCACAGTGGACATTTTATACAGGCAACTTTTGAAAACTGGGAAAGCGAATTTCTCCAAATGATGCTGTATATTGTCCTGACCGTTTCTTTAAGACAGAAAGGCTCCAGTGAATCAAAATCTTTGGAAGGGAAAGAGGAGGTAGATAAAGAGCCACAACCCCATGCAAAAGCCCCATGGCCGGTTAAAAAGGGCGGAATATGGCTTGCTGTATACAAACACTCTTTATCTTTAGCGTTTGCTACTTTATTTATGATAAGCTTTGGAATGCATTTCTATGGCAGCCTGAAAGACTATAATGAAGAGCAGATTGTAAAAAATGAGCCTACCACCACAGCTATACAGTATATATCAGAATCCAGGTTCTGGTTTGAATCTTTACAGAACTGGCAAAGTGAATTTTTAGCGGTTTTCTCTATCGTCGTGTTATCGATCTGGCTCCGTGAAAAAGGTTCTCCGGAATCTAAACCAGTAGATATGGCCCATGATGAAACCCCTTAATTGACTTTCTTTACTTTGGGCTTAGATTTCATGATGGTCTGATAGGAAGACGTAAAAGCTGACAAACTCTGATAACCCACTTTGTAAGCGATCTGGCTTAGGGTAAACTGTCCTGCATCGATGAGTTCTATGCTTTTCAAGATCCTTACGAGCTGATGGTACTTCTGAAGCGTAATTCCGGTTTCGTTCTTAAATATTCTCTGCAGGCTTCGGACAGACATTTGTGCTTTTTCTGCCAGTTCATCGGCGTTCAAACTATATTTAAAATTGGAATTAATATACGTGCAGACGGGGATTAGTCTAACATCCGAGGGAACGGGGATTTCAAGATAACTGCTTTCTTTGCAGAAATTGGGAAGGCTTTTTAAGATCGCTTTAAAAAACAGATCCTGTTCTTCATCCTCTTCGATCAACTGATTCCATTTGGAGGCATATAAAAGCATTTCTTTTAAAACAGGAGGAACGGCAAAAACGTGAACATTTTGGTAAAAATCATCCTCAAAAACGGTTTTAAATAAAAACACCATTAAATTAACGGTCTTTGCTTCGGAGGTAATTCTGTGCGCTTTTCCCGAAGGAATCCAAATGACGTGATATTGCGGCACCAGATAAATCTTCTGATCGATATGGAAATACTGGTATCCCTCTTCCACAAAAGTGAGCTGGGCACGATGATGGGCATGCTCATGATCATCATGTTTCCAGTCTTTCTCACACCAGACATACGCTTCTTTTCCAATGGTATCTACAAATCGGCTATCTGTTTTTTCCGTTAACCCACATTTTACGATGTCGTTCTGCATAGAATTTTTGGCAAATTTAATAAAAACGACAATACTAATTTTGTATAGTAATTATTTATCTATTAAAAATGAAAAAACTAAGTAGGGTTTTTGTATTAATTTTATTATTAAAAATCACCACGATCATGGCACAAAACCATAAAGCTAAAATACTGGTCCTCATTCATTCTGATAATGGTGGAACTTATGAACTGGCTAAAGAAATAGCATCTGGCATCGAAAACAGTAAAAGTGCTACAGTCGTGATTAAGCAAGTCAAAGATTCTCAAAATCCAAAATTGAAAAATGTTCCTGTAGCCTCCGTGGACGAATTGCCGTCTTATGACGGAATTGCTTTCGGATCACCGGTGTATTTCGGAAATATCAGTACCGGAATGAGCGAGTTTTTATCTAAAACCGTTAATTTATGGACGAACCATGCACTGGAAGGAATGCCTGCAACTGTTTTTATGTCTGCGGGAAGTGGTGCCGGAAAAGAATTGGCTCTTAATGCTTTCTGGAATACATTAGCAGTTCATGGAATGGTATTGGTTTCCAATGGAATCAGAGGAACCGAAAGCATCAATAAAGAAATTCCTCAGGGAAATACGGTTTTGGGTGTAATGAGTATGGCGTCACTGAAAGATGTGGAAAGACCAACAAAAGACGAACGTGCACTGGCAGAACTTCAGGGAAGTAATTTTGCTAAAACGGCTTTGGCTTTGAAAGGAACCTTCAGCAAAAAACAGATGACTGCAATTGTTTCGGAAAAGTCTGATGATATCAATGCTCTTTTGAAACAGAAAAATATTATCCTGCCAAAGGTTCCTCAACCAGCTGGAAATTATAAGCCTTATGTACGTTCCGGAAACCTGGTATTTATCAATCAGGTGGCTTTAAAAGACGGTAAAATTTTAAATCCCGGGAAATTAGGCGTTGATGTCAATGAAGCGCAAGTGAAAGAAGCTACAAAAGCCACGATGCTTAATGTGATAGCCGTTTTAAAGGAAGCCGTAGGTGGTGACCTTAATAAAGTAAGACAATGTGTACAGCTGACAGGAATCTTCAATACGAAAGATAACTATACAAAACATGCGGACTTAATGAATACTGCATCAGACCTGACTGTTGAAATCCTTGGAGAAAAAGGAAAACATGCCAGAGCGACTTTGGGAGCTTCATCTATTCCTGTAAATTCTTCTGTGGAAATACAGGCTATTTTTGAAGTGGAGTAGATCACTCTATAAAATTACCTATGTCTGCTTTACCTGTTAAAGATTGGAATATTTTGCCTTTTTCTTACAGATAGAGCAGATTTTTTAATTTCTAAGTATTCAGTAGAGATGGATTTTAGCCCATCTTAAGAAGAAATTCTATTCCAACGGCTTCAGCCAAAGCCTGGAAATATTACCTTATTTTATTTTGCTGATATGAAATTTCAGAATATCGGAAATAATTTTTATACTGTCTTCCAGCTGTTCTTCGGAAAGAGAGCCATAACTCAGTCTGAATCCGTTGATGATCGTATCGTGGCTATACTGGTTAGGATGGATAATATTAATGTTTTTCTCAAGTAATGACGCTGTTACAGCATCCCAGTTCAGGGTTTCTTTTGGAACAATCCAGAAGGCAAGACCACCCTCAGGCAGCATAAAATCAGAGATATCTTTCAAATGCTTTTCCAAAAGACTGTATACAAAATCTCGTTTGTTTTTATAATGGACCGTTGCTTTTTTAATATGCTTTTTTACAGTTCCGTCCTTCATTAACTGCAAAACTGCCTGTTCCATGATCACATCACCCTGAACATCAATGATCTTTCTTAAATCTCCAATTTTTTGGATCAGGCCTGGATCTTTGGATGCCAGATAGCCGATTCGCAGAGCCGGGGCCACTACTTTACTCAATGTCCCCACATACACATAGCTGTTCAGTTCAGTAAAACTGGAAACAGGTAGTATCGGACGGTAACCAAAATGGAATTCATTGTCATAATCATCTTCAATGATGGTCATTCCATACTTGTTTGAAAGTTCTATCAATTCCAGTCTTCGTGCTAAACTTAAAGTAACGGTTGTAGGATATTGTCTGTGAGGGGTAATGTATATGGCTTTTATATTTTTATTTTCTTCTAAAAGCTTTTTAATATTTTCAATACTAATCCCTTCATCATCCACTGCCGCTGGCAAAAGTTCTGCTCCTGCATACTCAAAAGCTTTCCAGGCGGGTTGATAACCAGGGTTTTCTACGATAACCTGATCTCCGGTTTTTAGCAGGCACTGAGCAGTCAGAAACATAGCCATCTGACTTCCCCTTGTGATTGAAATTTCATTTTCGTTGATATGCATGCCCCGCTGATGGTTCAGCATCTGGGAAATGGTTTTCCGGAATTCCATATCACCATGCTCATTTCCGTAACCCATCATTTGCCATTTGGCTTTCCTGTTAAAGATCTGGCGGTAAGCACGCGCGAGTTCCATCACAGGAGCTATTTTGCTGTCGGGATGTCCATCATCAAAATTGACTACTGGTCTGCTTAAACCGAATGAATCCTTTTCAGCTTCCGGACCTCTTGTATTGATCCTTTCCTGTAAAACTGGAAGCTTGTGGGATACAAAAATTCCTTTTCTTTCTTTCGAAATCACCCATTCTTCATTGGTAAGCACCTGGTAGGCTTCTACCACCGTATTCCTGTTGATTTTTAGCATCAAAGCCAGATTTCTGCTTCCTGGGAGTGCATCGCCTGCTTTGAGCCTTCCGGAACGTATATCCGCAATAATAGTATCTGCAATTTGCAGATAGACTGCCTTTTCAAGCTCTTTATCTATTTCAAATTCTAATTTCCAAGGACGAAGCATCTGGACTACCTGTTTATGTAAAAACTGAATCATTTAAACAGTCCAAATATAAGATAATTTTGTCATGCAATAACGCAACGAACAACTAAAATTTAAAACATCATGGACAAAAAAGATTTCAGTTCAAAAGATTTTCACGAAACATTTGCAAGACCAAAGTATGTAAAACCCAGTCACCTGATTCATAAAAACGTAGAAAATGCGGGCGTACACAATCAGTTTTCCACAGAAAGGAAGCACCCGGTATTTTTCGTGGATCTTCCTAGTAAAAATGTCAGTATGACCATTGGGGGACTGACTCCAGGCCAGCAAACCAACAGGCACCGCCATACCTATGAAACCGTACTTTATGTCATCGAAGGAAAGGGATGGACGGAAGTAGAGGATGAAAGGGTAGATTGGGAGGCAGGAGATGCCGTTTATATTCCTTCATGGGCATGGCATAAACACCAAAATCTTAGCGATACAGAGCCTGCGAAATATTTAGCCTGTGAAAATGCACCGCAGCTTCAGAATCTGGGTGTCGCCTTAAGAGAAGAAGAAGGCAGAGACCTGTAAAGCTCAAAGATTAGGGTTTGGAGTATAATTGATCATTAGATAAAGCTTTGATGAATTTAAATCATAATAACACCAAATAAAACACGCTCTCAATATAGAATAGAAGATCTTCCCTAATCCCTAATCCCTAATCCCTAGTCTTAAGTTTCATTCAATTAAAATCAATGCAATATGAAAAATGTTCCATTTAAAGGAATAATCGCGTACCCCATTACGCCTTTTGACGAGAACGAAAAAGTAGATATTCCTCTTTTCAAAAAGCTGGTAGAAAGGCTTATCGTTTCCGGAAGTCATGGAATTGCGCCATTAGGAAGTACAGGTGTAATGCCGTATCTCTCTGATGAAGAAAAAGAAGCGATAACGGAAGCCTCTATCCAGCAAACCAATGGCAGAATTCCTACGCTGGTGGGTGTATCCAATCTTACCACAGAAAAGACCGTTCATCATGCTCAATTTGCTGAAAAAGCAGGCGCAGATGCGGTAATGATCATTCCGATGAGCTACTGGAAGCTTACAGATGACGAGATCGTAGCACATTATGACGCGGTTGCCAGTAAAATATCAATTCCCATCATGGCATATAATAATCCGGCAACCAGTGGAGTAGATATGTCGCCAGCTCTGCTGAAAAGATTGTTGGAGATCTCTAATGTCACCATGATTAAAGAAAGCACAGGAGACATCCAGAGAATGCACTATTTACGGAAAGAACTTGGTGAGGAAACAGCCTTCTATAACGGATCCAATCCATTGGCATTGGCGGCATTTACTGCCGGGGCAAGAGGATGGTGTACCGCCGCTCCCAATCTGATTCCTGAGTTAAATGTTGAACTCTACAACGCGATTGAAGAAGGTAATCTGGAAAAAGCAAAAGACGTGTTCTACAAACAATTTGATCTTCTGAAATTTATAGTCAATAAAGGTCTGCCAAGAGCTGTCAAAGCAGGTCTGAATATTTTAGGTGAAGAAGGCGGAAATTTAAGAAGTCCGCTAAAACCTTTAACCGAAAAAGATAGAGAAGAACTTAAAAATATTATTAAAACCCTTGTTAATTAATTTAAATCTTATGAAAAAAACAGTTTTTTATCACGCAGGATGTTCAGTATGTGTAAGTGCAGAACATGACATTATTAATCTTATCGGTGCTGAAAATGTAGAGGTCATCCATTTAGGAAATGACAGAAATAAAATTGCAGAAGCCGAAAATGCAGGTATACAATCTGTTCCAGCTTTGGTAACACCGAACGGAAATGTGCTGCATATCAATTTTGGAGCATCCATGGAGGATGTAAAGAAATAATAAAACTCTGGTGGCTGAAAATTTCGAAGCCACCAGAAATTTACTGTCAGTTTAATATTGATCTTGTAGAAAGGAGGCTGCGAAATTCGCAGCTTTCTTTTATTTTATACAATGGCATTTCCTTCCACGCCATCTGCATTATTGGTTTTAATACCAGTAAGCGCTGCTGCTACAAAACTGAAAAGACTGACCAGTTTTCCAGCTTTAGTATCCCAGTAATACGTCTCTTTAGGCTCTACGCGAATGATGGTTACATCCGGATCATCCTTTCCGTCAAACCATGCTTTAGCCATCGGCGACCATTTTTCCTCAATGGTGGCTTTGTCTTTATAAATAGAAGCCTGTCCATAGACAGAAAGATACTGTGAATCACTGTTATTCATAAAAAACAGCTGTACTCTGCGGTCTTCTTTAATTTCAAAATTTTTGTTACTTGTTCCGCTGCTGATAAACCATAAATTTCCACTGTCGTCCGTTTCCTGCAGAGACATAGGACGTGAATTGACAGGAGCCGTTTCAAGATCGGTGCAGAACATACAAATTCTTGCTTTTTCAGACAGTTCCTGAATCTTTTTAATGGCTTCGAGGTGGGTTAAATTCTGTGTTGACATAGTATTATATTTTAATGATTGGTATTGAATAAGAAATTAAAATTGATTGCTTCCGGAAATTGAAGATCAATGTTAGAGTAGTTTAAAATATTCAAATACCTGACCAAACAAGACTTTTTTGTGGTACCATCGGTTAAAATTTTTCTTTATAATCATAAAATAGGCCTATTTCATTCTATAGAATTTTGCGTAATTTTGAAGAATGCAAATCCAGCCTCCTGAGCATTTATCATCTTACATCCGGCATTATATCTTTTTAGAAAATGCAGGCAGTGAGTGTAAAAACTTAAGGTTATTTACAGATGGGAGCACAGGGTTGATCTTGTCCGGCAGCCAGGATCTGTATGCTGGCGGTTCAAGGGATCATATTCCATCCTCTTTTTTTTATGGACAGCCTGCGGGGTATAGAGATTTTACAGCAGAAGGCTCATTTTCTATGATAGCCGTGGTTTTTCAGCCTTATTTTTTTAATATTATTCTTAAAATTTCGGCAAAAGAAGCCAAAAACCAAATTATCTCTGCTGAAGATGTTTTGAAAAATGAACTGTTACCTTTTCAGGAAGAACTCTTAGAAGGGACTGACCCTCAACTTATTATTTCTAAACTGAATACTTTCTTTACGAAATTCCTGTCCGGAAAAATAAATTCTGATGATGAGCTTATCAAAGCTGTTCAACAGTGGATGCTTAAAAATAAAGGCTTAGTATCTTCAAAAGATCTGGAACAGTTCACCGGATACTCTGAACGGCATCTTGAAAGGAAATTTGAAGAATACATGGGCTTAACTCCCAAAAAGTACGGAAACATCATCCGGCTTCATCACTTCATTAATCTTATGAAGAAAAATGCGGGCAGTGAAAGCGTTGCAGGTCTTTCTTATGATGCGGGATACACCGACCAGTCTCATCTGATCAAAGATTTTAAAAGCAATATTGGGCTTACTCCCAACCAATATCTGAAAATTGAAAACAAACTAGCCATCAATTTTATCGAGTTGCAATAAGAATGTCGGTTTTTTACAATCCTCAGATAAGTCTGATGGGTAGTTTTGCAGAAAAAAAAGATGGACAATCTCAAGATTTCAACGGCACAATTCGAAAATAAAAGTGGTGACAAAGAATACAATCTGTCTGTGATAGAGAAATTAGCCGCAGAGGCCTCAGCTAAAGGTTCACAGGTGATTGCTTTTCATGAATGTTCGGTGACAGGGTATACTTTTGCCAGAAACCTTTCAAAAGAGCAGCTTCTGGATATTGCAGAATTTATCCCTGACGGAAAAAGTATTCAAAGATTACAGCAAATTGCCACTCAATACAACATCACGATATTGGCTGGCCTTTTCGAAAAAGATGAAAAAGATAATATTTTCAAGGCTTATGTATGTGTAGATAAAACCGGAATGAAAGCTAAATACAGGAAACTTCACCCCTTCATCAACCCTCATCTTACCCCTGGGAATCAATACTGTGTTTTTGATATTCACGGCTGGAAATGTGGTATTTTGATTTGTTATGACAACAATATCGTTGAAAATGTAAGGGCGACAAGGCTTTTGGGAGCAGAGATTATTTTTATGCCGCATGTCACTATGTGTACGCCTTCCACAAGGCCGGGCGCAGGATTTGTAGATCCGGAATTGTGGAAAAACAGGGAAGTAGATCCTACATCACTTCGTCTGGAATTTGACGGAATGAAGGGAAGAGACTGGCTGATGAAATGGCTTCCGGCAAGAGCTTATGACAATGGAATTTATGTGGTTTTCTCAAATCCTGTCGGGATGGATGATGACCAGCTGAAAAACGGTTGCTCAATGATCATTGATCCTTTTGGAGATATCATTGCGGAATGCCGTTCGTTCGATGACAGTTTTGAAACAGTCACTATTTCTCCTGAAAAACTTTCCCTGGCGGGCGGAAGCAGATATGTTAAAGCGAGAAGACCGGAACTGTACAGAGATATCATCGGTAAGGAACATCAGTCTGAGCAGAAAGTGGTTTGGATGAAGGATGAGAATATTTAGCCTGACTTGGGTTGGAAGCAGGAAGAAGGAGGCAGGAAGTTATCCTTGTCAAGGTTTAAAACCTTGACATTCTATGTTAATTAGCAAATTTTATAAGTTAAAATATTTATATTTTTT
>NZ_JANZQH010000009.1:0-228392 GCF_025153485.1 Chryseobacterium pyrolae
AAGCAAAAACAAATTTGCTCTGGTTTAATTATTTATTTTTGTCCTGTAATATGTATCGGATTTTCAGGACTAGTCAACTGACCCCATGAAATAGCAGACTTTTGGCCGAAACAGTATCTTTTTTGTCATTGCGGACGAATGGCTTTATCTGTACATTTGTACCCTACAGAATCAGGGATGAAGACAGAACGTAATACAGGAACGAAAAATATAGTGCTTTTGGTACTGCCGCAGGTACAGCTGCTGGACATTGCAGGCCCCTGTGATGTATTTACGTCAGCCAATCGTTTTATGATGAATGAAGATCCTGATTCTGGTTACAGGATTCATTTGGTTTCGGGAACTTCAGACAAAATACTGTATTCAAGTTCCGGAATGCCAATGGTGTGCAGTCATACGATCTACGATATTGATTTTCCCGTAGATACCCTGTTGGTAGGAGGTACCGATCTTACCGTTCTGGATGATATTAATGCTGATATCTACACTTTTCTCCAGAATATAACCACAAAAGTAAGGCGTATGGGATCAGTCTGTACGGGTGCATTTGTACTGGCAGAAGCAGGTCTGCTTAATGGAAAGCAAGTAACCACCCATTGGAAATTTGCAGATATTTTACAGAAGTCTTATCCTGAACTTGAAGTGAATGTCAATCCGTTTTTTATCCGTGATCAGCAGATATACACTTCAGGGGGTGTCACTTCCGGAATGGATCTCGCATTAGCTCTATTAGAGGAGGACTTTGGTAAACCTGTTGCATCAGAAGTGGCCCGTCATCTGGTTTTGCATTTACACAGGCCGGGAATTCAGACCCAGTTTGGAAATGCCCTGCCGGATTACGATATGATGAGTCCATTCATAAAAGAAGTACGCAATCTGCTTAAGCATAGGCTTGGAGAAAGCATTTCAATAGAAAATATAGCTGAAGCGGTGAATATGAGTGTGCGGAACTTTTCCCGGGTGTTTGTGAAAGAATCCGGAGACACTCCCGGTCGGTTTCTCGAAAAAATGAGGCTGGATCAGGCGAAAAATATGCTGGAATATACCGATATGAGTCTTGATATGATCGCTGCTCAATGCGGTTTCGGGAGTGCTATGTCTTTGCGAAGGTTGTTTCTGAAACACATTTCCCTTTCTCCGGCGCAGTACAGAAAAGCGTTTAAAGGAACAGAGTAATCATTTTTACTTTTTTGATATACAATGGCTGCTCATCACAAATGATCGGTGTGGAAGAACCTTGTCTTTATTTTAAACATAAATTTTAACTATAAATATCACATTATGAAAGATGTAGAAAACGTGAAGGCAATGAATATTGCATTTTTAGTGTATGATCAGGTAGAAGTTCTTGATCTGAATGGTCCGCTGGATGTTTTTGTGAAAGCTAATGCTTTATACCCCGGAAGTTACCATTGCTATACAGTTGGGAAAACTAAAGATCCTGTATATGTGGAAGCCAATACCATGGCTATTGTTCCAACTTATGACCTGCAAAATTGCCTTAAACCTGATATGATTGTCGTTCCCGGAACCAATCCGGAATATATTATGAAATATCTTCAGGATAACGATTTCCAGAATACAGTATTGAAATGGGTAAAAGAGGCGTATGACAGCGGAGCGGTAGTCTTTACAGTGTGTACAGGATGTATGTTATTGTCAAACACAGGTATACTTAACAATCATGATATTACGACGCACAGTATGCTGCTGGATGCGCTGGAAAAGCACAACCCGGAAAGCACCGTTAAAAGGGGAGTACGTTATGTAGATCAGGGGCAACTCATTACTACGGCCGGAATCACAGCCGGAATAGATGCTGCATTATACCTGATCGGAAAGCATCAGGGGCAGGAAGCTGTAGATACGATCGTGGAACTTTTTGAATATCAGTACACGGATTCGGATAAATAATTTCAATTAAGCAAGAAACATGAATGAAAAGCCGATTATCATAGTTGTTTAGATTTATTATTATTCTGGGAGCGCTTGTAATTCCTGTAGTACACTCTTTAAGCACTCAGATTGTTGAGAGCTGATTATAATATTCGGAAGACTATGGATGATTCCAGAGATGAGATCCTTGGTAATTCCAGCTAGTAATATTGATATAGGAAATGATGATCCATGGCCATTAGCTACGGAAACTTTGATTTTTGTAATTATTACAGTGTACATGGGCTTAAGAATGACCAAAATGGAAGCAATGCTCTGACTTATAAGAGCTTGATTCCCTGAACTCTTTAAGCATATATTTGCATTGTTTACGATACTTAATAATTGCGCATACTTGTCAGAAGGTAATAGAGTAAGTATGCCTAAATCAATTAAGATAGAGCTTAAATCAATCGGATCATTTACGTAGGTAAACGTATTGAAGAGAGCAGATGCTTCGTGCATATTACCGGAAGGTTGGCTAACAAAAATAAAAGGGGAGATATTTTTGTCATTAATCGTTTTGTTTACTGATGCTATATCTTTTCCAAAATACATTGAGAAAATAAATAATGCAACGAAAAAATAAAATTTGGTTATAAAGTTTGTTTTCATAAGATTTCATGGTTTTTTGTGATTAAAATAAAGGTATGATGATCTGCGTTGAGTACAGAACTGTAAATAATCGGCTGTTATTTATGATAAAATAGTCATAAGCTTTATTTATATAAGAGATTTATAATTGTATTTCTTATATTAATTAGTTTTTTATTGTTGATAGTTGTGTCATAATGTAATATGTTTTTGGATTTAATTCTAAATATAGTGAATTTTATAGTTTAAAATTTTTTTTTAAATGCTAAAATTGTTTTAAATGTATTTAAAGAAAAATGCATTTAGTCTAAAAGCAAAAGATTGTGAAGGATTTTAACATAAAATAAGTTCCCGAAATAAGTAAGTTTCGAAACGATCTCGAAATGAGTAAGAATAAAAAACAATTTTATTTCACCAGGTTGAACAGGCTATCTATTTTCTTGTTTTTCCTGATCTCTAGCTGCGCTAAATCGGGTAAAAAATAAAACAACAACGACAAAAGAAATTTCTGTTTATAAATAATTGAAAATGTCTTGGCAAGCGCTCCGCATCACTGGTCAGGAGCGCTTGCTTTTTTAATGAGTCTTCTTGGAAGCCATGTGGTCCGCTGTATGTAGAAAAAGTTGTGTATTGCACCCTGTTTCTTTCTTTTCTGCATTATCAGTTACTTCTACAAACCCGATTTTTCTGTACAGGTTGTATGCTTTTTCATTTTTATCGGTTACTCCAAGGAAAATAGTGATTCCGTCAAATCTTTTATGAGCTTCGTCAATGACAGCCTGAATCAGTCCCAAACCTATATTCTTCCCTTGGAAACTCTCTCTGACATACATCTGATAAATATTTCCGGTATTATTTTCGTCTTTCACAAAAGCACAAATTCCTATAAGCGTATCATCTGCAAATGCTCCCATGGCAAATCTATCTTGAGCCTGGCTTTCGATGTCACTTTCCAGTCTGAATTTTTCAATTTTAAGCGATTCCTGATAATTGGCCCCGAACGATTCCGGAAACTTTTCTAAACTTTCCAGCCGGATGATTCTATAATTCCTGCTTTCGTGGGGTAGAAGTATGCGGTAGTGAATATTCATGATAATGAAATTTTGAATTGGTATTTTTTCGTTATATCCATTAAATTTGTGAAAATGTTTTTTAAATAAACTCTTTTTTTTAATGAAAAATGAATTTTTGTCTTTTTTTATTAAAATAACTAACAAGAATGTTTCTAATTAATATTTTGTTTTTATGTTTTTTATTCAGTTTAACGTTGGAATTTGTGTATATTTATAACAAACTAACAACTATTTCGTTAATGTATTCAATTTTTACTTGTTCTGCTTTGTAAAAAGGAGAAACATAAAAGAGAGTATACAGATCAAAAATAACTGATAAATTATAGATGAATAACATCGTATTATGAAAAAGTTGATAGTCCGTATCATGCGGATGATGATATTGTTTATTATTATTTCATGCAGCCAGACTTCTCCCTATCATCATACAGAAGACTTTGATCAGCCTTTGATTGAACAGAATAATGACATGAATTCTTCAGGGAATTTTGAAGCACTTGTTAAGCTTAATGGAGAATATTTTAAAAAAGCAGGTAAAATTGGATACGAAGAAGGTAAAGGCCTTTGTCTTCTCAATATTGCCAATGTCAATTCTACGGAAGGCGATTACGAGAGGGCACACATTCTTTTAGATAAAGCCGGGGAAAGCCTTAAACATTCAAAAAATAATTTTCACAGGGCTAAATTTTATGACAGCTATGCCCATTATTATTCCCATCTTAAACAGTACGATAAAGCAATCATCTATAGCGATTCGGCATTGCATGCTTTAAAAAAAGCACCGGATTCAGAACTTAAAAAGAAGCTCCTGCCCAGGATTTATACTAACAGAGGTACCTATTTTGCATGGAAAGGGCAATTGGGAAACTCATTGAAAAATTTTCACAAAGGAAATGCCCTAGAGAAATCAGCTTATTCTACCTGTATGATTGCCCAGTATCATCTCTATACCGAAAGGCTGGATTCAGCAGGAATATATGCTTTACGTGCAGAAGAAATGATGAATCATCAGAAAACACCCGATATTGAAAAGCTGTGGATCTATTATACGGTAGGGTACTACAATAACGAAATCGACCATGATGATGAGGCTGAAAAAATGCTTAAAAATGCATTGCAGATGAGTGCTAAAACCAGACTCACCTATTCCTTCCATATAAAAGATATCTATAAAGCTTTGGCGGATCTGTACAAAAAGAAAAAAGATAAAGAAAAATCATTCTACTATTTGTCCAAATATTTGGAGGAAGACAACAGATTGAACGAGTCAAGATTTGCAGCGATCAATAAAACGGCAGATACTTTTATATCAGAAGCTAAAAAGGAAGCGGACCAACGGGAAAATGACTTATGGATTATGGGAATCTTATCTTTTGTCATCCTTTCTGTATCAGGATTATATACCCGGAAAAAAATACATCTTTTAAGACTGAAGAAGAAAAGCATGAAGACAGAAACTGATACATTAAAGAATAGCGTATACGAAAAGAAACTTCAGGAAGTTACTGAACTGGCAAAGAAAAATGATTCGTCATTTCTAATGAAGTTTAAAGAGCTGAACCCTGAGTTTATCAGGAGATTGCTAACCATTAATCCTGATCTTGAGAACTCTGAACTTGCTTTCTGTGGACTGCTGAAACTCCATTTTACTTCCAGGGAAATTGCAGACTATACATTTGTTCAGCATAAATCTATTCAGCAGAAAAAGTACAGAATCAGAAAGAAACTGAATATTGAAGGCGATCAGGATATCTATGAATTCTTTGATCACATAGAAAAAATATCTCATGAAGAATTTCAGAAGAAACCTTACATTTGAAAGTAGGATTTTAGCCTCTCATTCCTCTTGAAAAAATCTAATTAATTATAAAAACGTACATGATACGCTGCTCTATTTTCGCTTTGCTCTTTATTTTGACATCATGCACTAAGGATTTTCATAATGAATATGAGAATGATTTTGACTCTCCTTTACTCACGCAAAATGAAAAACTTCGTCTTTCCGGTGATTATGATGCTCTTGTGAAGCTGAACAAAAAATATTATCAGAAAGCAGAAAAAATAGGATATGAAGACGGAAAAGCCTTGTGCTATCTGAACCTCGCCAATGTCAATCTGCTGCTGGAAAATTATCAGAGGGCAGAATTCTTTCTTAGTAAGGCAGATAAAATTACTAAACGTTCAAAAAATAACATTCATAAAGCCAAATTCAATAATGATTATAGCAATTTTCAGATGCACCTTAAGCGGCTGGATAAGTCATTTGAATACAACGCATTGGCAATGAATTATATAAAGGGTACTCCGGAATCTCCGTTCCGGAATGATGTTCTCTTTAAAATCTATTATAGACAGGGGGATTATTTTTACCGAAAAAATCAGTACACTCCTGCATTGGACTATTTCCGTAAAGCTGAAAAATTAGACCATTCGGGACGCACAGAGTGCGCTATTGGAGATCTCTATTTATATGGATTCAAAAATATGGATTCCGCCCGGATCTATCTGTCAAAAATAGCTGAAGCATGTAACCGGCAGGGCAGAACAGATGGGGTAGCTCTTAATGCAAATACCGTTTTGGGAGAATATTATTTGATCACCAAACAGTATAATAAAGCAGAAGAATCACTGTTAAAGGCATTGGAAATCAATAACAAAACAAAATATGTCTTTGCGCAGTACACCAAATACATTTATACGGACCTTAAATCCCTGTACGAAAGCAAAGGAGATAAAGAGAAAGCACTGATGTATCTCCAGGCCTACACACAGGAAAGGAGCAGATCCGATACCGCTTTACTGGAAGCGATAAATCATGATATGGAAGGCTTTATTGCAGATACAGACACAAATACCCAAAACCACAGGTATAATATCCTGGTCATTGTTATTGTTTCAACATTGGTTTTCGGACTGCTTGGACTGTATGCGTGGAAAATAATAAAACAGCTGCAAAATAGAAGAGAGCAGCTTAAAGATGAGACAGAGGAACTGAAAAATCAGATCCATAATACCAGTCAGGAGAATGTCATTGAACTGGCTAGAAAAAATGACCCCTCATTTTTAGACAATTTTAAGGAGGCTTATCCCGGTTTTATTGAAAAAGTACTGGCTGTGAATCCCGATCTTGAAAATTCTGATCTGGTTTTCTGTGCCATGCTGAAACTTCATTTTACTTCTAAAGAAATTGCCAGCTATACCTTTGTGCAGCCAAGATCCATCCAGCAAAAGAAATACAGGCTCCGCAAAAAGCTCAACATTCCAACGGAGACAGATATCTATCAGTTTTTTGACGGTCTGATGTGATTCGTCCGGGTATTCCATTTTGGTCTATTTGTTGGGAATTCACTTGAGTAAATACAAATTATTTTAAAATAAAAAAACTGCCTGATTACATCAGACAGTCCTCGAAATATTTTTTTTCATCATAACTGAAAACCAATTTCATCAATTGTTGTTATAATTTCAAATTTGCACTTTTTATTGGGAAACGAAAAAAAACAATATACTACACAGGTACTACGGTGCGATTTTTTTTTCATTAATTTTCAATTTCTACTTAATTTTTAATACAACGGTTAAGTCGAATTTTCTAAATATAATCTATTGATTTTCAATATTTTAATTTTGTTTTGGTGTTGTTTTATGCATCATAATTGGATGATTTCAAAAATTAATGAGTCCCATTAATCATTATTTTGCTTTTTACAAATGTTAGGATTTGTATTTCGAGGTAGTACATAAGTAGAATGTCTATTTTTGGTTTTAAATTTTATATGTAAGAATTTTGAAGCGGATAATTTTTCAATTGTTCTCGTTAGTAAAAATTAGGAATAGCTGTCTGACTTTGTCGGGCAGCTTTTTTTATGGCGCTATCTGCAGAGCTTTATATTTAAAGTTGAAAAGATTAAAATCATCAAAATCATTAAAAAGTTCAGGCATTATGATATTCTCATTTATACTATCCTTATTCACAATAATAATAAGTGTTTCCCATAGAAAAATTTCAAATTATGTTAAATAGGTTTGAAGAAATTTGAATTTTAATTATCTGTAAATCAGTTTTTTATATTTAAGAAGTATCTGAGTAGTATCTGATTTTATCTAAGTATTTAGATGATAGTCATAGTTTTATTACCCTAAATGAGTCTTCATTATTCAATGCGTTTATCTCAGATAAAACACTGAAGCACTGAAATTTTGATATGCTTTGAATGTGATGATAATCAACAATGAATGAAGCTTCATTTAAAATTAAATCAACTATTATATTAATCCATTTTATGAAAAAAAGAATTCTATTAGTGAGTGTTTTGGCTGCCGGATTTACAGCTGTTTATGGCCAAAGATGGGAGCCGGTAGGTCAGAAAGGATCCGAAATCAGAAAAGAGGTAGAAGTAAAGCAGGCGTACAGAGTAGATCTTACAACTCTTAGAAACCTTCTGAAGGATGCTGTAGAAACAGGAAAGAACGCAAAACCTGTGATTATCTCTTTGCCAACAGCAGAAGGTAAAATCGAAAGATTTGCCGTATACAGTAATCCAGTGATGGCAAAATCTCTGGCTGAAAAGTATGAATTAGGTTCTTATGTAGGGGCCGGGGTAGATGATCCTTCCAAGTATGTAAGGTTCAGTACTTCTCCTACAGACATGCAATCCATGATTATCAAAGATGGTGTGTTCCAGTTTATAGAGCCTGTTTCTGCAGATAAAAAAACGTATGGGGTATTCTATAAAACAAAGAAGACGGCAGGAGAGCATGGCTTCGAATGTGGAATGGATGAAAAAGAGGTAAAAGAAATAAAATCATTAGAAGCTAACGGAAAAAAAAATCTTTCTAACGTAGGGATTACCAGCAGACCTGCCAGTACAAAATACAGAACATACAGGCTGGCACTATCCGTTACAGGTGAATATACCCAGTTCCATGGTGGAACACCTGCTGGAGCTCTTACGGCAATGAACAATACCATGAGCCGGGTGAACGGGATTTTCGAAAAAGATTTTGGTATTCACTTGACTGTTCAGGATTTACCAGGAATTATTTATACCAACGCAGCAACTGATCCTTATTCAGACTCCGGACCTGGCGTTGATGACGCATTATGGAGTGGTGAATTGATGAATACCCTTAGTACGAATGTAGGAAGTGGGTTATTTGATATCGGTCACCTGTTCGGAGCTTCCGGCGGCGGCGGTATGGCGGGCTGCATTGGTTGTATATGCAGTGACGATACAGCTTTGGATAGTGATGGTATCCCATCAAACTATAAAGGAGCAGGATTTACTTCTCCCGCCAATGCAATTCCTCAGGGAGATTCATTTGATATCGATTATGTTGCCCATGAAATGGGGCACCAGTTCGGCGGTAATCATACATTTTCACACAATTCTGAAAACAGCGGAGCCAATGTTGAACCGGGAGGCGGAACAACCATTATGGCTTACGCAGGAGTTACTAACGATAATGTTCAAATGGTAAGCAATCCTTATTTCCATTATAAAAGCATCGATCAGATTTTGACGAATATGGAGGGAAAAACTGGATGTGGTGCATCAGTAGAGATTGATACAAACACGGCGCCGGTTATTTCTCCGCTTGCCCCTTATACAATTCCAAAAGGAACAGCTTACTATCTGGAAGCTGTAGTAGTAGATGCAGAAAATGATCCTATAAAATATACCTGGGAGCAAAATAATAGCGTCAATACTTTAGCTACTATTTCAGGAGACAGCGGTTGGGGGTATAATCCTCAGGGAGCTCTGACAAGATCTTATACAGGGACAGCCAGTGGTAGAAGATATTTCCCTAAACTGGAGACCGTAATGGGCGGTTCATTGACCAATAAACAAGACTGGGAAACGGTTTCTTATATTCCGAGAACCCTTAATTATGCGGTAACGGTAAGAGATGAAAATCCACAACGTCCTATGCTTTCTTCTTCAGATGTGACAGTGACAGTAGGAAACGACGGACCGTTCAAATTTAATGGACTTACAGCTGCCAGTGTATTGTATAACAATTCAGCCAATACAATCAGTTGGGATGCAGCCAACACCAATAACGCACCTTACAATGTTGCCAATGTAAAAATAGACTATACGGCTGATAACGGAATCACCTGGACAGATCTTGCAGCTTCTGTACCTAATACAGGAAGTTACTCAGTACAGATGCCGGGTAGCCTTTCGGGGACAGTAAAGCTGAGAATATCTGCAGTAGGAAATGTATTTTATGCAGTATCTCCATCTATTACAATCGGAACAGCTCCTGCTTCTGCAGCAGCTGCTCCCACTGGAGTGTCTACCATAGATAAAGAAGTGTTCAAAACAACAGCCAGAATTTCATGGAACAGTATACCGGGTGCCAATACCTATTCTGTTAATTATAGAAAACAGGGTGAAACGAACTGGCAAAACGCTACAAGTACAACGAATTCTGTAGTATTGAGCAGTCTTGAAGATGAAAAGAATTATGAAGTACAGGTAGCAGCGGTTGTTAACAGCGTTCCTGGAAGTTTTTCTACCAATTATGCCTTTAAAACAAAAGGCTTAAAAACAGGGATAGACTATTGTATTCTTAATTCAGGAAAATCAAATTATGCAGCAGTAAGAAGTGTTAAAGTAGCCAATGTTGATTATCAGGATGCTACGTACAGATCGTATAAAGACCTCAGCGAAGATTTTACTAAAACAATTAACCTGACTAAAGGAACACAGTATACTTTAGAAACCAGCCTGCGCTCATCTCCAGGATATACGGGAAGATCTATCAATGCATCTGCATGGATTGATTATAACAGAAATGGAGTGTTTGAAGCCACAGAGAAAGTAGGACAGGTAGCCGGAGGACTTCCCAATGGATCTTCAACGATTACGGGGATCAATATCAACTTTACGGTGCCAGCTGCGGCATATTCCGGAGATAAGTTGTTAAGAATGAGAATTGTAATTAAAAATGGAACAGGGGCTTTAGCTGATCCATGTGGCTCAATTGCTGGAGGCGGAATTATGGATCTGCCTGTAAAAATTACAAGCGGATTGGCCGTAAGAGAAACTGAAAATACAAAATCAGAAATATCTATTTATCCGAATCCTGCCGATACCTATATAGAAGTGAAGAACATCAAAGGGAAAGCAGAGTACAAAATCTATAGTGCAGACGGAAGACTGGCACAGGAAGGAAAACTGGATGAACAGAGAATCAATGTAGCAGCGTTGGTAAAAGGAGTGTACATCATCTCAATTACAAACGAAACTGATACGTACAGCACCAAGCTGATCAAAAAATAAAATGAGATGCTTTAGATTTGGAGACAGATGATTGATCTGTCCTGAAATAGAGACTAATTTCATGGTACCTTTTGTGAGGAAAGAGCCCGGCACAGCCGGGCTCTTTCTGTTTTTTTAATTTTCTAACCAATGGGTTCCCAAAGCTGAATCTTGTTTCCTTCAAGATCCAGAATATGAAGGAACTTTCCATAATCGTAGGTTTCAATTTCGTCAAGAATTGTAACGTTTTCCTTTTTTAATTCCTCTGTCAAAGCCTCTAGATTTTCCACTCTGTAATTGATCATAAAATCCTTAGCGGAGGGCTCAAAATATGTTGTATTTTCAGAAAAAGGAGCCCACTGAGTCAGTCCTTTTTTTGTGGTGTCTTCATTTTCACGCCATTCGAAGCTGGTTCCGTAAGGACTTGTTTCAAGGCCAAGGTGAGTTTTATACCATTCGTTCATGGCGTTTGGATCTTTTGATTTGAAAAGGATACCTCCAATTCCTGTTACTTTTTTCATGTCTATTTTTTTATTGTTAGAATAAGGATCATCGGGAAGCTGATGTATTCTTCCGGTTGCTTTCAAATATATGTAAAACTTTTTCACCGGAATATTCTTTTCATTCCAAATGATAAGCTTTATTATGTGGAATAATGTAAATACCTGTAGCATAAAGGCTGTAGGTTTGTGAAAAATACAATTCCGTGATTTACATACAACATTCGTCATTATGCATACATTGGCTCCATCATTTCTTCTGAATTTTGTACTTATAAAAATCAACAATATGAATTTGAATCAGGTACAATTAGGAAGTCAGGGTTTAACCATACCCAATATAGGTTTAGGGTGCATGGGGATGACAGGTTTTGAAGATGCCCATATGTATGGCGAAGCAGATGAAAGAGAAGCCATTGCAACGATCCATCGTTCTCTGGAACTAGACGGGAATTTTCTGGATACAGCTGATCTTTACGGACCTTTTAAAAATGAACAGCTTATTGCTAAAGCTATTGGGACCAGTCGGGACCAGTATATTATCGCAACAAAATTCGGCTGGGAAATAGATGATAACAACAAGGTGACCTGGGCGATCAACGGAACCAGAGACTATGTGAAAAAAGCAGTAGAACGATCTCTTAAAAATTTAAAAACAAACTATATCGATCTTTACTACATGCATCGCCTCGATAAAAATACTCCAATCGAAGAAACTGTGAGTGCGATGAGCGATCTGGTAAAAGAAGGAAAAGTAGGATATATAGGCTTGTCGGAAGTATCTTCGGAAACAGTTAGAAGAGCACATGCTGTACATCCCGTAACTGCTGTACAGAGCGAATATTCTTTATTTGAAAGAACAGCAGAAGAAAAAGGAGTTGTGGCAACACTGCAGGAACTGGGGATAGGTTTTGTAGCCTATTCACCATTGGGGCGGGGCTTCTTATCAGGTCAGATCCGTTCCATTAATGATCTTCCGGAGACTGATTTTCGAAGAGGAATTCCGCGTTTTCAGGAAGAGTATTTTGATAAGAATATTGAACTGGTAAAAGCCATTGAGCGCATGGCTGCTGAAAAGAATGTAACTTCTTCACAGCTGGCTCTGGCCTGGATCATCAGTAAAGGGATCATTCCTATCCCGGGAACTAAACGTAGAAAATATGTAGAACAGAATATTGATGCCGCTAAAATTCAGCTAAACGAGGCAGATCTTTTAAAACTGGAAAGTATCGTACCTTTAGGAACTGATACAGGTGCTCCATACGATGAGTTCAGTATGGGACTTTTAGATTAATCTGTAAATTATAAGCTATGAATACCATTCAGTCTGTTTCCGCTTTTCACCGTTTACTGTCATTACCTGAACCCAAACATCCGCTGGTAAGTGTGATCAATTTATCCGAAAGTGTATTTCTTGAGGACGAGGTATGGAAAGGTTTTGTGAACAGATTTTACTGTGTCGCTTTAAAAAGAGAGGCAAAAGGCAAAATCAGATACGGGCAGCAGCATTATGATTACGATAAAGGAGTTCTGAGTTTCACTGCACCCAATCAGGTGCAGTATCTCGATCTTCACAATATGGAATGTGGCGCCGCAGGATATCTGCTGATCTTTCATGAAGATTTTATATTGAGGCATCCCTTAGCCCATATTATTTCAGGGTACGGATTTTTTTCTTATGCAGTGAATGAAGCCTTGCATTTATCTGAAGATGAAGAAACTAACCTTATTGATATTCTGCACAAAATAGATAAAGAATGTGAGCATATTGACAAACATACCCAAGAAATTATCCTGTCACAAATTGATCTCCTGCTTCATTATTCCAACCGTTTCTATGAACGGCAGTTTATTACCCGAAAAAGCAATAATCAACAACTGCTGATCAGGTTTGAAAAATTTGTGAATGACTATTTTGATCAGGAACAGTCGGCAGAAAAAGGACTTCTGACGGTTCACCTTATTGCAGAAGCTATGAATCTTTCACCCAACTATTTAAGTGATCTTTTACGGATACAGACAGGCCGGAATACCCAACAGCATATCCATGAAAAGCTGATTACTAAGGCTAAAGAAAAACTTTCCGCCACTGAATTGTCAGTCAGTGAAATTGCCTACAGCTTAGGATTTGAGCATGCGCAGTCTTTCAGCACTTTATTTAAGAAGAAAACTAGGATGGCTCCCCTGGAATTCAGGGCAGGATTTAGGTTTAGCTGATTTAAAATGTATTTTGGATAAATTTTCCCGAAATGCTTACATTTGGGATCTGTCTGCAAGGCAAAACCTTATTACTTTATGAAAAAAAATACATCAGGCATTCTTAAATTTACGTGGCTTCCTTTATCTCTTATCCTGATCTTCGGATGCTCGAAAGAAGACAAAAAACAGATACCCACAGAGAATAGTATCACAAATATCCCGGCAGTCAAAGAGCCGGAAAAAGCTGAACCTGTTGTTGAGACTAAAAAAAATCCCACAGACTTTGTGCCCGAAGGCTATACAATTTTTGAAAAATCGTTCGGAGATTTAAATAAAGATGGAGCAGAAGACTGTATTCTCATCATCAAAAAAGTAGATCCCGGCAATATCATTACCGACGAATACCGTGGGAAACTGGATCGCAACCGCCGCGGACTGATCATTCTTTTTAAGAAAAATGACGGCTATGAACTGGCATCCAAAAACTACAGTTGCTTCTCCTCAGAAAATGAAGATGGAGGTGTTTATTATGCACCTGAACTGGAGGTTTATGCAGAAAAAGGAAAACTATACATTCATTATGCTCATGGCAGGTATGGCTACTGGACCTATACCTTCAGATATGGAAAATCAGATTTTGATCTGATCGGGTATGATGACAGCTCAAATACGGGCCCAAGAGTGAACAGTACAACCAGTATTAATTTTTTAACCGGAAAACAACTTGATAAAACCAATGTTAATGAAGAAGCAGAAAGTGGTGATGAAGTATTTAAAGATTCCTGGAAAAAATTAAAAACAACTAAGTTGCTAACGCTTTCAGAGATCAAAGACTTTGATGAACTGGATCTTTCTTCCTATTAAAATAGCCAAATGTCAGGAAGTTTGAAGAAGGAAGTTATTCAGATCCAAAAGAAAAACCAAATACGGATATATTAAACTACCCCAAGGTAAAATCTGGAGAGTATCCTTGTGAAGGTTTTAAACCTTCACAAGGATATGAATCAACCAAACAGTAACTTCCAACATCCAGCTCCATTACAATTTCACACTCATATTTTGAACTTCCTCCGCTGAAAAACCATAAATCTGCGGAGTTTTCACATCCAGTAAGTTGAGATAAATATATAATTCGCCTCTGTGGTGAATCTCATGTTCTATCATTGCCCTGAGCCATTTCCAGATAGAAATTTCATGACCCGGTGGAGTCAGACATTTGCGGTTGAGATCTTCATCAGAAAGTCCGCTGATGATCTCTATCGACTGTCTGTGCATTTCATTGAAGAAGCTGATGATGTTGTCATAACCGTCAGCAAGTTCCTTTCCACAACCCTGATACGCACTTTTTCTGCCCGAAATGGTTTCACAGTACATATACCTCTCGATAGCAGCAATATGTCTGATCTGGTCACCGATCGTAAATTTACCAGGTTTATAAGAAAAATCAAGATGCTCGGGAGGAACTGTTTCAATGAGCCGAAGCGTTCTTCCCCTTACTTTTTCATAATAATCAATGAATGATTGTACAGATGTGATTTCCATGTGTTGACCTTTTGATCCTGTAAATTATTGAAAATATACCTATTGGCAAAAACTTTTAAGGTTATTTTCCGGTGAAGCTTAATGACCGCTGAAAAACTCAAGCATCGTAGCCAAAGCGGTTTCAGAATGCATCTTACCGCCATTTTCCAAAGACTCTTTTGTGGCTTCGGCAGCTCTTTGACGCATCTGAGTTTCATAATGGGAAATAGCTTCATGTAGCGTACTGAACTGATCGGAAGTCAGACATTGACTGAGCTCCAAAGCATCAAGCATGGCCATATTGGCGCCTTCTCCGGCAAATGGAGGCATCACGTGGGCAGCATCGCCAAGCAGGGTCAGGTTAGACTGAGTTTCCCACACCTGATCCAGAGGCATATAATATATCGGGCGTGGAATAAAAGGGGCAGTGGCATTTTCGAAAAGTTCGTACCAAATGCTGCTCCATTCAGGATATTCTTTTTTGAACCATTCCAGGATCTGTTTTGGGTCAGAAAAATCAAGGCCACTTTCCTGTGCCCAGTTTTCATTGGTTCTGAAACTGGCATAAAATCCAAGTTCACCACTTCCTTTCTGGCCCATAAGAAGATTTTTATGATTTCCAAAAGCCATTATTTTTCCGTCCTTTATCAGTTCTTTGATATGTGGAGCGGATTTTTCTGCATTATATACATTCCCTTCAAGCATTAAAATACCTGAATAGATGGGTTTCAGGTCTGTAAGATAAGGCCGGATCTTTGAATTGGCTCCATCCGCTGCAATCACGATGTCTGCATACGCTGAAGAACTATTCTTGAAATGAAGTATCCAGCCTCCGTTTTGTGCCTCCATCGAAATAAAGTGGCTGTCCCAAACTACTGTTTCAGGTTGTAAAGAATCCAGCAGCATATTTCTCAATGGTCTGCGGTCTATTTCAGGCCGAAAATGCTCGTTACCAAAATCTTCATCAGGCTTTGTTTCATGATCGCTGAATATGATCTCTGCGTGTTCATTTACGATCAGTGCTTTATCTGCGCCGGGGCGGTAATTCTTTTTAAATTCATCCAGAAGATCCGCAGCGCGCAATGCATCCATTCCAGATCCTTCATGCATATCCAGTGGAGAACCCTGTACTCTTGCATTTTTATTAAGATCTCTTTCGTATACTGTTACCTTTGCATGCCGAAGCTGTAAAAGTCTTGCCAGCGTCAATCCTCCGGGACCGCCACCTACTATGGCTATTGATTTATTGTCTGTTAACATTGTAATTCGTTTTACTGATGCAAAATTATTTTTGTTTCAGTACAGATAATAGTATAAATCGGTCATTTTTATTTTTGGATAATTCTTTCGGAGGTACGCCGGAAAATTTTTTGATCTCTTTGATGAAATGCGTCTGGTCTGCAAAATTGAGTTCAGGAAATAACTTGCCTTCTGCAATATGTTCCAAAGATGCCCTGAAACGCAGAATATTAGAATAAGCCTTTAAAGAAAGTCCAAACTGCTGAGTGAAATATCGGTTGATCTGTCTGCTGCTCCAGCCTGTTCTTTCAGAAAGTTCTTTCACGCTCATTTCGCCATTTGAAGAGTAGATGAGGTCAAAAAGCTTTCGTTTTCTTTCATCAACGATATCAGGCAGAAGTTCTGTTATGATTTGTGATACTTTTTGTGCAAATTGTTCAAAATCTGTGAGATCATTCGGAGTGAGATTCCAAAAGTCATCCGGAAGAGTCTTTGCTGTATTGAGAAGGGCTGCAATAGAAGTATGGAGAATGTATTCAACAGCCAAAGGTCTGAAGCTGATTGCAAAAGCAAGCGTGCCGGAAGGAATACTTCTCTGCTCAGGTGCCGTTTCCAATCCAATGAGAAAAACATTGAACGGCTCATTCGTGCCGGACTGCATAAAAAACAGATCCACCCTTCCATCAGGCATTACAACAACTTCCTTTTCTTTATCCGTAGGATTATGAAACATCCCTATGTTTTCTACAAAGCTGTCCAGGGAAGGATCCGGCTTAATAAATTGGCAATAGAATTCGTGTTTCATAAAAATATACTTCTGCTTTTTCAAAATAGGAAATTACAAAAAATTGGAGTGGAATCACAGGACTTCTTTAAGGTGATGAATTTTAATTAAAATTGAATTAAATCTTTATAATGTGAATAATTTAGTCTGAAAATTTGGAAAATATTCAAATAACTGATAATTTAGTAATAAATCACAAGTATGAAATTCTGGCTTTCAGTAAGTTTTCTTCTATTCAGTATGACCAACCTCGCAGGGCAGTTGATCGATAAAGAGAAGCTTCTTGACTATTATGAAACCCAACGCTATGCTGAAGCTGCCCAGTATCTGCAAAACATTTATCCTGAAGATACAAAGAACGTAAAAGCATTAACACAAATGGCGTATTGTTATATGATGTCCGGAAAACTTCCGGAAGCAGAGAAAAATTACCTGAAAGTCAATGCTATTGAATCAAAAAACATCCCTGTTCTCTTCAGTTTAGCCAATATCAATTCCAGACGGGGAAATACTGCCAAATCCAAAATGTATCTCATGGAAATCATTGAGTTGGATAGCCTTAATTTCAGTGCTTATAAACAACTGGCTGGCCTGGGAGATACTCCTGAGGTCAAGCTTAAATATCTTAGAAAAGCAAATTCTTTACATACTACTGATCCTGATGTTGCTTATGATCTTTCGATGGTTTATCGCGAGCAGAAACAGTATCAGAAGGCCTATGATATCCTCCAAAGAGCTATCGCGGCAGACCGAGACAACTTTACACTGCAACAGGCGCAGCTTCCCCTTGCCAATCAGTTAGGTAAGTATAAAGAAGTGATTGAAACCGGAGAAAAGCTGATGAAAGAAAATACGGATGTGAATGTGATCAATGAAATGGGGCAGGCATATTTCTATTTAAAAGACTATCAAAAATGTGCAACGCTTTTCAAAACATTGGAAGATCTAGGCGTTCACAACGAGGGAACTTTGTACTTTATGGCCTTGAGCTACCGTGAACTGAAAGAATATAATAAAGCTGCGGAGTACGCTAAAAAGACCATCGACGAGGGTATATCCGATCATACTGCGCTTTATTATACTGCTCTGGCAGGTATCTACGAACAGAAAAATCAATTTTCAGATGCTTTGGAAGCTTATAAAAGAGGTCTTACTTTTAATACCAGCAGTACTATTTATTACCGTTTGGGTCTTCTTTATGATTTCAATCTGAAACAGCCTAAAAATGCTGTCATTTACTATAATCTTTACCTGAAAAATAAACCGGACCCGGAGAAAGAAAAAGAACAGATCAGCTATGCGAAGACAAGAATTACATCGTTAACAAATCCAAAAGAAGTTTCCCTGAAGTAGAATCTATTTTGGTTAATCAATAAAAAAACAGCCTCAAATATAATTTTTGAGGCGGCTTCATAGAGTTTAGTGACAATCCGTATTGATAGGATTTAGAATATAATCTTTGTCCTGAGGAGGTTTTACAAAATAGGACGTTCCATACACATTTCCGGGCCGGAAAAAATCTGTAGAAACAACCTGTGCACCACTGCTGAAGGCTGCCTTTGATCGGGTATGATCATTGATCTTGGCTTCATACGTTTCAATATCAGCTCTTGTTCGTACCATAAACCCCTGTTTCACCAGGGTCTGAATGTCCTGCTGTCGGACGATTGCATTATCTTTTAAAATAAAGGCTGCAAAACTGTCCTCAGGCTCACTTTCCATAAACATCACTCTTTTTTCCAGAGAACCATCAATAAGATAAGGGTTGTTTTTAGTAGACTGAGTTCCTGCGCTTCCCGGTAACAGCATGAATATAAATTTTCCTCTGCTGTCTTCCGCTTTTGGCCAGTTATTGTGAACGACAGCCTCCCGTAGTGTAGGAAACTTACCCTGTACTTCTTTTGGAGTAATGATTTTATCTTTTCCCAGATACTGTAAAATTTCCTGATCAAGGTCGTCGTAAGCTTTTTGGCTAAAAGGTAAAACCTGGGTAGAATGAGGGAAAATAGGAAACCCTGAATCCTTGGCTTCCACCATAATAAATAGGGTGGTATGCTGAGGATGCTGATCTGACCATTGCCGAAGTTCTTTTAGAGCATCTTTTAATGTCGGATAATGCGATCTGAAATCAATATCAGCCATATGCAGAAGCTTAAATCCGGGTTGGTCCAGGTCTCTGGTATTATGGGGAGCCAGATCTTTTACGCCTTTCTCTTTTAAGATGCGGTAAGATGCAGGATGATTAAAGCGGTTACCGTCCGGATCATAGTAAACATCCAGCTCAAGCCCGCGGAGATTGGCATTAAGCTGCTCTGTAAAACCGGGATGATTATAATTGAGCGCTTCTGTAAAATCCATTCCGTTCGGGTGATATTCCTGGAATTTAGCTTTCTGCTCAGACGACATTCCGGAACTGTATTTTGCCATCAGATTCTTGATAATAGGCGCTGCCAGATCCAATACTTTTGGATCTACAGGTTCTGCATAGGAATTGTGAGTTCCCAGCACCTGTATCTGATTAATTCTGATGTCTTTACATTTTTCCTGGGCATGGAATAGGGAGGCTGCAGCGACTGCAGCAGTGTACATATATTTTTTCATAAAAAGGATGGTTATTTTGTAAGATTAAAAATTGAAGTTAACACCAAGCTGGCCTCTTATTCCGGAATAGGAGAGGTTTTCCACTCTGGATTTATCTCCCATATAATACCGGTTGGGCTCGTTAAAAATATTATTCAGTTCTACAAATAGTCTGATATTTTTATTGATGCTGTACGACGTAGAGGCATCTACCGTAAAGTTTTTATCAAAATGCTGATAATGATCGGGACCGGCAGCTGTTCTTATTTCACTGACGTAATCTCCCTTGTAATTTCCAGCCAGACGAAGCATGAGCTTACTGGTTTCGAAAAATAATATGGTATTAAAAATATGCCTGGCCTGATTGGGAATGGTGGTTTTCATCGTTCCGGTCTGTTTTCCGTTTTCATAGACAGGCATTTTCATTTCGGAATTGATATAGGTGTAATTTCCTTCAAAACCAAGATGTTTCAGAAATCCCGGAAGCCTTTCAAATCGTTTGGAAATTCCGATTTCGAAACCGTAGAGTTTTGCCCCTTCTAAATTTTTAGGTGTGGTAAAGGTGTACGGAAGTCCGTTGATATTAAGGATAGACTGGTCTTTGTAGATAAGATCGGTAATGTCTTTATAAAAAGCTCCGGCGGTGACAAGATCCAGTTTTCCAAAATAGTTTTCAAACATCACATCAAAATTATTGGAAAAAGTAGGATTCAGCTGTGTATTTCCCTGAGTGACCGTATTAGACAGATCATTGACAATAGTTCCTGGGTTGAGGTCATTAAAATCAGGTCTGGCAAAAGATCTGGTGTACGCAGCTCTCAGTATTCGGTCTTTGGTCAGTTTCCATTTCATATTGATCATAGGCAGAAATATATTGTACTTTTTCCCGTCTTTAATATCTTCTGTCGTAGTTCCGGTCTTATCGGAAACTACTTTCTTGCCGTAGAAGGAAATATCATTGTATTCATTTCTTACCCCACCTACCAGTTGAAAGTTCTCATTGATCCGCCACGTGCCCATTACGTAGGTTGCCCATACATTTTCTGTTCCTCTGTAGGAGCTGGTCATATTGGAATTGCTGTTCTTTCCGCTTACCTGCTGCAGCCCCAGATTATTTTGAGTATCAGTATTGTAAAATTGATCGATCTGTCCGTTAGTGATCTGGTTGATCATGACTGACTGATAAGGATTACCGACAGGATTCATGAAACCTCCTTTAAAAGGAAAAGGTATTTGTTCAAACTGGCTCATATAGCTTACCGGAGATCCCGGAATGCCCAGTGCTGATTTCGGCATCCAAACCAATACAGCGGCATCAACTACTTTTTCTTTATTATTGAATTTTGATCCGAACTGGAGTTTAAAATTCTCTGAAACGGTATATTTCAAATCCACCTGACCCCGCAGATCCGTTTCGCTGTTACGATTCTGGCTGAGGATCACCTGATTCAGTTTTAGCTGATTGGCAGAAATCGGGCTCTGATTATGAGGTAAGGTAAAGTCTGCCGGATCACCCGTTCCACCCGGAGCATCCATCGCAAAATACTTTCTACCATCGGAAGCCAGATTCCCATAGGTCATAGGCTGTACAAAATTCACAATGGGGTAGCCTCTGTCGTGGTCTTCTAAATTTTCCGGAGAATTAAATTTAAAACTTGATCTGGCTTTAGATAAAGACCAGTCTATTTCTAACCGTTGACCTACCTGATGATTCCCACCCACCTGCATGGAATACAGATCGGTAAGATAATCCGCATGTCTTGCCTGTAAAGTAACATTCTTAGAGTCAAAATTAAAATAGGTTTCCCGGACAGACTGTCCGTCTTTGTATTGACTATACAGCCCTTTGAAGTACAATTTATTTTTACTGTTGATATCATAATCCATCGCGTAATTGAACCCTAAAGTTCTTCTTTCCGCCAGATAATCGCGAAGCTGTAATTGATTAATGGAGTAGGATGCCGTCTGATCTGCTAAACCATAATTGAAAATATTCCGCATTTGGTCTATAGCACTTGACCGCTGCCATATCACCGCAGAAGAAATGAATTTCAGTTTTTCCGTAATTTTATTTCCATAAACGATAGAAGAATTAAACGTCGGGGACTTAGACATATTTACATATCCGGTAGCGGTACTTATGGCCAGTGTTTCTTTGTTGGGGGACGTTTTTGTGATAAAATCTACATTTCCGCCAATAGCATCGCCATCAAGATCAGGAGTCAGTGCTTTCGATAAACGTACACTTTGTATAAGTTCAGAAGGGAAGATATCCATCTGGACTCCTCTGTTGGCATTGTCACCGCTGGCACTGGGCATTCTGCTGCCATTTAATGTGGAAGAGGTCCACTGGACCGGAGTTCCTCTTACAGCTACAAAACGTCCTTCTCCCATATCCCTTTCAATGGAGACTCCCTGCATACGCTGTACGGCATCTGCGGCATTACGGTCAGGTAATTTACCGATAGCATCTGCACTCAGCACTTCCGTAATGGTATTGGAGTTTTTCTTCATGGTAATAGCCCGGGCCTGTGATGCTTTGTAAACACTGGTTACCACGACTTCCTGAATGGCATTCTCTTTTGTCTTTTTTTCGCCTACGCTGATTAAGCCCAGATCAACCGCTTTCTTATCCGCAATTGTAAAAGGGAAATAGATCGTTTCGTAGCCAGTATATTCAATGATCAGTCTGTAATTTCCATCAGGAATATTGCTTAATACAAAAGATCCGTCTGTATTGGACGTTATTTTTTCGGCTTTATTTTCTAGATACACTAAAGCGTTAGGCAGGTTCCCCTGCTGGTCAATCACAACGCCATGAACTGTGGTTTGGGCCATCGCAAGGCCACCCAGAAAAAAGCCTGCTGCAGTGGTTAAAAAAAATCTTCTTCGTAACATTTTATAAATTTTGCACAAAGATGTTTTCCCTGAGAAAGAATTCAGTTCATTTAAATTTTAACAGACTTGTTTAGATTCGAACATTATTTAATGTATTTATTTTCAATTGTTTATGTTTGTTAAATAATTGTAATATAGCATTTGAGTATTATAAAACATGATCTGTTGGCAGGCAGTTGAATTCTTTTTTAAAATATTTGTAAAAGGTAGATTTGGACTTAAATCCGCATTGGTAGGCGAGGTCTGTCACATTGGAATCAGGCTCTTCTTCCTGCATACGTTTGAACTGTAAAACCCTGTTGCGGTTGGTATATTCATGAAAATTGGAAGCCAGATACTGACTGAATGTAATCGTAAGATCGGTTCTGGAAATAGATAAATACTGCGAAAGCTGCTCCAGGGTAAAGTCTTCATCCAGATAGATGATGCTTTTGCCATAAAATTCCTCTATGGAGGATTTTATTTTTTCAAAGTCTATTTTAGAAAGATCTTTGTACTGATATTTTTCCTTAAAAACGGGCTCTTCAGGGACTATAAGTGTGTCTTTCTTCTGCTGTTCGTGGTACGTTAAAACATAAACGTACAATATCCAGGCGAACTGAATTAAAAAAGAAAGATTATACATTTTTTGAAACAGAAGAATATCCAGGCCTAATTTGTAGCCGCCCCAGAAAGTCAATACACTCAGTAATACGAAAGTTAAAAACAGCCGGAACTTTTTTATAAAAGGATTTTCGATCTTTTTTTGATGCAGGGACAACAAAACAATACAGATGATCAGACTTCCTGTCCAATAATGAATATAATAATTAGCAAAATACTTTGAATATAAACCTATAATCAGATCCCCTTCTTTGTAACCAAATAACTTTGCTGACAATCCAAAGGTATGGATGAGAACGATCAGAGAGAAAGGGTAAAGCAGGTACTTCAGTTTATCCCGGTGTTTAAAATTGATCAGATAAAAAGTAATGTATAGAAATATCAGACCTTTAAAAACTCTCAGACTGCCCGGTATTTCATAAAGAATAGATTCATAGCCGAATCTTTGGATGATAAAATATTCATAGCCCATATCCACTACTACGGTTACAATATAGAGCAATAGCATATTGTGAAAAGACTTTCTGTTCTTGGCAAGACAGAGTAAGACAGCCAGCGTAATTACAGCCTGCAGGATGACAACCATTAAAATGTACAACATAGCCAGTTTAAATCTGCCCAAAATTATCAATAAACAGGAAGTATGCTTTTAACGGATCATTAAATTTTTGGTATTTTTATAAAAAGTTTTCAGGGACCAATGCTCATTTTCAAAAGTATAAGTGTTCAATCAGTAAATATTTAGTTTTAAATTAAAAGTAAACAGCAGGTATGAAATTGAAATTAGGGATCCTGGACCAATCTCCGACCATTGAAGGGGGAAGTTCATTACAGGCATTGAAGAACAGCATTGATCTGGCAC
The DNA here is from genome assembly GCF_025153485.1 of Chryseobacterium pyrolae. Taxonomy (NCBI): domain Bacteria; kingdom Pseudomonadati; phylum Bacteroidota; class Flavobacteriia; order Flavobacteriales; family Weeksellaceae; genus Chryseobacterium; species Chryseobacterium pyrolae. The sequence continues at coordinate 24,060 of NZ_JANZQH010000009.1, forward strand.
TTTTTGCTGATAAAGCAGGATTTCATAGGGTGATCTATTCTGAACATCACGGGGTGGAAGCATACGGAAGTTCAAGTCCTGAAATTCTGTCTGCCATCGTATTAAGCAAAACCCAACGCATCAAAGTAGGAACGGGAGGGATCATGATGAAAAATTATTCGGCTTATAAGATCGCAGAATGGGCCAAAATGCTGGGAAGCCTTTATCCGGACCGTTTTATCCTGGGTTTAGGGAAAGCTCCGGGAGGTTTAAAAGATGCCGTATCCGCATTGAATAACCACCGACCCGTTGTTTTATCCAGTCAGGAAACAAAACTTGAAGAGATTATACGATATATTAAAGAAGAAAAAGCAATCTATGATGGACTTATTGCCCAGCCAAAAGGCCTTATTCATCTGCCTGAAATCCTATGGCTTGGCTCTGGAATTCAATCTGCCAGAGAAGCAGCTCAACATGGCGTAGGCTATTCGTATGCTGATTTTATGAGAAATGATCTGGGAACGGAAAGTACTGAAACTTATTTAAGAGAATTTGACAGAAACCAGTACAGTCCGGTTCCTTCGCTTCAGGTAGCTGTTGCGGTATCTGTAGCAGAAGATTTGAAATCAGCTCAATATAATGCCTATGGAATGGCTTATCAGTTTTTGCAGGCAAGGCATATTCAGGCGCCGGAAGGACTTCTTCCCTCGAAAACAGTTGAACAGAGAATATTAGGAAGCAAAGATGAAGAAGAATTCTTTAAGATCCTTGAACATATCATCATAGACACTCCGGGAAATATTTCAGCGAGGCTCCAGGAAAAAGCTGAGGAGTATGATACGGATGAATTAATCATCCTCTGTAATATGTTTAGAGAAACAGACCGCTTAGATACCTATAAAAGTATTATATTGGCGAACTGATAATCACATATCCCTCATGAGCTATAATATCCAGTTATTCAGCATTGAAACAAAAGAAAAAGAGAAGGCCGCCGATGATGACAGCTTTTTTGACCGTGAAGAAAATCTTGTCCCATTCACCGGAGAGCAAATGGCGGGATTGAAAGAACGCCTTTTACAATATAAATATGTATTGGTAAGAGAGGATGAAACGGGAATTCATTTCAGTCATCCTGATGAAGATTTTGGAAGCGCCTTACTTACCGATACAAGCCTTTATTTCAATGCAAATTTGAGTGAAAGTTCTATCTTTGAAGTAGGAATGACTGCGTCTGAGTTTACAGATACGGGTGAATTTGCAAAATATGACCCACAGAATGAAGGCTGGGAAGAGTTCTAGAGCTGATGCTTCAAAATAAGACTTTAATCAACATTAATTTACAAAAATGAAAAAACACCTGACTCTGATTTTCATTTTAGTTGGCCTTAATTCAACTTTTGCACAATTATTGTCCGACAGTATTAAAATATTGATTAAAGAAGCGGTTAACAGCAAAAGAAGCAAAAGTATTATTGTAGGAATTATCGATGCTAATGGCAGGCGGATATTCAGTGAAGGAATAATCAGTGATGACGAACCGAGGAAGCCAGATGAAAATACCATCTATGAAATTGGGTCCATTACCAAAGTATTCACCGCGTTGGCATTGGCGGATATGAGTTTAAAGCATCAGGTAAATCTTGATGATCCTCTTTCAAAATTTTTACCTAAAAATGTCAAAAGTCCTGTGCGTAACGGAAAAGAAATTTCGCTGTTGAACTTATCTACTCACAGAGGTACATTTCCCCGCTTTCCCTATAATACAGACCCGAAAGATTGGGATAAACCCTATGTTGATTACAGCGAAAAGCAGCTGTTTGAATACGTCTCAAACTATAAACCTGATATCGATATTGATTCGAAATGGAGATATTCTAATGTAGGATACGGGATATTAGGGTCTATTCTAACGTCAGTTGCTGAGAAAAAGAACTACGAAACACTGATGAAACAGGAGATATGTAAGCCGCTGCATATGAACAGCACGGTCATTACCCTGACACCAAAGCTTAAAAAAAATATAGCGACAGGACATGCGGAAAACGGACAGCCTGTAGATCTGATAGACCTGTCCGCCATAGAAGCGGGAGGCGCACTACGATCCAACGTAGATGATATGCTTACTTTTGCAGCTGCCAATTTAGGGTTTATCAAATCCGATCTATTGACGGCTATGGAACTTACTCATCAGAAACAAGCTAAAAAAGAAAACCATTTTACCTATTCAACAATGGGCTGGACTCTTTGGGAAGATGACGGACGGAATATACTTTTCAAAGATGGTGGAACACCCGGTTTCAGAACTTTTATTGGAATTGATAAGAATAAAAAATTCGGTGTTGTTGTTTTATCCAGTTCAAATAACGGAATTACGGATATCGGGGCACATATTATGGATTCGGCTTATAAACTGGAGCCATATGACTATTCCTGGAAATTATTAGATACACTCAGAGCAAGTGTAAAAAAGGATGGAATTACTGAGACTATTCAGCTATACAAAAAACTGAAGAAGCTTAAAGATCCCAAATTGAGTTTTAATGAATACCAGCTTAATTATTTGGGACATGAGCTGAGAAGAATGAATAGAACAGAGGATGCTCTTACAATATTTGAACTGAACAGAAGTGAATATCCGGGAAATGTGCTCGTTTACGAAAGTCTGGGCGAAATGTATAAAAGAAATTCAGATCAGCAACAGGCTATCGAATATTTCAAAAAAGCCCAGGAACTTGAACCAGAGAATCTTCACTGGAAATTTATATTAGATAAATTAAAAAATCGCTGATTACTTTTTGTCAGATAATTTTTTAAAATTCTGTAGCGTTTCTATAACTCCTTCAGGTTTTTCATTTTCAAAAATACCAGATTCTAAAACCCTTTCGAAGGTTTGGGCAGTTCCGGAAGCAATGATGTTAGGGAGGTTTTCGCTTTCCAGCATTTCGGCCAGACCTTTCATTTCATCGATTCTTCTCACAATATGCTGTGGATAGGTAGGCGTTGTTTTAATGAGGTCCTGATAGGTTCCGGGAAGAAATTCCTGAAGACTTTCATTCAGCTCATCCAGGATTCCGAAATGGGCTGCTGCAGTCATGGTTTCAAAAAATAGAGCGTTCATCCCTTTATTCACCATAGAAAATAGGAGTTTGTACGCTGATGCCGCCTCTGTTTTTTCACCGGCATCTTTTATTTTAAAAACAGAAGCAAACAGATTGATAAACAAATGTCTGTAAATACCGCTCACCACCAACACAGCATGGTCAGGAACATCTTTGGAAGCTCCCATTACTGCTCCGTTCACAAAAGGAACATCTACAGCCGAAAATAGGTCTTCAATTGATGAGGCAAGGGCCGGAGTATTGGAATTTAAATCTACATAAAGAGGACGGTTTGAAGTTGCTTTCAGACAGGAAATAATACGTACTGCCATTTTCAGGCTTCCTTCCGGGCTGGTAAGAGAAAGGATAACATCTGCCTGTTCAATAGTGTCCTGAAGATAATGGGTATTTGTAATGCCGGATTTTTGTATATTTTCCAATGTCTTTGCCGATCTTCCTTCGCCTGCAGTAATGACTTTAAAATTATGGTCTATAAGTGCTTTGGCTATTTGGGTTCCCATATCTCCGGGAAAAAGAACTGCAATGACGGGCTGAGTTTTCAATATAGATAATTTTTGAAATGATGACTTGTTTGAAAATACAAATCTCCTCATTTTTTTTAAGCGGTTGCGCATATTGTTTCGATGGTAATTATTGATAAAACCGATTAATAAAGGAAGTGTTCGGGATTTTGCTTAATTTTGATTTTTGTTGCGACACTTTATGATCATGAATAAGTCCTCAATTAATAACTATTTCCATTCTTTATTTGACATCAAAGAAGAAGTGGTTGGAAAAATCACAGAGACCTTCAGTCACTTTGAACTCAAAGCTAATGAAGTTGTCCTTCATAAAGATGAGATCAGTACCAAGACCTATTTCCTGGAAAAAGGCTATGTCCGTTCCTTTATTCTGAATGAGGACAATGAAGAAATCACAACTAATATTTACGTGGCACCCTGTTTTGTCAATGACTTTCTGTCGTTTTTCAGACAGCAGTCTGCCAAGGAAACTTACCAAACCATTACGGCCTGTTCTTTCTGGGAAACGGGGTTAGAAAATGTACAGCATAATTTTCATAACATTCCGGAATTCAGAGAATTCAGCAGGCTTCTTTTTGTTCTTAATTATTACAGCATTCATGACCGCTTGATCGAAATGGCCAGCCAGAAAGCTTCTACGAGATATTTTAATCTGATGAAAAAACATCCGGATATCTTCCAGCATGTTCCTCTGAAGGTTATTGCTTCATATTTAGGGATTAAAGACAGTTCATTGAGCCGCATCAGAAGAGACATTCATAAAATGTAACCGTACGAGTTTTAGAGTTGGAGGGTTTTTGGGTTTGAGAGTATAGGAGTGTATTGAGTTGCTGGTTGCTAATGATTGAGTTAATGAGTTGCCGGTTGGTATCTGATGTCTTGCATCGTGACTTTATCATTTACTATTCACTTACAAAGCAAAATTAACGATTGACATTTTCTAATATTAATAAAAGTCTCAAGTCTCAAGTCTCGTGTCTGAAATCTGAAATCTGAAATCTGGCATCTGAAATCTAATTTCTTTTCATTTGTCAAGTGATATATTAGAATTTGGACCTCATCTTTGTTAAAAATAAATTTATGACTAAGAAACATATTGCAGTGGTTGGATTGGGTGGAGTAGGCGGATATTTCGGTTTCAAAATCAGCCAGGAAAATGAGTCCTCCAAAAAATATAAAGTCAGTTTTGTAGCCAGAGGAGAAACCTATCAGAAGGTAAAAGAAAACGGACTGGTTCTGATCTCACCTGAGCATCCTGTAGATCATACCCGTCCTGATGCTGTAGAACTGAATATCAGTGACGTGGAGAATGCAGACTTAATATTGATTTGTGTTAAAGAATATGATCTTGAAAATATCTGCCGCCAGCTTAAAGAGGTGATTAGCAGCGAAACGGTACTGCTTCCCATGATGAACGGCGCGGATATTTATGAAAGAATAAGAAAAATAATTCCCGATAACATCATTCTGCCGACCTGTCTGTATGTCGCTTCCCATATCAAAGAAAAAGGGATTGTAGGACATAAAGGAAAGGCAGGGAAAATGATCGTTGGCAGAGATCCACAACACTTTTCTGCTGATGTGAACTGGATAGTGGACCTACTGAAGGAAAGTAAAATTGACTTCGATTTTAAAGACAATTCACTGACGGATATCTGGACTAAATATATTTTCATCGCCAGTTTCGGATTGGTAACAGCGAAACATAATTCTTCCATCGGAACAGTATGCGCAGATGATGAACAGAAGCAGGAAGCATCAGAAATCATGAAAGAAATAAAAATGATCGCTGATAAAAAAGAGATCGCTTTAGACGAAGATATCATTCAGAAAACCTTTGAAAAAGCAGCTGGATTTCCCTTCGAAACGCCTACATCTCTGCAGTTGGATGTCAATTCCGGAAAAGGAAATAACGAACTCGAATTATTGGGTGGTGCCGTTTTGAATTTTGGAAAGGAATTGGGTATCGAAACACCTTTCACACAAAAAATTTATAATGAGGTTAAGAAAAAATAGGTTTTGGCTAAAGCCAGAGGAAAAATTTTACAGGAAAGGCGGGTTAAAACCCGCCTCTATTGATTTTTAACTATGACCAGCAAAAAATTCTCACAGATTTTTGCAGGCCAATTTGTGATCATTTGTGCAAAATATTGGTGGGATTAGTGTTTAAAAACAAAGATTCGTTTAGCGATGTAAAAACTCCTGCCGTCTAAATAAGATTTCATCAGTTTCACGGTACTCCGGATCATCTACACAACAGTCTACCGGACAAACCGTTTTGCACTGAGGTTCTTCATGGAAACCTTTACATTCCGTACATTTTCCGGGGACAATATAATAGACATCGTCAGCGTAGGCCTGTTGATAGGCTCCTGCATCAGCTTCAGTACCGTCCGGAAAGACCACTTTTCCGGAAAGTTTGGTTTTATCCTGCCAACGCCAGTCAATAGCACCTTCATAGATCGCTGAATTAGGACATTCAGGTTCACATGCTCCACAGTTGATGCAGTCATCTGTTATTGTAATAGCCATATATATTTTAGTTTACAGGTTGGTTTTAAAAAAGGGATTTCTTTCCACCTTTGATGGTTTCGGAAATCCCTTCGTCTAAACATAACTTAAATGAAAAAAAACAGTGGGCTGCAGGCATTGATCGGTTCATTGCCCAGGCAGCTTTCTTTTATTTTTAGGAATTAATTGTGTGCAATTTCTATGAAAAGACCATCCATTGCTGCCGTAAGCTGAATTTGGCAAGCCAGTCTGCTGGAAGGTAAAGTCGTAAAAAGTTCAGATAAGAGTGCTTTTTCAATATCTCCTTTTTCTGGCAGCATTGAAGTTTCATTCAGAATGTAGCAATGGCAGGTCGCGCACATCGCCATTCCTCCGCACATCGCTTCCATTGGCAGTTCGTAAGCTTTACATAGATCTTTAAGGCTTAGCCCCATTTCCAGCGGGCAGATCAGTTCATGGATATTTCCGTCCTGATCCTTTACCGTAATCGTAATTTCGTCCTTCATGATAATCAGTCAAGTGTTGATCCTGGTAGTTTTAATGATGGTGTTGTACTTTTTCTATCCTTTTTGTTGTAGCAATATTGATCAGCTTATCAAATTTATCAGAATACAGGGAAGATATTTTTGTTGGATCTTCATGGTCGAATAATGCCGCTCTGATCACAGGAATACTGAAAGGAATAGGCCATGCCCGAAGAGATTTTGCGACCGCATCCATTGTATTGATACCCTGCATGGCGTGAAGTCCATCTGCCCAGCACACGAGTCCAACCGTTTTATCTGTAAGGTAAGGCTGATAATGACCGGAAGTCACTTCAAGCCAATCCAGGCAGTTTTTCATCACTCCCGGAATGCTTCCGTGGTAAAGCGGGGCAAGCCAGAAATGAATGTCTGCTTCCAGAAACAGTTGGGTCATACGCTCTACAGCTAGAGGTGTTTTCGTAAGCGTCACATCAAAAAGAGGAATCCCTGAATCTGCCAGTGTAAAGACCTCCGTTTGGAATCCAGATTTCTCTATTCTTTCTGCAAAGTATTGGGAAATCCGTCCAGAGGTAGATTCCGGTCTTTGTTCTAATGAACCGTTAAATATAATTGCTTTCATTGTTTTTTAAGTTTTAAAAATGACTTTAGGCAAGCCAATTTCACCATACATCAGACTTTTAACGATAGGTTTCAGGAGCCCGGCTGCTAATAAATAAAGTGCAGGATCATGATCAGTGCTTGCCCGGACGACCACTTTCTGATTTTTATAGCATTTCAGGTCTGCATACATGAGACGGCGTTTCCAGAGATCCAGCAGAACCGTTTCAGCATTATTTAAATCGGCATACACAGCATAAGGGGATAATTTTTCCATTAACATCATAAATGCCCACGGTGGAATGATGGCATCGGTAGAACAGATGATCCCTACAGCTTTTTCGTTGTACACAGAAAAATCTACGGCAGCAATGGATTCTTTAAATTCTTTCTCCTTTACAATCATGCCCATAAAAAGATGGTCTTTGATATCCAGCTCTACAATTTCTGTAGTAGGTTTGTAGTTTAAAAGATCAAGGGCAATAATTCCCGAAGCTTCTGCTTTATTGATGAAAATTTTCTGATTCATAATTGATTTTTAATCAATGTTTAATAGGACTATCTGATTTTTGATAAAGCTTCTTCATATTTTTTTTCTACGGCCGACCAATCCAAAACAGACCAGAATGAATCCAGATAATCTGCTCTTTTATTCTGATAAGCCAGGTAATAAGCGTGCTCCCAGACATCTATTCCAAGGATAGGAAAACCTCTGCTGACAGATTGGGTATCCATCATGGGATTGTCCTGATTGGGTGTAGAAGTAATAGCCAGCGAGCCACTGAATTTTACCAATAGCCATACCCATCCGGAACCGAACTGTCCGAGACCGGCTTTTTTCATTTCAGCTTTAAAATCTTCAAGACTTCCAAAACTGGCCTTGATGGCTTCTGCCAGTTTTCCATCAGGATTTAATTTCGGTTGTGGAGAAAGAATTTCCCAGAATAAAGAGTGGTTGAAGTGTCCGCCACCGTTATTCCTTACGGCAGGGCTGTATTCACTGATTCTTTGAAGGATGGAATCCAGATCGGTAGAAGTTTCTCCAGCTGTCTGTAAAGCTGCATTCAAATTATCAACATAGGCCTTATGGTGACGTTGATGATGAATGGTCATTGTTTCTTTATCTATAAACGGTTCCAGAGCATCATAAGCATAAGGAAGCTGAGGTAATGTAAATGAGTTCATTATTTTATTTTTTTTGATTAATGTGTTTCAAAGGTAACAATATATTTTAATAAAACAACTTTATGGTTGTTTTATAGGGCGGATCAATTTAAATGCAATAAATTGATTATGATTGAATTAATCATTAAAATTGGAAATTATAGAAAATGACTATATTTGTTGTAGGAAATAAAACAACTTAAATATTGTCAAATGAAGAAGCCGGCAGCAGACCGAATCCTGATGTTTTTAAAAATGAGAGGAGAAGCCACCTCACTTTTGATCTCTAAAGAACTCTCTATTACAAAAGAGGGTGCGCGGAAGCATTTACTCAATCTTGCTGAAGAAGGGCTCATCACCTCCATTTCAAAAAGCGAAGGAGTAGGGCGGCCCTCTACCTATTATACCCTTACAGAAAAAGGTTTAGCCCAGTTTCCAGATTCCCATGCTGATGTAACGGTACAGATTCTGCGCTCGGTAAAAAATCTCCTGGGAGAAAATGCATTGGATCTATTAATCAATGACCGGGAAAAGAATACGTACGAGCGGTATGAAAAAGCCCTGATAAAAGCAGAATCTCTGGAGCAGCGTTTGGACGTCCTGGTAAAAGCCCGCAGTGAAGAAGGGTATATGGCAGAATGGACAAAAGAAGGCAATGATTATTTCCTCATAGAGAATCACTGCCCAATCTGTGCTGCTGCCGCTGAATGCCAGGGTTTTTGCCGCGCCGAACTGTCTAATTTCCGGAACCTCATCGGGAAAGACTATCAGGTAGAAAGGGTAAACCATATTTTGTCTGGCGGGCAGCGGTGTGTGTATAAAATTAGTGGGTGATTTTTTTAGATAAAAGATAAAAGATAAAAGATAAAAGATAAAAGATAAAAGATAAAAGATAAAAGATAAAAGATAAAAGATAAAAGATTTTTTGACTAAACATCAATAGGAGCGGGTTTTAACCCGCTTGTAAAATGGAATTATATTCATCCGGCTTTAGCCAAATTTCTATGATAAAATTTCAAACCGGTTTTTCTGAAATATATAAAATCACCCAATTAAAATTCAATAGGAGCGGGCTTTAGCCCGCTTTTAATTTACAAATATTACCAATGGCTTTAGCCAAAACCTAAATTGCAATTTCACAATATTATTAAATCCACTTCTCAATAAGTTGAAGCCAGAATGCCCTTTCCTCGTCAACCACAAATATCGCAGATGATTTACGACGTGTCACCGTACTTCCTGTCGTCTGAATTTCAATATAAGAAGCCAATCCATGATTTTCGGTAGCGCGCACCTCAATATTTTCAAGGACGATCTTTCGGTCAGGAAATTGACCATAGGCTCCCGGAAGCCATTCTGAAAATGCAGCTAAAGTGATGGTATCACTATTACCAGTGATCATTTTAAAATCTTCATGAAAACCGGACAGAAGCTTTTCGTAAAGGCTCTCCTGATCCTCTTTTCCACGAAACCAAGCTTCAATATCGATATGGAATTCTTTGATTTCTCTAATGATTTTCTCTGTGTTATTCATAAGTTTAAATATATAATGTTTTGCATTAAAAAGGAATGAAATTTAGTTTTCGCGATATTTCAACAGCTTTCTATTGATGAAAATCCCTACGGTCTGAACTACAGCAATTAATAAGACTGCCAGAGCAAAAGCTTTTGGAAATCCTACATATTCTATAGCACTGAAAAAGACAGTTCCAATAATGGTCCCACCGGTTACACTACCAATCTGTATGCTGATACTAATCAAACCAGAGGCCTGACCTGCTTTTTCTTTACTGACCAACGCTATGGTTTTCCGCATCATCACAGGCATAATAATACCATGACCCAATCCTGCCAAAAACAGACTGATATCCATTATAGGGGATGGTTTCTCATAAAAAACAATGAATAATGAAGTCAGGGTAAATCCAACAATTAGCAGACCCAAACTTGCATAGATCAGAGTATGTGAAGACAGCTTTATCCTCGCAACAAGCAGCGGTCCAAGAAAGAAAGCTATCCCGTATGGAATAATAGCCAGGCCTGTTTCTATCGGATTCTGGTGCAAAAACTGCTGCAAATAGTACGGATAACAGATAAACAGCCCCGACGTAAAATTATAAAAGAAAATAATCAGAAGGCAAAGAACAAATGGGCGGTGCCCCAAAAGAGTTGGATCTATCAATACAGGCTTAGCCTCACGCAATGATTTGACCTCATATTTATAGAACATTACCAACACGAAAATCCCCGATAACAGAATGGCAAATATCCACCATGCCCAATCGTATTTCCTGCCGAAAATAATGGGACATATGATCATCAGCAGCGAAATGATGAGCAGGAATGCTCCGGTAAAATCAATATTTTGTCTTCTCTCTTCCCGGTTATTGTCCATTGTAAAATGAATACCGATCATACAGAGCAAGGTAACCGGTACATTCACCAGGAATACCATTTCCCATGAAAATGCAGTCCAATGGAGATTGAGCAGAAAGCCCCCCAGCAATTGTCCCGCCACAGAAGCCAGTCCGAATACAGAACTGAAGATACTTACTGCTCTGGGCTGTTCATTGTTGTCGAACAGAACTCTGATGGAGGCCAGAACCTGCGGCGCCAGAAAAGATGCCCCAACTCCCTGAAACAGGCGGGCGATAATCAGAAATGTGATATCAGGAGAAAAAGCACAGGCAAGCGATGAAAATAGAAAGATGTATAATCCCAGGATAAATATTTTCTTTCGGCCATATAAATCTCCTAAACGACCGCCACAGACCACAAGGGCTGCGTAAGTGAGTCCATAAATGGCAACGACCATCTGCAGCTGATGATCACTGGCATTAAAAGCTTTTTTGATAGAAGGAAGGGCCATATTGACGATAAAATAATCCAATGGAGAAAGAAAAGCTCCGGCGGTCAGATATCCAAGAGCCTGCCATCGTTTAGGATAAATATTCATATTTTTTTTGCAAAATTAACCCCTTATTGTACCTGTAAAATTGTATTTTTGGAGGAAAAAAAAGTACTGAAACATGAAGTTGTTATCCGTTGAGCGCATTGATGTGAAGGAAATCAAGATTTGCCATGAAGAAATCACTCTCAAAACCCAAACCTTTCTTTCACTGGTTTATGTTCTAAGGGGGCAGGGAATGCTTACTTATGACGAACGTACCATTACATTCAAAGCATCTAAGCTTTTTATCATTCCCCAACACCAGCTGTATCGTTTTAAAAGCGAAGATGCAGAACTGGCCGTCATCCAGTGCCCCATTGAATTCATTGATAAAATAAGACTGGAAGCAGACCGTATAGAAAGCTGTGAAAACCTCCATAAATTGCAGTATATCAGCACTAATTATCATGCAAGAGCTGGCTGTGTATTCCGTAATAAGGATGACGAACGATTTGCTGAAGTCCTTATTGTACAGATTGCAAGGGAGTATAAGAATAAAACGAATGATTATCTGATCATCCGGAACGCGATCTCTATTCTGCTGAATCTTATTGCCAGAAATATCATATACAGTGAAACTTCCGATCTGCAGCAGAACACAAAAGCTTTCTCTGTCATGAAGATCATCACTTATATCCAGGAGCATGTAAAAGATAAGGAGAAAACCAGGATTCATGCAATAGCAGATCATTTCGGGATTTCCAAAAATTATTTCGGAGAATATTTTAAGCAACATACCGGTGTCTCTTATCAGGACTATCTGCTGGATTACCGCCTGAAACTGGTTGAAACCTACCTGAAGTACAGCAGTGTCCGACTCAGTGAAATCGCATATGAACTTCAGTTCAGTGATGAAAGTCACCTGTCCAAACTTTTTAAAAAGCACAGGAATATGACGCCTAAAGAATTCAGAAAGAGTGCTTTAATTAAACCAGATCACGAAGGAATTTAGGGGTAGTTTGTTTTTCCCGACTTTATAACTTCCCTCTTCAGACACCCAGCTTCCTTTCCTGAAATTCAATACTTCGTCAATATCTCCATCAGCATAAGTATAGATACCAGTTTTTTAGAAGACTGGTATTCCGGATTCAGCTGGTCCCGTATTTCCCCTAAAGCTTTGCTTAATTTATTACTTACGGTTTTGTTGCTGATGCCTAAAGCTTCTGCCGTTTCATCAACTGACATATTTCTTCTGATTCTCATGTCATACACACTTTGCTCCGTGGAAGGAAGCTGTGAAACCACCTCGTCAATCATAGACAGTAAAGCAGAGACCTCATTTTCTTCCAGGATTTCAAAATATTCTGTATCTGAAATGTTCATTTCTCCGGAAGGATCAAATTCGTCAATACTGATGGTAGACGGTATCTTTTTAGAGCTGTTATAATGGTCGATGATCCGGTAATGGAGGTATCGCAGCAGGTATCCTTTTGCACTTTCAGATTCATCGGTATGTATGGAAGCCGTATCCTCAAGAATCTTGATCCAAAGGTTCTGAAGCAGTTCCTCCGACATTTCTTTGTCTCTCGTTCTCATAAAAACAAAACGGTAAAGACTATCCCAATACCGCTCATAAAGCAGCATGAATGCAGGACGGTCCCCTGATTTTATTCTCTTTAATATTATATGGTCTGTAGGCTTCATATTGGTACCGCAAAATTACCTAAAGGAAAATTAACTTTTTATGAACTTTGGGGATCCTAAGATTAATTATTTCTGAAAAACATCCCCGAAATGTGAATCAAATGTTGAGAAAACATGAAATCTGCTTAAAATTATTAACAGGTTGGTTGTAATGTGAATACAATATTAAGAACCGCCTGGGGAAGTTTTTCATTTTCACAGTCTTATAGATAGAAGTATCTGTGAATACCATGAAATATTTTATGAAAAGCCAACCATATAAGAATACTGCAGCTTTCGTTTTTAAGCTCTGGCAAAGGGAAGTTTCCGAAGAGAAAATCTCAGAAAAAGAAGATGAATTATTAAGTCAATGGAAAAATAAGGCGGAAGAAGATCTGGATAAGATTCATATGAAAGAATCTAAAGAAAGAGTTTTATCTGCATTGGAACTGTATTTTATCAAACCTGTAAAAAATGCCCCGGTTTATCAATTAAAAAAATACGCTTACGCTGCTGCGGCTGTAGTGATACTTCTGTTGTCAATAGGAGGAATCCTTACTTATCATACTTTTTCTAAACCGGATACCTATACTGCTGCCTCCGGAAACCGTACCATCTATCTGAAAGATGGTTCCGTAGTGACTTTATTAAAAGGAGCAGAACTTACCGTTGATAAATCGTTTCCTGCTTCCACAAGGATTGTAGATCTGAAAGGAGATGCTGTTTTTTCTGTAGCCAAATCAAAAACACATCCATTCATTGTACAGGCGGACGGTTTCAGTACCAAAGTATTGGGGACTGTTTTTAAAATCTCCCAGTCCGGGAAAGATAAATCCGTACACCTTTATGAAGGAAAAGTGGCTGTATCCTCGGTTGGAACGGAAGTTTCCTACCTGAAACCCAATCAGAAGTGGACGAATTTCGGGATCGCGCATACCACAGCAGTGATATCCATTACTACAGAAAAGAAATCAGGGATACAGAAAGCAGAATTGCTGTCATTAAGCTTCAATGATGTTTCATTTAAAGAAGTTGCAGATGTGATGCAGGCCAACTATAAAATCAAGATTATATACCCAAAGGAGACTGCCGAGAAAAGGATTACAGCAGACTTTACAGGAGGCGCGGCTGATGAAAATATGGAAGCACTGGCCTTTATACTGGGACTGGAAGTACATAAAGAAGATCATATCTACACCTTGAAAAAATAGAAATCAACCTCGGGAATTAACATTAAAAAATAAACTTTTAATCAAAAGAGAATTTGAACATATGAAAAGATTGAAATGCGGTCTTACCGTTGTGGCAGTATTTTTTACGGTAGCAGCCGAAGCACAGGAACTGGTCCAGAAAGTATCATTCACTGTCCCGGCAAGCAGGCCTCTTATTGAGGTGCTGGAAGATTTTGCCGGAAAAACGGGAATGCGGTTGGCTTATTCTAAAATGGATATCAAAGAACTAAAAGTGAAAGGCGTAAAATGTGAAAATACTTCTGTCAACAACTGTCTTAAAGATATTACAAGCGGACTTCCGGTAGCATTCCGTCTCCGCGGAGATCTGATTTCAATAAAATATGAAGGCACAGGTATTTCTGTAACAGGAGACGGCCGGATTTCCGGTAAAATAGTCGACGAAATAGGAAATCCCGTTACCGGAGCCGAAGTTACCGTTGCAAAGAAGACCATCCTAACCGATAACAACGGCGATTTTGTAGTGGATCTTCCTTCAGGAATCTATACACTTACTGTAAAAGCTTCAAAATACAGCCCACTGAGGGTAGAAAAACTTTCAGTCAGCAATAATGAAACCAGTATGGTATCATTTGCGATGAAACAGGCATCGGATAAAATAACAGATATTAAAGAAGTGGTCATTACGGCCACCCGAAAAGCAGATACCCAGGCAGGACTTCTCGCCCAACAGAAAAAAGCGGCTCAGATGAGTGACGGAATCTCTGCTGAACAGATCGCAAAAACTCCCGATAATGACGTTGGCGGAACATTGAAAAGAGTAACGGGAATCACGACGATCGATAATAAATATGTAGTGGTACGTTCCATGGGAGAACGTTGGAATACAGCAGCGATGGACGGGATCAACCTTCCAAGTACCGAGGCATATAACCAGAACTTTTCATTTGATATTATTCCTACTTCGATGGTGGAAAGCATTGTGGTGAGCAAAACCGCAACACCGGATATGAATGCCAGCTTTGCAGGCGGTTACGTAGAAGTAAGAACGAAAGATATTCCCAATGAAAACTTTACGACAGTAAGCGTAGGAACTTCCTATAATGACCAGTCGGCCTTTAAAGAATTTCTGACCCGTAAGCAGGGAAAATATGATTATTTCGGATATGATGACGGAACAAGAGATTTTCCTAAAGGTCTGGAAGCTACAGACTGGAACAATCCTCTGTTTTTTGAACAGTCTAAAAGATTTACCAATGACAACTTCAGCACCTTCAGGACCAAAGCTGATATGGGATCAAACTTGCAGGTGGCTCTGGGAAGAACTTTTGCCCTTAACAATAGCAATAAATGGGGATTTGCCGGAGCATTTACTGTCAGGAATGAACAGAATAAACTGGATATTGACCACACAGGAAGAGGAAACTGGCTGGACACCACAGTACCTTATGATCCGGACTGGCAGGCGAATGGGACAGATCCTATCGTGTTTTACAATTTCAAAAATAAAGGAGCCTCCTATAATTATAATTCTACGTTAGCAGGAATGTTGAATTTCGGGTTACAACTAGGAAAAAACAGAATTTCCTTCCGTAATTCTTACACCCATATCTACGATAATACATTGACCCGAGTGACAGGCTGGAATGAATATACAGGAGGTAGCGGAATGGCTGCCAATGCTGAAGCCTCCTATAATTATCTGTATCACGGAATTATTCCTAATAATGATCCCGCACAGATCAAAGGTTTAGACAAACCCTATACAGACAATACCAATTATCCTATTTACCAGACGCTTTTGCAGAATAAACTGGAAGGAAATCATAAAATAGGAAATGCAGAAATCAACTGGTTTGCTGCAAGGACAGGCGTGAAATCTGATACTAAAGATTATACACAATACCTGAGTCTTTATGATTTTATAGGAAGTGAGATCCTTACCTATCACAGGATCTATAATTCCGGGTCCAATTTTTACAGAGGATACATCGCCAATAAAGAGACGGATTATAACTATGGAACTTCCGTCAAATGGAATATGGATGCAGGAAACTTTAAAAATGATATTAAAGCAGGCTATGCCGGTGTTATAAAAAACAATACCAACCAGCAGGAGAAGTTTTTTTTAAGAGTGGATGAAAACAGGGACGTTCCGAGCAGCGAAAAAAACTTTATCACCATGTATGGCTCTTTAGCGCAATGGTTTGACGGTTCTAAATATGCGCCGGGAGGCATAGGCTGGCAAACCAGACCCATGTATAAAAATGATAAGTATGAAGGGAAAGTAACCCAAAATGCATTCTATGTGATGTTTGACAACAGATGGAAGAATAAATTAAGGTTGGTTTGGGGACTTCGTGCTGAATATTTTAAGTATGACCTTATTTCTCAACAGTTGGACACGTCAGATAATCAGACGATTACAAAAGCTCCTGTAGATGATAAGCCATGGCAATGGATGCCTTCCGCGAACTTCACTTACAGCCCTACCAATAAGATCAATCTAAGGCTTGCCTACAACAAAACGGTTATTCGCCCTCAGTTCAATGAGAGAACAGGACTGCCGTATTTTGATCCGGTAGCCAACGGTTTGATTTATAATACAGAAATGACCTCAGCGGTAGTCAATAATTATGATTTTAAATTTGAATGGTTTCCGGGTCTGGGTGAAATATTCTCTGCAGGATTATATTATAAGGATATCGACAGGCCTATTGAGCGTGAAGGACGTCTTTCTAACGAAGGAAACCTGTTTCTGTACAACGGAAATTCTAAAAATGCAAAACTGAAAGGAGTAGAAGTGGAAGTACGGAAAAATCTGGGCTTTATCGCAGAGGGATCTCTTTTAGAGAAACTGTATATCAATGGAAATTTCACGTATAACACAACCAAAGTAATCGCTTTTAAAGACCAGTATAAAACGGGTGATAATGATCCAACCTACGAAGTGGAAAGACCTCTTTACGGACAGACCCCATATGCCTATAATTTAGGAGTGACCTACGATGGAACCCGTTTAAATGCCAGTTTTTTATACAATGCTAAAGGCGATCAGTATATCACTGTAGGATATGCCTATAACGGTGAAGAAATACAGCGTCCGTATGCAGTAGCAGATGCCCAGGTTTCCTATAAATTCTTAAGGAATAGAAATCTGGAAGTTAAATTCAATGTCAGGAACCTTTTCAACAGGGTGAAAGAGTTTTATAACAATTTCAACTCCTATTCGGTGCCAAACGGATCTGCGGGAAGTACGATATCAACAGATCGTGAGGCGTGGCAGCTTCTCCCCGGAGCTACGGACAAATATGACAAAAATATCGATAAGATTACATTCCGTGCTTACAGTGGAAGGGTATTCGGGGTAAGCGTGAACTATACCTTTTAAAAGATTATAAAAAACAGAATAAAGAGCTCATTAATGCAATGTACAGGTTTCGGAAACCTGAGGACGATCCGGATCAATACTGATGATGCGCACAGCAGTACCGGATCAGATAAAAACCGGACGCTGCTATTGTTCCCGGATAGCAGTGGATAAGCAGGGAACCCCGGCAGGACAGCTCCTCCTGAAATGCAGGGTGAAGATAAAACCAAATCGCAGGAATATAGAGGCGGATGTTCCTAAATATTAAAATTTCGGTCATAAAAATAATATAACCGGATCTAGTAAAAATTATAACAATGAAAAAACTAACTTTAATTGCTGTTGCAGCATTATCTCTTACTGCTTGTCAAAATGATCACCTTGCAGATTCTTCTACTCCGTTTGAAATGCAGTCTGCTTCTGCGGAATATATTACAGCTTCTTCACTTCCTGTAACAAGTGTAAGCGGTGATATTACTTCAAATACAACATGGAGTGGTGTAGTAGAACTTGATGGTATCGTAACGGTAAAGAACGGTGCTAAATTAACAATCCAGCCAGGAACTTTCATTAAAGCAAAACCAAATGCATCGAATACGGCTACAGGAGTTCTTGTGATTTCTAAAGCAGGTTCTATTGATGCTACAGGTACAGAATCTCAGCCAATTATTTTTACAAGTTATAAACTGTTAGACGGAGATGAAAATACAACGGCTGCTCCTGGTGACTTCGGGGGTGTGATTATGTTAGGTAATGCACCTACCAATACACCTGATACTAAAACGATTGAAGGATTAACAGGTTCAGATTTTTATTACGGAGGTACCAATGCATCTCACAACGGTGGAACATTGAAATATGTTCGTATTGAATTTGCAGGATTTGATCTTTTCGCTCCAAACTCAGGAAACGAAATCAACGGACTTACTTTAGGAGGTGTTGGAAACGGAACTACTTTAGATCATATCCAGGTTTCTTACGGTAAAGATGACTCTTTCGAATTCTTCGGAGGTACCGTTAATGCTTCTAACCTGGTTTCTTTTGCTGCGGATGATGATAATTTTGACTTCGACAACGGATATACAGGAACCATCACATGTGCACTGGCTTTAGCTGATTACAATTCTACACACAGTCTTAGCGGATCAAGCCCGGACTCAAACGGTATTGAGCTTGATAACAATGCAGACGGTTCTGTTACCCCGCTTATTACCAATCCTGTCATCAACAATCTTACGATAATAGGTGCTAAAAGTGGTATCTCTGGTCAGGGATCAGCATACGAAAACGGAATCCACATCAGAAGAAGAGGTAAATTAACATTAAACAACGTAGTTGTGTCAGGATATCCTGTAGGAATCAAAGTAGAAGGTACAGGTTCTGAACTTTCTTCAGCTTCCAACCTAAACTCGATCCAGGTACACGGATTTACAACTTCTGTTACAGGTACAGGTACATCAGGAATTCCTGCTGCTAACCTATTAACAGGAACTACTGCTTCATCTTGGGGTATGAGCCAGCCGTTCTTCAACGAAGGACCATGGAACGTATCTCCTAGAAACTGTGGAAACTTCCAGGGAACTTGGACAAAATATAACTTCTCTATTCAGGAATAAAAACCTTACATGCAGGGGAAGCTTCCCATGTCTTTCCCTGCTTTTTATTTTTCAAAAATCTCTAATAATCTGTATTATGAAAAAACTATTTTTATTATCTATTGTATTGGTATCACAGGCTGCCGTAGCACAGTTTCAGGTATGGAGCAATTCTTTTGATACCCCCGCTGATCTTCAGGGATGGACTACCCATGACCTTAACAACAACGGAAACGGATGGGTACAGGGACAAAATATCTACTTCAATGGTACCGCTCTTACTTATGGTACTTCGGGAGTTCTCCGGTATTCAGTAAGTTTGGTTCCTACAGGTAATACTGCCGGTTTCGGTACCGAAAACGACTGGATTATTTCTCCGCAGATCAATCTGGAAGGAGCAGCCGGGACCATCAGTCTGGCCGCCTATATCGGAAGACAGAGAACCACACACCTTAATTTTGGACGTGATCTGTTTATTTATGTAAGCACCCCTCAGAAGCCGGTTCCTGAATTGTCAGATTTCCAGGCAATGACCGTAGATGCAAGCGGAAATGATATTCCAAGTCCATACCGAATCATAGCCGGAACTTCCAGCAACCCTTTCCCAAGTGATCTTACTCAGTTTAAAGAAAATCTTATTGATATTTCTGCTTTTGCCGGTAAAAAGATCTACATCGGGATGTGGTCTAACAGAAAACCGAGCGGAAACAATCTGCAGAATATTAACATCGATGAAATGGCTATTTATGCATCAACATTCCTGGGTACAAAGGATGTAAAGAAGAAAGAAAATGTAACTCAAATAATGGAAAACCCGGTAAAGGAATTCCTTCAGCTTAAGTTAAATCCAGCCTTTAAAGACAATATAACTCAGGTTACTATTTACAATGGAGCCGGACAGAAGATACTTTCAGCACCATACAGCAAATCCGTCTCTGTAGCATCATTGCAAGCGGGAATGTATATAGCGGAAGTTTCTGACGGAAAAACAATCGAAAGACTGAAGTTTATCAAAAAATAAGCAAACAGTCATGATCCACCAACCTACAGATGATTTCTGGAGGAATTGACCATGAAAACTTTAATCGATCAAAACAGATTTGAAGCTTCCCCGCAGAGAATTTTTGATTATCAACATATCCAACTTAGTTTTTTTATAATTATTCTATTGTCCCGTTGACCAAGGGCGGGACAATATTTCTAAGTTAGATTTTATAATTTAAAACAATATAAATGAATAAGTTCATTGCACTTTTATTTTTTACTCTATTGGTTTCCTGTGCGGACAGCAGCGTTATGCAGCCGTTTGATAAATCGCAGAAACCTGCTGAAGTTAATATCAAAGGATATTCAAAACCGGATGTATTACAGCTGAGGCTGAACGGGGTTCCGGTATCCATCAACGGAAGCACTTCCTACACCAATAAAATAGAAACCAAACTTGATTTCGTCCTGGATGAAGGCGAAACAGACCGATTGGGAATCTACAACAATGAAACGGGTACTGAGGTAGCCCATTATAACATTACCTACGATAATATCAATGACTATAGAACCCTGAATTTCTTCAATCTTCCGGGCATTTTTCTTCAGGCTTCTGCCGTAAAACCGCAAGTGAATCTGGGGAAAGTAGGATTTGAATTTATTTTCCCGAATCTTGGGGAATATTCCAATACCCCATTGACGAATGTGAAAGGAATTCTGAAAAGAGAGAATGGAGTAGTACTGGCAGAATTCGACAACATTGGAAAGAAGAGCTTTACAGAGGTAAAAATATATAACTATTTCAGCAATACGGCTCCTGTTTATCTGGAATTGTATAAACCTGGAACCTCCACTCCCTATACCGGATCTGAAATCATTAAAGTAAAAATAAAACAGGATATGGGAGCCAATCTGATCGTTATTCAGGAAAAAATGGAAAATGGCATCCTTACGGTCAAAGGAGAGATCGATGTAGCAGATTACCTGTAAAACCAGTCTGTCTCTATGAAGAAATATATTTGTTTTCAGCTCATACTGCTTGTTGCAGTTTCCCTATTGATCTTCTCATGCAATAATAATGATGATGAGGGTGGTCCCCGTTTCCCGGAAGGAAGTACAGAATCTGTGAATCTTTGGGTACAGGACAGTATGAAACGGTATTATTACTGGGCAGAACAGATGCCCGCCAAACCGGATTACCATCTTCCGGTGAAAGACTTTTTTAAAAGTCTGCTATCCTCTCAGGACCGTTTTTCATTTGCAGTGGATACTCAGGATCCTTCTTCCTATCCGCGTTCTGTCCGGAATATGTATGGTTTTGATTACGCCGTCATACAGCTACCTAATGGAAATGTAGTGACCACCGTTAAACTGGTTATGAAAAATTCTCCGGCATTCAATTCTGGGCTGCAGAGAGGGATGATGATCACCAAGATCAACGGTAAAGCGATTACTGCATCCAACGCAGAAGCATTAACCTCATCGATTAAAGATCAGACTGTGATAGATCTTACGGTAGGAAACTGGAAAAATGGAGCA
Source organism: Chryseobacterium pyrolae (assembly GCF_025153485.1). Classification (NCBI taxonomy): domain Bacteria; kingdom Pseudomonadati; phylum Bacteroidota; class Flavobacteriia; order Flavobacteriales; family Weeksellaceae; genus Chryseobacterium; species Chryseobacterium pyrolae. The sequence continues at coordinate 45,690 of NZ_JANZQH010000009.1, forward strand.
GTTGCTGATGAAAAGAACGTCAAAGTCTATTATGGATACTCCTTTGAACAGCCGTTAGAGTCTAAAATATTTGAAAAAAACGGTAAAAAGACCGGGTATCTCTACATTTACGATTTTCCGGATGGAATGACACCAGCCCTGAGCCAGAAATTTGCTGAATTCAAAGCTGCCGGAGTACAGGAACTGATTTTGGATCTCCGTTACAATTACGGTGGTTCAGTATCTTCAGCTGCAGCACTTTGTTTATTAATTCCGCCGGGAATTACGTCCTCCTCACCATTCATTGTCTATAAAGGAAACAAAAACGGAGGAGAAGTAAAAAGAACCTTTGCCCAGCAGATCACTTACGATAATCATGCCCTTGATTTCAATACCCTTCGTGCCCATTCTTTAGGTTTGAATAAAGTATACATTCTCACCTCGAACAGTACGGCATCTGCGTCGGAGATTGTGATCAATAACCTTAAGCCTTATCTACAGGTGGTTCAGGTAGGAGATGTGACGTTGGGGAAAGATATGGCAGGATTTATGGTCGAAGATAAAAGAAAGCCTAAAAAGATCTCATGGCAGCTGCATCCTGTTATCTATAAAGTTTTCAACGCGAATGGGGAAGGAGCCTACAGCAATGGAATTGTTCCAGAGGTTGCAGCCAGTGAATATGGAACATTACCTTTACTTCCGTTGGGAGATTCAGAAGAAGCCTTAATTTCGTCTGCTTTGAACAGTATTTATTCAAAATCAGCAGGTAAAAATGCCTTAGATCAGAGTGTTAAGATTTTATTTCAAAGCGATACGCCTTCTGCAGCCATAGGAAAATGATGTCTTTTAAGCTTTACTACATAAACCAACAGCCATGCAGGGAATAGAACCTAAATTTCACAGCAGCCTTACGGACCGGATGGAGTATTACCGCGGTCTGCTGAAAAAAACAGCCGTGGATCCCGATATCCAGCCTTCTGATATGATTTCGAGAATTTCAGAATTAAGCAAGTTATATGAAGATTATCTGGCCAATAAAAAGCAATTGGAAAGGAGTATCAAAAATTACAGACAGTATCATAATGATCTGCGTAAGCAACTCACTTTACGGGTTCGTGAATTAAGGCGAAAAACTAGGCAGAAGTGATTTTAATTTAACTACAAAAGGTGCAAAAGTTTTAACACTTTAGTTGTTTTTAAGTTGAATGCTTTGAGAGTAAGAAGCTCACCTAAGTTTAAAAAAATCAGAGATTTTTATATTCACAACACTGAAATCTGTGTTATCTGAAAAATCTGTGGGAATGTTTTAACCACAAAGCACTTTAGTTATTTATAAGTTGAAAGTTTGATGTATAAAAAGTTCACCTAAGTTTTTAGAAAATCAAAGATTTCTTCATACTCTTAAAACCTTATCAGTTCGTAATGGTTTAAAAGGATTCACTATCATCAGAATCTGTAAAGGTTTGATTTTTTGGGATGAAATCCATACATTTATCAAGTTAAGTGGACAGATAACGAGTGTATGGATCCTGATTGGTTTAGTTTTTCTGATTATGTAAAGATATTCTGGCAGTTCTCCTGGCCGCGGTGGATCGTATTCAGCCTTTTATCGAATATTTTTTTGTGTTTATTTTCAATAGGTCTGTATCAGTTGATTGAAAAAACATGCCGTAAGGAGTTGTTGCAGAAACAAAATCATCCCGTTTCCCAATCCGATGTCTACCTCTGCTTTCTCACTGTCTTATGCAATAGTATAATGATGTTGTTAGGTGTATTTCTATGGAAAAATCACTGGATCATTTTAGATCAAAATCCTTCTGTCCTCTCAATTTTGTTTGAAACTGTTGCTTTAATTCTTCTGATGGATCTCCTGATGTATTTTTTCCATTATGCTGCGCATTTACCTTTTGTATATAAAGTGTTGCACGGCAGGCATCATGAGCATGTGAGCACCAATTTTCTAAGCCTTTTTGTATTGCATCCTTTTGAAACCATTGGTTTTGGATTAATGATTTTAGCTTTATTAATGGGCTATGATTTTTCTATAATCTCAATAAGCCTTTATCTATTGATCAATCTTATCTGGGGAACGATAGGACATCTGAATAGGGAATTTTTTCCGGCGTCATTTGATCAGTTTTTCGTAGGAACGACCAAGTTTCACAATAAGCACCACTTGGATGAAAGTAAAAACTTTGGTTTTTATACCTCTATCTGGGACAGGCTGTTCGGGTCGTATCGATCATGAAAATAGAAATGTTTTCTGTTATATCTCATCAACTTTACTCATGAAAGATTTGTAGCTGATCAATTCTTTATACTTTCTATTCTGCACCCGTTTTGTTAGTTCACAAAGTACACTAAAGTCTGATTATATTCATTGATATTTTTATATACGTCAAGTTTTGTCGCATTACCGACTAATTTTGTGATTCCATTGCACAGATTAGATTAAAAATATATTATCATATGGAAATTTACATTAAATCTTATATTAGGGACTTGTGGGTGTGTTAAAAAATGTTAAATTTACTTCAAAATTTTACAAAAACTAATATTAACTTAAAATACACAAATAGATGAAGAAATTCTACGCTGGTGCATGTACTTTATGCACTATCCTAGGGCTGTCTGCCCAGGAAGTACTGTGGCAGAAAGATATCAAATCCTCTACTCAGGATTTCTTAAGCCAGGTGACGACCACTATTGATCAGCAATATCTTATTTCGGGAAGCTCAATTCAGAGTAATAAACTTCAAACAAAAGAAAGTAAACAAAATAATGGCTACGATTTCCATTTAGTCAAATTAAACCAACAGGGTCAGGAGGTCTGGGAAAAGTACTTTTCAGGCCAAAATCATGATTATCTATCAGCTTCGGTTTCCACTCAGGAAGGGGGCTTTCTTATAGCAGGAACTTCATATTCAGGTAAAGGATTGGATAAAAAAGATGATTCCAAAGGCGGATCCGATATTTGGTTGATAAGATTGAATGAATTCGGGGATGAACTTTGGCAGAAAACACTAGGATTAGCATCTGATGAAGAAGCCCGGGCAGTTGTCCAGACTACCGATCAGGGATTTGTTGTTGCTGGAAATGTCCAAAACTCACCCAAAGGTTACGGTTCAAAAGATGTTCTGGTTATAAAACTCGATAAGAACGGAAAAGAACTGTCTCAATCGATTTTAGGAGGGAAAGGTTTAGATGAGGTGGAAAAGATGATTCCAACGAAAGATGGAGGTGCCTTGTTAGGAATCTATTCGAGAAGCAACATGGGAGGATCAAAGAAAACTGAAAACTTTGGTGAAGGCGACTACTATATTATTAAACTTTCAAAAGATGGAAAAGTAGAATGGGAAAAGAACTTCGGAGGGAAAGCAGATGATCATTTGAGAACACTGGCTTTAACTTCAACAGGCTATATCATCGGTGGCGAAAGCCGTTCAGAAAGATCAGGAAATAAAACCGTTGGTATTGAAGAAGGAACCGATTTGTGGTTAATCTCGCTTAATGAAAGAGGAGAAGAGATCTGGCAAAAGTCTTATAATTTCAAAAATCGTGATATTTTGATGGGAATGAGTGTGCTTCACTCAGCAGATGACAAATCTTCAAAAGGAATCCTTTTAGGAGGTTATACTCAGGCAGAAGGTCGTATAGAAAATGATGATGAAACTTTTTGGATGTTATACCTAAACCAAGACGGAAATGAGCAATGGAGGAAACACATAAAAGGAGAATCTAGAAAGAGAGAAGAAAGATTATCTGATATAAAGCTGAACAGAGATGGTTCAATCATTCTGGCAGGCACCAGTGCAGAAGAATTAGGAAAAGAAAACTGGAAGATTGTAAAGCTGGGAGATAAGCAACTTGATCAGCTGATCGAAAAACAAGACATCAAAATCTATCCTAACCCGGTATCAGATTATGCTTATGTGGAAATAGGCTTTGACTTTAAAGAGGCTGATATTGTCCTGTACGATATGGGCGGAAGGCAGCTTCAGAGCTTGAAAACGAAGAATAAAGTGACGAAGATTAATACTCAGAATCTGATTCAGGGAGCTTATCTGGTGACGATAAAGACGGATACGAATAAAACGGCGAATGCAAAATTGATAAAAAAATAAAATACAAATCATGAAAAAAATAAAATTAACTCTACTTTTCTTTTTAATATTTTTACAATCTGGACTGCTTTATTCTCAGGAAGCAGGATTCATTCCGCCAAGTCCGCAATCTTTCAACTTTGTAAAAGCTGGTAGTGAAGTTTCTGAGAATGAGCATACAGGATCAGTTAATGTGAATGTTCCCTTGTTTAATTTTACTGCGGGAAAACTTTCCACAGACATCAATCTATTGTATAGCGGGGCTGGGGTAAAAGTAGATGATCTGCCCAATGATACAGGAATGACATGGGTGTTGGATGCAGGTGGAGTAGTTACAAGAACTGTGAACGGGCGTATTGACGAAAAAGCCACAATGAGGCTAAATAAAACCGAAGACCAGATCAAGCAGACCACAATTTCAGATTGTGCTGCGGATAACGATATACTCACTGCATGTTATTCTCCTTCTCAAATTGATACAGAAAGAGATATTTTCGATTTTAGATTTGGAGCTGTCTCTGGTTCTTTTTATCTGGATGAAAACTTTCTTCCTGTCTTTTTAAAGAACGATTCAGATGTAAGAATAAAGAATATTCTTCTTTCTGGCAGTACCAATAATAAACAGTTTATTGGTTTTGAAATTACAACAAAAGAAGGAGCAGTCTATATTTTTGGCAATGGGGACGAATATCAGGAGACCACAGCTTCTAAAGCAATGCCGGACAATCCTCCGGGAGATTATGCTGTATCGTCATATTTTCTTAAGGAGATCCGTCATCAGAATAGTGAAAAAATATTTTTCACTTACAGCAACACAACCTTGGTGAAAAAAGACATTGCTGAAATCCATTACAGATATCTTTACTCAGCAGGTTTAAATTCGGGGATTATGCCAAACCTTGACCCGGAATTAAAAACCAGTATCCAGACTCATTATACACGGAATAAAAAGAGGCTGCAGCAGATCAGCAGCAATACGAATAGAGATATGATTAACTTCATTTATACCCAGAAAGCCAATTCTGATTTTGATACTTATCTCTCGCAGGTTGAATACAGTTCAGGTGGTAGTGTATTGAAAAAAGCTTCATTGGATTATCTTTTTGAAGACCGCAATCGTATTCAGAGATTTTACCTTAGTGCTGTAAATTTTTACAACAAAACTGTTTTTGATAAGAAATACCAGTTCAGGTATGATAATTTTGAGTTATTACCCAACAGACTGGCCTATTCTCAGGATATGTTTGGGTACTATAATGGTAAAGGTGGTGGGTCTTTAATTGCCAAATTCTATGGGACACCTACTCCAGCAGAATTTTCTTTATATCCGAACATTTTATCCAGTTTTGGAGATCGTACACCCGAATTTGGATTTGCATCGAGAGGAACTTTAACAGAAGTCATTTATCCTACAGGTGGAAAAACAACTTTTGAATATGAAATGCCAAAGACTAAAGCTTTACGAACCAAAAAAAAGGTACTTCCCGACGAGTTTGAAACGACCGCAGTTATTGAAGGCCTACCGATGAATCAGACCATAGATTTTGTATTAACCACTTATTCAGGACCTCAAAGTCAGTATCATATGAAGCAGGCTAACTTTAAGGTTGAAGATATGGATACCGGGGCTTTGATTTATACTGGCGGAAAAGTATATGGTTATGCCCCTATGGATTCAATTAATTATATGGTACCTCTTGAAATGAATAAAAGATATCTGGTTACATTCTCAACGACAGGGCTTGCTGCCGATGTAAAGTTTAGCCAGACGTATAGAGAAACTATAGACTGGCTTGGATTGCGTCTTAAAAGCTCTACGACTTCGGAAAACGGTCAGCCTGCTGACTACAAAAGATTCTATTACCGTGGGGCTGATCTGTATAAATTAAAAGAGGAAGATCTTCGTGATATGGATGCTTCTATTACACCTGATGTTCAGGCTGCTACGTTTAGTGAATTTCATACTGATGATTTACTTTCCGGGTCATTTGCAGTTACCTATGCGCTCTATAGTTCCAATAATACCAGTGAGCTTTATAACAGCCGCCGACAGACCCGATACAAAACTGTTAGCTGCAGTGTAGGAGGTGATAATTTTGAAAACGGAGGGTATCAGAAAACATTTCGTAAAGACTCTGAAGATAATTTAGCAAGAATTCGACCTGCATCTGCTGGAGGTGGTGGTACGGGATCTCCTTCTGCCGGTCATGGATATTTTGAGACTACTGCAGGGATGCCGAATTTCTTTGCTTTATTATTAACCAAGGTTTATTTTCCTTCTAAAGGAAACAGAATGTCTTTCAGTGGTGGACTTGAGGGTGTCAAATATTTTGGCAAAAGAAACGGGGAGATCTTTAAAACCAAACAAATCAGTTATCAAAATAGGTATAATATCCTTGGTATCAACCCTAATCTTTTTGTTTCAAAAGTATTTGATGATAATGTACCCGCCACCTGTGGTTCCAATAATAATGTACAGCGGATCGCCAATTTTTATATAGCAACTTACAAAAACTATACAATAGATACTAAACTGGAAAAACAGATCACCACCGAATATATAGATGGGGTCCCATTACATATTTATCCCACCTATACCGATTATTTGAATAACCAGCTATCCCTTGATAGCCTTGAGACTTCGTACAAAAAACTTGTGACCACTGTGGATTACAATTACAGTGGAATGCCGGCCCATAACCAGCTCACTAAGCAGTCTGCAGAGTCACCGGATAAAAGCATTCTTGAAACTACTTATCAATATGCTCATGAGAAAAACAACCAGAAGTTGATAGAAGCGAATATGATTGGAATTCCTCTGGAAACTAAAGTTGTTTCAAAAAAGAATAGTTTAGACGCAGGAAAAATGGTTTCCAGATCCGGAATCGTATATCCAGATCAGAATAACCCTCCAACAACAGACATAGGAAACCTTCTGGTACCAGTTTCCGGAGTCTCTTATGATCTTCAAAATAATATTCTGTCAAAAGATATTACTTACGATTGGTATGATCAGAAAGGTAACCTCATGCAGTATACGGTTAAAAATGGGGTTCCGGTAACGATCATATGGGGTTATAACAAAACTCTGCCTATTATAAAAATAGAGGGAGCTGAGTACAGAGGGGTGATTGAACTTCCGGGTATGGTTGACCTTATTTCGGCTTCTGATAAGGATGCAGATCCAGCTTTGTATAATCTTCAGTCTGAAAATACGGAAACAACACTGATTACTAAGCTGGATCAATTCCGGAATAATATAGAGTTGGCTGGTTATAAGATTACCACCTATACCTATGATCCATTAATTGGAGTAAGAAGTATCACTCCACCATCCGGCATCAGAGAGGTCTATATTTATGATGCTGCCAATAGGCTGAAAGAAATTAGAGAAAACAATCAGAGTGGTAAAATATTGAAAGAATACAAATACAATTACAAAAACTAACACAGACATGAAAAAAATAATCATTCCAATTGGGCTGTTGCTGTTCACTCATTCAGCATACGCCCAACTTACCCAGGGAGAAAACTATGTGTATTCCAAGACTTATCTTGATTACAACGGTACCCAACCTACAAAAACTTCCGAAATCGTCCAATATTTTGATGGCTTAGGAAGACCCAAACAGGTAGTCAATGTGAAAGCATCCCCTCTGGGAAGAGATGTCGTTACCCATATAGAATATGATGCATTCGGAAGACAGGCAAAAGATTACTTACCCGTTCCACAATCTGGAACGCTGAACGGAAGTATTGTACCTTCTTCACTGGCTAATGCTACCCAGCCCGATATTTACGGACAGGAAAAGATCTACGCAGAAAAAGTACTAGAAAACTCTCCATTGGACAGAATCCAGCAGCAGATCCAGGTAGGAAATGACTGGGCCGGAAAACCTGTAAAATTTGATTACGCGACAAATATTGGTGAAGATTACGTAAGAAAATATAAAACCACTACCACATGGATTGATGGAAGAACAGAAACATTGGTAGAGCTTCCTCAGTATTTTGAGCCTTCACAATTGTACAAAAACACCGTCAGTGATGAAGACGGCAACAAAACCATAGAGTTTAAAAATGGTAAGGGACAACTTTTGCTTGTTCGAAAAGTATTAAGTGCTACAGAGAATGCAGATACGTATTATATTTATAATGAATATGATCAGCTGTCATTTGTTATTCCTCCCTTAGCATCAGCTCCTACTGTTGAACCTACGACAGTAGAAAATTTGTACTACCAGTATCGTTACGACGGCAGAAACCGTTTGGTAGAAAAGAAACTTCCCGGTAAAGGCTGGGAATATATGGTGTATGACAAAGCTGATCGTTTGGTAATGAGTCAGGATGCCAATATGCGGCCTTCTGGTAAATGGCTATTCACAAAGTATGATCAATTTTCAAGAGTTTTGTATACCGGAATAGCAGCTATAGGTTCACAATATGTCAGAAGACAGGTGCAGGAATCGTTAGATTATTATGCTAATACAGGAACTCCGATTCATGAAGAACGCAATGCGTCCGGATTTACTAATAGTGCAATGGCCCTTTATTACAGCAATGCTGTCTATCCGTTTGGATTTTTGTATGACAAAATTCTAAGTGTAAATTATTATGATACCCTTCCAGGTTACAGTTTTAATCCCTCTTTTCCATCCACCATTCAGGGAGAATCCATTTTGACTGAAACCCCATCAACTGATGGTAAAAGCACCAAAGGATTACCCGTTATGAGCCTGGTCAAGAATATTGAAGACGATAACTGGACCAAAAACTACACCTATTACGATACCAAAGGTCGTGCAGTAGGAACCTATTCCATCAATTATTTAGGTGGCTATACCAAAACAGAATCCAAGCTGGATTTTGCAGGGATTCCCCAAAAAATGGATACCTATCATCTGAGAAAACCTGGTGAATTTGGAGTAACCGTTAAAGAACGTTTTGTCTATGACCATCAGAACAGGCTGAAGGAACATTACCATCAGGTAGATGACAAGCCAGAGCAACTTCTGGCTGAAAACAGCTATAACGAACTCTCACAGCTTACCAATAAAAAAGTAGGAAATAACCTTCAGAGTATAGATTATGCTTACAATATCAGAGGTTGGATGACTGATATTAATAAAAACCAGATGAGCCTTTCTGATCTTGGAGGAAAGCTGTTCTCCTATAAGATTAAGTATAACCAGAAAGACGGAATCACCAATCCCGATGATCAGGTCCTATTCTCAGGAAAAGATGTAAAGCCCAAATACAACGGCAATATAGCCGAAGTAGATTGGAGAGCAGTGGAAACATTGGGCGTTAATCCATCTTCTACACCCAAAAGATATGGTTATGCGTATGATAATTTGAACAGATTAACAGCTGGATATTACCAGAACCCTAACAATCCGTACAGTAAGGAAAATACGGAATCATTAGCATATGATCTAAACGGAAATATCACTAATCTTTACAGGACCTCCGTAATGGATTACGGAAGCGGTATTGCAACTGTTATCGATAACCTTGCTTATACTTACAATGGCAACCAAGCTATAAAAATCAAAGATAACAGTCAGAACAGCACAGGCTACGAAGGCACTGCAGGCTTTCCTATAGATTACGATGCCAATGGAAACATGAAGAGCATGATGGATAAGCAGATTACAGGGATCAGCTACAACTATTTAAGCCTTCCTAATGTGGTGAACATTGGATTTGACCAGATAACAGCACAGATTAATACAAAATATAGGGCAGATGGAGTAAAGCTCAGAAAAGAGAATGTTAAAAGCTCGATAGGTATTGCAGGAACCGATATTACAACCCAGGTAACGGATTATTTAGATGGTTTTCAGTATTTTAAATCTACCTCTACTGGTACGGGAGGTGGTGGCTCAGAATCATTAGAATCCTTATCCAGAGCGATGGAACCGCAGGCTTTTTCGAGGGGGGTAGATGATTTCTCAGTTTTATCAGCGGCAACACTTGATCTGCAATTTTTTCCTACCGCTGAAGGATTTTATGATTATATAAAAAATCAGTATATTTATCAGTATGAAGACCATTTAGGAAATACAAGGTTAAGTTTCACCAGAAACAGCGCAAGCGTTCTTGAATTAGTTGATAACAATGATTATTATCCTTTCGGAATGAATCATTTAAAATCTGGAAACGCATTCTTCGGGGCAGGTTCTTATAAAAATTATAAGTATAATGGAAAAGAGCTGCAGGAGACAGGTATGTATGATTATGGAGCCAGGATGTATATGGCCGATATTGGTAGATGGGGAGTGGTGGATCCCCTTGCTGAAACTTCCAGAAGATGGAATCCTTATACATATGCCTATGATAATCCAATTATGTTTGTTGATCCCGACGGTAGAGAAGCACAAGGATGTTGTGGAATATGGAATCTTGCTAAAACTTATTATTCTGGAATGTATCAAGGTGCAAAAAGTGTTGCAGCAGGAACTTATCAAGGCGTTAAACAAGTGATAACTCATCCTATAGAATCAGCCAAATCTTTAGCAAGTAATCCAGGTGGAGCTTTAAAATCAGGTATTTCAAAATCTACTAATCTGATGGCATCAGTAGCCGCATTCCCAGCAATTGCTGGAGCAAGTGTAAAAAAAGGAGATGCAACAGTTGCAGGTAAGATTGCAGGAAAAGCACTTGGAACAGCGGTGATAGAAGGAGGAATGGCTGTAGCAACGGAAGGAGTAGGAAGTCTTGTGAGAAATATGGCATCAAAAGCAGGGGGAACGGCAGCTAAAGCTGCCGCAGGAGCTTCTGAAGGTGTAAACTATGGCAAAATGTTAACTTCTACTAGTGAATTTGACCCTTCAAAAACTTTATATAGAGGTTTATCAGGTAAAGAGGCGATTAAAAGTGAAATTTACCTTACAGATAATGTCGAAGTAGCACAAAGCTATGTGAAAAATGGTCAACAAGTGATGCAATATGATTTAAGTAATTCAGGATTGTATATGTTGGAAAAAACAGGAGAACTTGAATTTAAAACAGGAATAAATACAGGTTCTACTACTATTTCGACAGAATACTTATTTAAAGGAAAAGATTTAGTAAAAACAATCAATGGAAAAGCAACTCCTTATAATCCATAAAAATTTAAAATTATGAGTAATAAAAAATTTTGCTGTGAAAAATTTGAATTTCGCTATGATGGTGAAAAAACAATGGGATTAAACTTCAGAATAGTAAAATATAATGAAAAATTTCTTGAAAAAGAAGCTGAATTATATAATAAAAAAATAGAAGATATTTTTGATAAGGCTTACTTTGTTACTGATGGTTATAATGGACTGATTACTGATTTTAGTATTAAAAAAATGGTTATAAATCATTGTCCATTTTGTGGTCAAAAGCTAAGAGACTTTTATAAATCTGATGATTATGTTCAGGAAACTATTGGATAGTTTTCTAACAACAAAGCCACTCAAACGAGTGGCTTTGTTGTTTTATAAAATGCTTTGCAGCTTAGTTTGTTTTAAGAACCCCGCTGCGCAAAGTTTGTAACTTTGAGCTGATAAAAAATAAACCACTGCAATTGCGGTGGTTTACAATTCAAAAGACCATTTGGGAAATACAAGGTTAAGTTTTGCCAGAAACAGCACAGGAGTTCTTGAATTAGTTGATAACAATGATTATTATCCTTTCGGAATGAATCATTTAAAATCTGGAAACGCATTCTTCGGGGCAGGTTCTTATAAAAATTATAAGTACAACGGGAAAGAGTTGCAAGAGATGGGGATGTATGATTACGGAGCGAGGTTTTATATGCCGGATATTGGACGATGGGGTGTCGTAGATCCATTAGCGGAGAAGATGACAAGACATAGTCCTTACAATTATGCGTTTAATAATCCTGTGAAATTTGTAGATCCTGATGGGCGGGAAGCAACAGATTGGTATCGTAATAGGAAGACAGGTAATTATGAGTGGAAAGATACCAATAAAAAAATTGCAGGTTATGAACATTTAGGTAAAAAGTATCAATTTGGAGAATCCAATAATGGACAGGACAGAATGTATTATTTGCATGCCAACGGTTCTGCTACAGCTAAGACAGGTAATAATAGTGTTACTCTTGCTCATGTTGAAAGCGGTAATTCCATCAGAACCATTAATGGGGAAAAAATTACTTCATCCGCAACAAGTGTGAGTGGTTTGGCTGCTCAGGTTTCATATAATCAAAAATTAGTAGGTCCTGTTGGGGTTACGGGAAGCGTTGGTTATGTAGCAGATTCTTACACGGGTACTTTTGGAGGGAAATTTTATTATTCTTATGGATGGTCATTGTCAAATAGTAGTGGTTTTTCAGCAGATTTTAATACAATAAAATCTACAGATCCAGATACTTTATTTAAAGTTAGTGACTTTAAAGGTTTTGGAAATAGTTTTACTTCTGGATTCGGAGGTGGTGTTTCTTGGGGGGGGGCTTCTATAACTCAAAAACCCGATGGTATAAATATGTTAGATAGTAAAGAATGGGGAAAATATCCAGGAGGATATTCTACTTTTGGGTTTTCATACGGTCTGTCAAAACCTGCATTTGGAGCTTCATTGTCAAGAACACAAACTAAATTTTTTAAAGATAAATAATGAATAGAAATAAGAGTTTATTAATAATGCTGATTATCATTGCAATAGTATTTTTATACAATCTTATTTTTTCTTCAAAAAACGGAGGCGGTTTTTTAGATGAGATGAGAGAAAAGGAAATAAAATCAATAATTAGCAAAAAGTATATTAATTATGAGAATCACAATATACCATTCTTGGTTTATGATAATAAAGACAGTATCGTGATTTACAGAGATTGGTGGGACAAGGTTTCTATTGGAGATTCAATAATAAAACCAAAAGGCTCTTTAGAATTAGTGATAAAAAATTCTAATAAAATTGAAAGATTTAATTATGAAGATAAATTTGGTTTAGAAACTCAATAGTTTTAAATTGATTAAAACCCTCGCTCCTGCACGATTGCATCGTGTGGCAAATAATAACATAAACCCACCGCATTGTGGTGGGTTATAATTCAAAATACTATTTGGAAATACAAGGTTAAGTTTTGCCAGAAACAGCGCAGGAGTTCTTGAATTAGTTGATAACAATGATTATTATCCTTTCGGAATGAATCATTTAAAATCTGGAAACGCATTTTTCGGGGCAGGTTCTTATAAAAATTACAAGTACCAAGGACAAGAGTTACAGGAGACTGGTTTTTACTCGTTTAAGTGGAGAAATTATATGCCCGATGTAGGAAGGTTCTTTAATATTGATCCGCTTGCTGAGAAATACACTTACAATTCTACCTATGCATTCCAGGAAAATAAATTGGGAATGGGTGTTGAATTGGAAGGTTTGGAATTACTGAGAAATCATACCGGATTTTTTGCAATTCATGGTAACGCAATGAGAGTTGTACGAGCTCCGGGATCGCAAGTAAGTAACGGACGAGCAACCTTCACCGCTGCTGATATTGGATTATCTACAAAAGGATATAATCCCGGTGGTGCAAGAATATCGGATGGTTCATCAGGTTTAAGGCTGAACTCGCATAAGTACAGCGGACCTACACCGAATGGTGCAACAATGGAAAACGTACAGGAAACGCCGGAAAGTATGGATAGCCAAAAGTTTACCACTACAAAAAGAGGTTTGGAAATGACCAACAAAATGATCAAGAATTATGATAAGCTCAATACTGCTGCAGGAGGAGCGCAAGAGTTGGTCGGCTTAATGGATTTAGCTTCTAATATTCCTGATGCTATAAAAAGTAATGGGAATTATGTGAATGCAACAAATGACGTTAAAGCAGTCGATTTTCAAGCTACACAAATGGGAAAAGCAATTAAATACGTTGACGGAAGCGGTATAGACATGACATCGCAAACAAGAAATGATGTGGTAAATTATGTTTTTGATGGAACTTTGCCTAATCCTGCAGCGGGATTAATACCAAATTCTTTAATTATATCCAATGGAACACAGATTATGAAAACCAATAACATTCCTATTCAGCCTCTTAATGAACAATTAAACGCTAACAAAAAAGTTTTACCGTAATGAAGCTAACAACACTATATTTAGTTTTATTTTTGTTCTGCATAAATTGTGTATCGCAAGATCAGAAAGATAAAGAACAAATAAAAGAAACAGTTTTTAAATACTGGAAATCTGTACAAGACAATAATTTACAATCGTATAATAGTCTAATTTATGATTCTGAAAATTATCCTGGAGTAACCGCCTCAGAATTATTTTTTTTGAACAAACATTATAATGAAATCAACTCTAAAAAAGATTTGTTAAAAAACATTAAAATAAAAGATACTACAGATATTTTTATTCCAAGTGTTAAAATGAAATATGTTCAGTATATTATAGTTAAAGAAAATGATCCTGATAATTTGAAAAAGGATCTTATCATAACTTTGATGTTTTATAAACCTAACGGACTTAATAAAATATATAATCCTGGGGTTTTAGAAAACCATATTGGTTGGGATAAGTAATAAGAAAAGCCCATACCCGCGCTGCACAAAGTCTCCCTCGCCCAAGACTAATTATGAAAAAAATCATTTTGTTTTTAATCGTATCATTTTTTTGTCAATGTCAACAAAGACATAATTATATTTTAAGCAAAGAAGATACAAAACCTGCTTTGACAGAACTACAAAAAAAGATAGATATAAAGGGAAATTTTATCAACATCTTTTTTGAAAGCTATTTTGATAATGAAAAAGTTTCTCTCCAATGTGACTCTAAAGAAATATTTAATAAAAGTATAACAACAGATAATACTATCAATTTAGCCGATTATTATTTACAAAAATTAAGTTGTGAAAAATTAACAGCTAACATAAGAAATCAGAAAATCCTTTTGAAAAAGAAAGATATTTTGAATTATAAATACCTCTATATTAGTAAAAAGAACGATAGTGTTAGTCTAGTGTTATCAAATGCACCACGAACATATTATTAAATAAAATTGAATATAGAGTATTTGAAACCATTATTCTATTTCATGGAATAATGGTTTCAATACGTAAATTAGAGTATTAAAAAAATTGAATTACACCCTAAAATTTGAACAAAAATTTTTGGGGTGTTTTATGAAATATTTTTATGAAAAAAATAATATTAGTGAGGTTTTTGAGATGATCGAATTTAGCGATTTAGAAGACTTTAAAAAAATTGTAAATGAAAGTAATGTAAATATTTTTATTAACGAATTTGGACAGAATCTTTTACATGAGGCTGTTACACAAGATGCTCCAGAAATATTCAATTATCTTTTATATTGTAATATTGACATTAATAAATTAGATAGAGATGGTAAAACTCCTTTACACTACAGTACCCAGCTAATGATTATTATAGAATATATTCATAAATTATGATTACAGAATTACAAAAAGCCAAAGACTTGATGGATAATGAACAATATGAATTAGCCATCAATATTTTAAATAATTTAATTGATTTGTCTCCAAAAGATGAGCGTTACAAATTATTGTTACTCTCATATTCTCTATATGAAGTTAAAAAATATAACTCGGCAATTCATATAGCCGATATATTGTTGCAAAAAAATAGTAACAATGAGTATGCTTCACAAATTAAATATCTATCCTATCACGAATTGGAAGATGATGATAATGCTTTAAATGAAATAATTAGTTTTTTATCCAATAATAAAGCTAATCTTTATAAAGTAACATTGGAAGAGTTATTAACTGATATAAAAGAAGGATTCATTAACGAAGAAGCAACAGTTTATAAAATACAAGAACTAGCATTAAAAAATAATATTAATATTTAGAAGCTTGCTTTTGAAGTTACAATTTTAGAAGTGAAATACTAAAACCACTGCAACTGCAGTGGTTTTAGTATGTATTTAAAATGATCCATCACCTCCCAGCTTGTCCAGCCCCTTTAATCCTCTCCTCAAGAACCCTCCAGTCATAAAAATGAAAAACCCTTCCATTGCTCATGGCTACGAATACACCCTTTGGAAACTTGGGTCCTAAATTCACATTCGTCACCTCTGAACCATCGCTCTCGCTGGTGGAAACCGGGATCTCTGCAATTTTTCCTTTGGCAGGATCTTCTCTCAGATACACATTGAAAGTATCTTTTTGCTGATTGGAAACCAGAATGTATCCTGTTTGGGGTGAAGTAGGATATATAGAGATTCCTTCCACATCAGACTTAAAATCACCCTTCCCGAAAACAAGAAGCTCCTCATTTCCTTTAGCCGGATCTGCATAATACTGGTGCACTCCAAACTGTTCGTCAGAGTAATAAATATAGCCTATTTCATCATCTACAGCAATGCTTTCGATTTCTTTCAGACCACTGTATTTTCCAAATTTACGGACCACTTCACCCGTTATTTTTCCATTTTTTTCAGACAGTTGATACTGCCACAGATAGCCCTCGGCCGGACCGGATTTTCTTCCCACAACAGCATAGATTTCTCCGGTTGATGGATTTTTATACATCGAAATTCCCATTGGGTCACGTTCCGTTTCACCATCAAACACGGTAAATTCACCCACTTCCTTCAGATCGGGCAGACTGTAAAACTTTACGGTATTCGTTTCCCTTTCCGTAACGGCAGCGATATCTGTTTTTTTTCCGTTTAGCATAAAGCCGTATTCAAGATCTACATTGTTCGGGCGTTTTAATCCCGGAACTTTATGGATGATTTTTCCGTTCAGATCAAAAGCGTAAAGGCCACCGTCAGTATCTTTATCGGTCCCGATAACAATGCTTTTTGAAGCATCTGCCGGATTGATCCATATGGCAGGATCATCGGTGTCATGCCCTACAGTTTCGGTAATGACAGAAGGGATTATCTTTTTTCCTAAATGTTGTGTGCTGCAGCTTCCCACAAAAGGTAAAACCGAAACAGCCAGTATAAATGGTATCTTTTTCATGCGTTTAAAAATCAAATTTCACTCCTAAAGTGAACCTCGGTCTGTAATATTCAACCTGGGCCGTTCTGCTCTGGATTCCCTGGTAATAACGTAACGGCTGATTGGTCAGATTATTGGCTTCCGCAAAAACTCTCAGCTGGCTTGTGATCTTGTACGAAGCGTTGGCATCAAGGAAAACCTGTTTGTCATAATAACGGTCTTCAAATGATTTTCCACCCAATTCATCAATATAATGAGAAGCATAATTCATAGAAACCCTTGCTGAAAAACGTTTGTTTTCCCAGGAAAGCGATCCGTTGAACATGTGTGGAGCAGCTCCCGGAAGTCCTACATCCGTTCTTTCCACACCATCTTCATTGGTGATCCCTTTTGCTTTTGACTTTGTGTAGGTATAATTAACATACACGCCAAGACCTTTCCAGAATGCTCCCGGAATAAAATCAAGCTGACGTTGAAGAGCAACCTCAAAACCGTAAATATCTACATTGTCCCCATTACGCTGCTGATTAAATCTCCAGTTATCTGCTCCCGCAGGAATAGGATTGGACTGTCCCGCAAAATCATTTGCGAAATCATCGGAGGTATAATTTCTTCTCGAATACGTATAAATAAAATCTTTCAGGTTCTTATAAAAAATACCTCCTGAAAGAATACCCACAGACTTAAAATACTTCTCCGCCATAAAATCGAAATTATAAGCATACGTTGCCTTTAAATCAGGATTTCCTGCCGCGATGGTTTCATCTGCCGAGATAACGTTAAGATAAGGAACCAGTGAATAATAATTCGGACGTGCCAAAGCCGTTGTAAAAGCCATACGGAGCACAAGATCCTGAACCGGAACATATTTAAACGATAGATTAGGAAGTACGTTGGTGTACGTATTGGTACGGTTGATCTTCCCTGCAAGATCCTCTTCATCCAACACATAATTTCCCGTATAATCAATTTTTGTTGTTTCAAAACGGGCTCCTACAATCATTGATAGCTTGTCACTGAAGTCCTGGTCCCATCTGATGTATCCTGCATAAATATTTTCTTTTGCGGTATAATTACTGGAAAGGAATTCTTCAGGTTTAGATTCCCCTTTGAATACATTAGGATTAAAAAGATCCAAGCCACCCATATAAGAAGGATTGACGAAAGTTCCCGGAACATAATTCCCAGGCTGGAAATTTTGCCCGTCGAAATGAACGGTCGGAACAGATAATAAACTTCCCATATCATGTAAAGGATCAAAAGCATAATAATCATTGTTTCGCTCCTTTTCCTTTAAGCGGACACGGATACCTGTACGGAGTCGTCCCTTTTGGTTTTCAATCACGGAAAATGGAAAACGTACATTTACCTTTGCCCCAAATTCTTTTTCCTGCGTAAAACTATTCGAATCTGAAAGGTCACTCAGCTTATAAACCCCTAAATTATCGGCCGAAAGGGGAGTGATTATCGGTCTTTCGGGATCACTCAGGTCTGAAGAGAAATTCATCTTTCCGTTTTCAAACTCTATATAGCGCTCATGAGGTTTTTTTTCACTTGCCGTTGCATAGTTCATCGACCAGTCAAGATCGATCTTCGACCCCAGAAGATGTTCTCCCCGTAAAGCATAATTCTGTACTTTCTGTCTTTCAAGACGCGTGTTGTCATTATCCGCATCTCCGCCTTTATTCTGTCTTGTAATACTTCCTTTCCAGCCTGTGATCTCAGTTTCATCATCATTATAAACCGGTTTTACTTTATACCCCAAAGCAAACCGGTTTTCCTTATCTGTTCTGAAATTGTACATCGCTGAAGCATAGATCTTGTTTTTAGAATTAAATTCATAATCCATATTCAGATCAAAACTGTGCCTGATCCGGTGTTCATCATAATAGCGAACACCCATTTTACTGATATAGGCCGTTTGAGCGGCATCCTCGGCAAGACTCCATGTCGGCTCAATATTGTCTGAGCCAAAATGGTTGTTGTTATAAGAAAAACTGAAAACAGCCCCTAATTTCTTATTTAAAAAACGGTTTCCGTAGACAAATCCCGCGGTGTAATTTCCCTTTTCACGAATCGGATTATACCCTCCGGCTAATGTTGCTGAAATTCTCTGCCCGTTAGGAGAGGCCCTCGTGATCAGATTGACAGAACCCCCGATAGCATCGGCATCCATATCAGGAGTCAGGGTTTTATTCACTTCGATGGTGGAAATCATATCCGATGGAATAAGATCCATCTGAACATTACGGTTATCCCCTTCAGCAGACGGAATTCTGTCACCGTTTAATGTTACAGAATTCAGGTTGGGTGCCAAACCTCTGATGATCAGATTCCTTGCTTCACCCTGGTCGTTTTGTATCGTGATTCCGGGAACGCGTTTCAATGCATCCCCGATATTGGCATCAGGAAAACGTCCGATCTGGTCGGAGGAGATCACATTTGTAATATTGGCGTTACTTTTTTGTTTGTTGAGCGCTCTTGCCTGGTTTTTTAATGTAGATCCGCTTACAACCACTTCTGCAATCGCTGTTTCCTTTCTGGTAAAAAGGATGTTCTGTCTCGTATTCTTTTCAGCCTCAACAGTGACGTTGTATTCACTGGTTCCATAACCCAGATAATCGACTTTCATGGTGTAATTTCCCGGAGGAACGTTCAGAAAAACGAAATTACCGTGGTCATCTGAGGTGGTATAAATATTTCCCGGAGCCAGAGAAATCTTTGCACCCGGAAGAGACAGTTTAGAATCATCATTAATATTTCCGGAAAGGGTACCGGTCTGTGCATAGAAAAATAGAGAAGCACAGAATAAAACGGACGTAAAAATTTTCTTCACTTTATTAGTTTATATAAATCGGAACAAAATTAAACGTCTGTTTGGGAAATGAACTGAAATTAAGATTACGATTGTTTTAAGGATTTATGAACAGTTTGGTCTAGCATAATAGGTAATTTAATTAAAGAGGTGAAAGTATTTTTTTTGCAGTCCAAAGTATGAAATTGAAAGACAGTGAAATGGTTATTATTTTAAATAGGCCCGATGAAATAGGCGGGCCTATTAATCAGTTTTTTTCTTTTTACTTCTGTGCTATCACAGGAACATTGCTAATGATGAGCCATTTTCCGTTTTCCTGAACACAAGTAATGAGCGAAGAGAACTTTAGTACCGAACTTTCCAGGGAAACCTGGGCATAGGCGATATTGTTTTTCTGTTCCAGGGCATGATAAATAATAGTCCTCGGTTTGCCTCCAAATACTTTATCACCAATTAATCTTATGTATTCTTCCTTAGAAATAACGAAAATTCCCGGTTGCTCAAAAAAACCATCCTGGATATTTTGGTAATTTGGATGAAGAACCTGTTCTAAAAGAAGAGTGTCCCTGGTATCTCCGCCTTTAATGAATTTTTCTATCGCCTCTCTGATCTTTTCCATAATTAATTTAAATGTTTAATAATCAATGTTTCTACTAATTCCGTTTTCTCTGAAAGCTGACCCGGAATAGCAGTTCCTTCCAATGGAAAATAAGTGATATCACGAATTCCCATAAGATTTAAAATACTGGTTAAATGAGTCTCAAGGGGATTCATCCCACCCGGTATAGAATGAATGCCACCCATAACAGAAATAATATGAGCTTTCTTATCTGAAAGAAGTCCTTTAATTCCGTTTTCAGACACAAATGTTTTCTTTGTTCTGATCACAAGGTCAAAATAAGCCTTCAAGGACGAAGAGATCCCATAGTTATACATAGGGCATGTGATGAGGATCTCACTGCTTTGATAAAGCTCTCCAATCAGTTGGTCAGACAGGAGGAGATCTTCAGAAAAAAGGTTTTCGTCCAAAAATGCATCAAAGGTCTGTTGGGTAAGGTGTGGAGTGGGCTGTCTGGTTGTATCCCTTTGGATAACTGCTCCATCAGGATGCTTGATATTCCACTGTTTCACAAAATAATCGCCTATCCGGCGTGAATGAGAATCTTCAAGTCTTAGACTGCTGTCGATTCGGAGTAGTGTGTTCATATTGCTTTTTCTTTAAAGACACACAGGTATTCGGAAATGTGACAAAAGTGAAAAAAAGTGTTTGAAAGGAGGGAAGTACCTTAAGGCAAGTGATGCAAATGAATCTCTATTTTAATCACTTTAAATTCTTTACATCGTAAGATTTTAAAATTTAATTTCTAAAACTTTCAGTAATTAAGAAGGGAAAGTTAACTTCTATCCTCAGGCTTGCCTCTTCTAAGCCTTAATACACTCTTTTCAATTTTTCCGGATCCACAATAGAATAGATCTCACGAATCAGTCCACGGTTATCAATATCTAAAATATGGCAGTTATAAACCCGTTCTCCCTGCCAGAAACACAAAGCAGGCTGGTGGTTGAAAGTTTGGAAAGTAAAACGCTTTCCTGCAAGAAACTGCTGCTGTACATAAGCAAGAAGCGATGCTGTAGCCATTTTTCCGGTTTCCACAGCTTTGATGACGCGGATGCGTTGTCCACCATCTGCAGAAAGCCTGATATCATCTATCAGAAGTTCTTCTATTTTGAAGATATTTCCTTCACTCAATGCCGTCTGATATCTATGGAGTATATCAGTATCAGCAGAATTGGCAGTGTCTGGAGCGTATTTTACATGTTGCAGCTGTTTTCTGGCACGACTCAGGATCTGGCGAGAATTATCGACAGAAATATCAAGCGTTTCAGCGATTTCCTGGTGGGAATAATCAAATGCTTCTTTTAAAATATAAATGGCTCTTTCTTTCGCATTCAGTTTTTCCAAAAGGACAAGGAGTGTGTAGCAGGCGGTTTGTTCCTTGATCAGTTTATTTTCTGCATGGTCGAAGGAAAGAGGCTCCGGAAGCCATTCGCCGTAGACTATTTTTTTGCTGTGCCTGTTTTTGAAGTTGATGGCATGATTGATTGTACTTTTGATCAGGAAATTAGCTTCATTTCTGATCTCAGATTTATCCAAAGAAATATATTTTTCTATGACATCCTGCACCAGGTCTTGTGCATCTTCATAAGATCCGGTAATATTGTAGGCGTAAGTAAGCAGTTTGTTGTAATTTTCCTGCATGATATTTCTTTTGAAGACAAACTTAATGAATAAAACGTGACAGTTTATTTCAAAAATGTGAGTTTTTTAATGAAAATAAGCCCTTGCAGTCGGGATATTTAATTTTTTTTCGGCATTTTTATACTTTCAAATTTACAGAGCACATATTAATCCATTGAAAAAGCTACTCAACCATTTAAAATTCAGATTGTACCAGATATTCAGAATATTTAACCTCGATATGAAGGTGAGTATCCCTTTTCTGCTTGTATTTGGGACCCTTATTGCTGTAAAACTACCTTCAGAGCATTATTATCCGGGACTTTTTTTCATGGCGGCACTTGTATTTCACTGCAGCAGAAAAGATATTCCTTTTTTGAAGAAGGTATTTGAAAAAAGCTGGAGAGCAGTTATTGTACTGGAATCTGCATTGATTTATACCGTTTTTCTTTTGGGAAATATTCATTATAAGCTGGAAGAAACAGGTCTGGCTTTATATATTCTAATCGCAGCCTTTGCTTTTTTCTTCCCGAAAACCAAGCTTGATCCGGCCCTGAAATGGAATTTTATACCAGATGATTTGTTTGAATGGAAAACTTTCCTGAGAAAAAATACATGGTTCTCAATGATGGGATACGTCATGATGCTGTTGTCATCCTATCATCCGGGATCTCTGATTGTAGCAGGGATTTTTCTGATAGACTTTATTTCTGATATCTATGAGCCTTACGAAAGCAAAGAAATGTTTGAAATGTACTTTAAAAAGTTAAGCTTAAAAGAAAAAATCAGGAAGAATTCTTTGTTTTTTAATGCCCTGCTGCTGCCTGTTTACACTCTTTTTCTGATTATAAATCCTTATGACAGCCTTTATCTGCTGTATTATTTTCTATTCATGAATCTGTATTTTCTATTGATCATTACCAGAAAATATAAACTCTACCATTATAAAGAAAAGAAAGGCTATTACAATATCAGCGTGTATCTGGAATACATTTTCTACAGCATGACGATAATTCCGGCTTTGCTGGTACTCAGGAATAATATAAAAAATGCGGAACAAAATATAAGAACCTATGTTGGAGATTAAAAATTTACAGGTTGAGTTCAAAAACCAAAAAGTTTTACATGGTGTGGAGCTTTCTCTGGAAGAGGGTAGTATCGTCGGAATCCTTGGAAAGAACGGAGCCGGAAAGACGACTTTGTTTGATTCTTTATATCAAAATACTCCATTTTCAGGAAATATCAGCTGGCAGGGTAAGCCCTTGAAGCGGAGTTCTGTTTCTTATCTCGAAACTGAAAATTACTTTTATCCCTACATCACGGGAGAAGAATATTTATCTTATTTTTCTGGTCAAAAGGAAATTGACAGTAAAGAATTCACTGAAAAATTCAACCTTCCACTGAAAAAATATGTACAATATTATTCCAGCGGAATGAAGAAAAAACTGGCACTGATTGGGATGCTGATGCTGGACAAGCCGGTTAATATCCTTGATGAACCTTTTAATGGAGTAGATTTTGAAGGCGTTCATATTCTCTACGATATTATCAAGCAACTTAAGTCAGAGAATAAAGTAGTGATCATCAGTTCTCACATTATTGAAACACTTTTTCATACCTGTGATACAATAGCGGTGCTGAAGGATGGCAGGATTGAAAAAATATACGAAAAGGATGAGTTCAGTGGATTGAACACTTTGAAATTTTAAAATTCTTTTTTGATCGTTATTTTTAGGTATTATTGATCATTTAACTTAAAAAAAGATGAACGAAGTATTTTCAAAAGAATTAATCGAGCTGGCTGAAAAAGATCTTTCAGTAAGGGAAAGATTGGCATCAGAAGGTCAACTTGTTGGAGGCTATCATCCTGAAATGGAACTGATCCATAGACAGAATGCAGAAAAGCTTCGGGAAATAGTTAAAGCCATTGGGTTTCCAACGGTTTCTAAAGTAGGAGCGGAGGCCAGTAATGCTGCATGGTTGATTATTCAGCATTCGATAGGTGAGCCTGAATTGATGAAAGAATACTATGAGCTGATGATAGAGAACGGCAGTGATGTCAATCCATCAAACATAGCCTATCTGCATGACAGGATTCAGGTTTTTCAGAGCAAACCACAACAGTACGGGACACAGTTGACTGTAGAAGGAATACCTTATCCTGTAGAAGATAAAAAACACTTGAATGAAGAACGGTTGAAAGTAAATTTGCCCCCTCTTTCCCAGGAAATAATCAACAGAATTCCCGGCGTGGAAGAGATTCCTGAAATCGATGGGAAAGACGCTGAATACAATGCATGGAGAATAAAAGCGGGCTGGATTTCTGTGTTTTAATATGATCAGATATTTACGGAAACTTTCAGGCAGGGAAGTGGGGTATTTTCGGTTTTTTTCAAGTTTCAT
Source organism: Chryseobacterium pyrolae (assembly GCF_025153485.1). Lineage (NCBI taxonomy): Bacteria > Pseudomonadati > Bacteroidota > Flavobacteriia > Flavobacteriales > Weeksellaceae > Chryseobacterium > Chryseobacterium pyrolae. Next base: position 70,167 of record NZ_JANZQH010000009.1, read on the forward strand.
GAAAATAATGATGGAAAATTTAAAAGACTGGAAGTGGTCAAGGAAAATAAGCTTGCCTTGTGAATCTTATTCTATATCAGATTATTGTGGATGCTTTCTGCATAAGGGAATTCTGGAAGCAAGCAGAGCAATTTCTCCTTCGTTTCAATTTTTTTTACAAAGAGCTGAAAAATATTTTGTCAGTTCTAAAAAACTTTATATATTTGCACCACTGAAAACGACGGTACAGCCGTTATTCAGGAGAGATGGCAGAGTGGTCGATTGCGATAGTCTTGAAAACTATTGACTGTAACAGGTCCGGGGGTTCGAATCCCTCTCTCTCCGCAAGTTGAGTAATCAAATAAAATCAAAAGTCTTTAAATCTTAGTGTTTAAAGACTTTTTTGTTGTTTCGAGGTTTCAAAATTGATCAAAAACACTCAAAAACTATATGGCAACTTCGTGGCACTTTCAAAATTCCAAAATAATTGCCACAGAAAGTGAAGTAATCGCCTGTAAACCAACGGGTAAAAAGCATTAACGACTTGGCTCAGAGATACTTTAATTCGACATTTACTAACATTTAAAAATTGTTGAATTATGCTGGAAAACAGTTATGGATTAACTTTCTTTCTGAAGACCCCAAAAAGAAAATCTGATATGATCAGATATGTGTACCTGAGAGTTACTGTTGATGGAATACCTAAAGAGACTTCTACTAAAAGAAAATGGAATCTCAAAAGATGGGATCAGGATGCAGAATGGACGATAGGTATCCAATAAGATGCGAGATGTCTTAATTTTTTCCTGGATTTATTAGTAACCAATATCAGCAACCGATATTATATATTTATTATAAATGTGATAGATGTGGTTATTTAAGAATTATATCGCATTAACAATTTGTAGCTGCACCCATTAGGGTGCAGCTACCTGTATTATTGGATGAAGCATTAACTTCTTACTATGCCACTTTTTAAAGTTATGGAAAAGGGCATCATCAAATATCTGTAATTAATAGTTTATTCTAGAAGAATAAACTATTAAGGTATAGGTGAAGCTGTAGCTTGTCCATTACCAACGCTATCAACTGTCCCTGTTTGGTCAGCTATATTGATAACCTGATTCCTATTGATAACCAAAAGATCAAATGTCCACTGGTAATCAGCACCACTGACACCTGGTGCTGCATTATTATAATCAGCATTTAAGCGCCACGTACCACCTGATTGAGAAGAACCTATATTAAGAAACGGTGTTGCAGATTCTGTAGCACTTAGAGTAGCAACACTGTTTGATATATATGAGTTACCAGATGACTTTTTAAACTGAGCAGAGGTTACAATTACAATATATTTAGCTGACGAAATCTTGGTGTCAAAATTTGATACCCAATCTTGTTGTGGTGCTGTGGTTATTACATATTTTACTGTGTAAAAAGGCTTTTCAGTACTTGTAGCTCCCATTGAAATCGTATGATTTACTGTATCCCATACTAAAGGAATAGAAGTGTTAGAATTGTAATTTCCAAGTGTTGATAGTTTAATTTTCCCTGTAACATCTAAGGATTCTGACGGGTTTGTTATACCAATACCGACTTTTCCCGTTGAGGTAACTGTAAAATCATTCAATTGTTGTGCTGCGCTTGGTATTCCTGTTGAGGGATTATCTTTGGCTCCATCAATATTGAAAATTCCTTGCGGGTTGGCTGTGTTTATTCCGACTTGGGAATAAGTAATGCATGAAATAAAAATCATGCTCAAAGGTAAAATGTATTTCTTCATAGGGTTTAATTTAAACGGTTTTTAAGGGGATTGAGTAAAGTAACCGTTGTGTTATTTGTTTGTGTTTTTAGAATATTAAATAGAGACACTGATTATTGATTTCAATTATAAAATTGCTTTTTCCACTTTGCAATTGTATTTCTGCTCATTTTAAAATGTATTGCTAATTGAGCGTTACTTAAGATATTTTTCTTCTGATAATCAAGTATTTTAATCATTGTGTTTTTATTATAAGATCGAAGTTTTTGATTGAAGATTTGCACAGAATGATCTCGATCTCCAAATATTTTTTGATTAATCTCTATTACATCTACTGATGAGAAGTCTTTTTTATCTAAAAGAGATTTTAATTCATTTAATTTCTTTGGAAACTTTTTTGTGATAATGTCGGTATATATCTGTTTGTAATTTACAGGGGTATATTCTTTCATAAAAAAAATGATTAAGTTATTTATTGATTTTCTTCATTTTAATTATTTAGTATGGCAGCAATAATTTCTCTATCATACATTGTATAAAAACGAAGAAATATTGATTTTAAAGTAGAGAAATATTGAGGCTATATTCTAATGATTAGCTGCCGAATTTACTAATCCATTTATACAAGGTGGTTTTAGGAATTTTATATTGCTCAATTATCTCTAATTTAGATTTCTCCCCTGTTTTTATTTGCTCTAAAATAAAATCAATGATCTCTATCGTATATATATTTTTGCGGAACTGTGGCATTTGAGTACTTTTGTTCACAACAATTTTACTATACCCTACAGAGGCTGGGGGAGCATATAAGATGAGATGTTGGGTGTAAAATCTAAAAAAATCATATTCCAGCAGTTTGCTCCAGCGTAATAGAACAATTGTATGTAAACTCTCTTCTGTATACATCTTACTAATCTCGTCTTCGGTCTGGTCCATGAAATTGCATATTCTGCTAATATCAATAGAAGATTCTTTGACGCATTTGAGAATTAAACTGCCAATATGTATAGTTTTGAAATCCATTTGCATATAATTTAATTACTTATTTTATCTAATGTAATAACCAATTCTTCAAATTTTAACCTAAAATAGGGGTGATACTATTACTTGTCTATTTATACCACTATTAACCTAATTTTCATCTTTTAAGATTTTCAGAATCTATTGGCAAATATGCGGTTGAGTTGAATGGAAAATCAAAAATTAAGATGTTACAATGGTATTACATTTTTTATATAGCTGATAATTAATAATTTAAGAGTATAGTGCTATTCAAAGTATTTAAGAATATTACTGATGTGGGATATCTCTATCCCACATTTTGTAACAGCCATACTGACTAAAATACTATGTGGATCCTTTTGAAACCATACATTATTTCTATAATTATTTTTGGTGAGTATGAATACTTATCGTGTTGTTTTGAGATTACAGTACTTTCAATTAGTATAATTTACTAAAGTATTATTCAAACTTAAATTCAGTTTTTAATATCTTTAAAAAAAGCATTTATAATGGAGTGTAAGTGATAAAAATACTCGAATTTGGTCCTGTAGTGTAACTAGGGCTACTAGGTCGATTACATAAAGTATAAATAGAAATTTCTTCATTTGTGTTTAGAATAACAGTTTTTGTTACATTAGCCGTTCCAGCACCATTTAGCCATCGGTCTCCAATCAACTGAACTGCATTATTAGGGCCTCCTGGTGCTACTCTAAGCGTGCACCCGGCCCTACTATCAGTAGTACTTTCAGGAACGTTAGAAAATTGCGTCCAAACTTCAATAGTGTATAATCCATATTTTAGTGCTTTAAAAGTATTTTGGTATCCTGTGGTAGATATATAGCCATTATTTACTTTAGCGACATTATTGAAATTTAAATTATTAGCCAAATTGTTTGCTGAGTGACTTTCTGAATTGGTTGTTGTAGCAAATAATCCTAAAGTAGGTAACCCAACATCTACTTTTTTCAAAGTACCATCGTTTGCTATAGCTAAGTAATTATCTGTAGAATTTACGTTACCATCTGGTACACTTCTGAATCTGGCATTACCATCTACATCTAATCTTTGAGAAGGTGTTACATTTCCTATACTTACCAATCCATTATTTGTAATTCTCATTTTTTCTGCATTATCAGTACCATAAGCAAGGAAAACAGCCTTGGTGGCGTCTTGATTTTGTACCTGAAGTCCTCCAGCGTATTCTGCGAGATCTCCTATATTTATTATACCTCCTATAACATTCAATTTTGAAATTGGAGATCGAGTACCAATTCCAAGGTTTCCGTTATTTTTTAATACGGCTTTAAAAATATTATCAGTACCAACAAAAGTGGCAATATTTTCTGAGGTTACATTATTTTTGATACTTAGAGCGCTGCCATTAGTCAAGTCAGTTCCTACCATCATTTTTTCTCTGATTCTAGCGGTACCGTCCACGTCTAGCTTTTCGGTTGGTGTTACATTTCCTATACTTACCAATCCATTATTTGTAATTTTCATTTTTTCTGCATTATCAGTACCATAAGCAAGGAAAATAGGCTTGTTACCGTCTTGATTTTGTACCTGAAGTCCTCCAGCGTATTCTGTAATATTTCCTATATTTATTGTACCTCCCGTGACATTCAATTTTGAAATTGGAGATCCAGTGCCGATTCCGATCCTCCCAGTCCCAGAAAATGTAGTATTGTAACCCGCCGTAGCTATTTCGGTATTTTTTAAAAGAGTACCGCCAAGCTGTATATTATCTGATGTTTTAGTAATACCATTGTTTGCGGTTACTGTAGAACCCATATTCCCTGATACAATTTTCATCCAAACCAAGCCATCGAAGTAATAATAGCCTTCAGAAGCTATGTTAATTGTCTTAGGAGTCGCTGGGCTTGCAGGAGCTGTTGCGTAAATTAGATTACCTTTTAATTCATTGGTGTATAATGCATCTTTTGCTTTAAGCTGATTACCAGTCAATCTCGGTGCTAAAAAACCATCTGTTTTTGTAGGGTCATTGGGGGAAGCTGCAACATCAAGTGTTACTTTAGCTTGATCGATATTGATACCTACTTGAGAAAAAGCTGCAGTTGAAATGAATAAAGTAGATAGTGCGAATAATTTTTTTTTCATCTTATATTTTTATCGAATTAATAATTAAACTTTAAAGTCTAATTTATTTTGTTATTGAATTTATTGATCTCTTTATCGTTTTTCGCTATACATAAAAGTCTTAATAGTAGTTGCTTACTATTAAGACTAGGGAAGTAATTCGGTCTTATGTTTTTTTTCATCTGTTTTTTGTCTTTAGAAACCATAAGGCAAATTTCTACTTTATCTTATGTTATTCGTTAAGTACAGATGTTACATTGTTATTACATGTTTTATTTTTCTGATTTTCAAGTGTTTAAATTCAATATGTAACATTAGGTATTACATAATTTTATTAAAAAATAAAATTATCTTTGATAATATTTATTATACCTAAAACTGACGTATTTACCACTTATGAAACAGCTGGTTATTATTTTCTATTTTTTATCAATTCTATCATATTCTCAGAAAAGAGAAGTGGTTAGGATAGATTCTTTACTTCAATTGGATTCTAAATATGAAGTTTCAGATACCTATAAATCTTTAACATATGCTAAACAAGCGTGCGATATTTCCAAAAAAATAAATAATAATAATTCTATATTTGAGGCATATCTTCAAATAGCGTTTTGTCTTTACACTTTAAACCTACATGACAAAAGCTTACAATATCTTTTAAAAGCTAACAAAGTCCTGCCGTCTAAAACTAAGGTTCAAAAAGCTAGGATGTATGAAATAAAGTTGAAAAACTTTGCTGCAATAAAGATGGAAAAACTGGAATTACTAACAATCAATGATATTTTAGCGATACTTTCTGATGAACATTCAAATGAATCAAAAGAAATACAAGCGAGAACATTTGCATATTTAGCTGATTACTATGAATATAAAGGGGATTATGAAAAAGCAAATCAATTTATAAATAAAACAATAACCCTTAATAAAGAAATTCTGCATCCAAAAAAGATTGATACTTATATCCAGAAGGCAGATGTATTGATGCAAACAAAACAAATGGATTCAGCTTTTATTTATCTAAATAAAGCTTTTTATGAGAGTAATCTCAAAAAGGCTTCAAACTACAATACTTTTTGGGCATTGGGAGACTATTATATTTTGTTGAATAATGATAAGAAAGCCTTGGAAAGCTATAGAAAAGCTTTGGAGGATATGGATAAATTTAATATTGTTGATATTGAATCTACAATGTGGATAACAGAAAGCATGAGTAAAATTTATGCACATCTAGGAGATGAGATAAACATGCAAAAATATGCTAAAGAATCTCAAAAAAAATTTAATATATATAATGAAAGCAATAATAAAGGACTTACTGAAACAATAAATTTGATATTGGATGAAAAGGAGACAGAAAGTAAAATTCAAAAGTCAAAATTAAGCAAACTGTTCATCATATTAAGCGTTATTTTTATAATTTTCATAATCTTTTTATATTTTAGATATAAAAAATTGAGGAAAAATAAATTACTGGTTTTAAACCAAAAAAACATTTTAATTTTAGAGAATCAAGATTTAGAAGCAGAAAAAGTTATTCTCAATAAAAAAGCAGAAGAAAATCAGTTTACTGAATTGATTTTGTTGGCTAAAAATAATAATCCGGAATTTTTAATTCTTTTTGAAGAATTATACCCGAATTTTGTAAAGAATTTAAAAGCGATTAATCCAAAAATTAAAAATCCTGAAATTTATTTCTGTGCACTTGCATTTATTAATCTTTCAACGAAAGAGATTTCCCAATATACTTTTGTTTCTGTAGCAGCAGTTCAGCTACGCAAACATCGAATTCGGAAAAAATATAATATCCCTTCAGAAAAGGATTTTAATACAGTAATGAGGGAATTAAATAGGACGGGGCCAATTGTCTAGTCCTGAAAATCCGATACAGATTATAAGACAAAAATAATTAATTAAACCAAAGCAAAAACGTTTTTGCTTTGGTTTTTTGTTTTGTAGATTTTCATTTTGATTTCAGACTGGTTGTGCATTTGGCGTGGAGTGAGGTGATGATTTGAAAAATGAGGACGCAATTCATTATAAATTCTAATTGATTCACAAGTGAGTGATAGTGAGTTTTAATACAGGTGATTCATGGAACGATTTGACATCCTGAAAGAGCAAGTGACATCCAATCAATCCAGATTTATAGAGATTGACGGAGAGGTACTGCTTGACAATCAGGATGTATTGCAACTCCTGAAAATCAGTTCAAGATCACTGCAAGGGTAACGAACGGACAAGAAGCTACTATACCATCAGTTTTCATAAGTAATGCAAATGTAAAATGTTTTCAATAAATCTAAGTCTCAACATGAAAACTAAAATTTGGATTCACAGATGCTATTCAAAAATATCAAAAGTGATATTAAGAGTTCGGTTGAAGCACCTCTCTTCGCTAAAAAGCAAGAGTAAAATTCAAAAAATGCTACTAAGGTTTTTTTTGGGTAAATCAGCAATATATTGTATCTGTAGTCTATATAGTGCTGCTTATGTAGCATCTATGTAGCACCTGTGTATTATGTTTTTTTTCTAACATTCTTTATTTAAGGAGTAAGTTTGCATCGAAAAATTAATTTTAAATAAAACACCTTGCATGAAAAAATCTTTTCTATTTATTGTTACAGTTGGGCTATCAATATTTTCAATAAAGACAAATGCGCAGGTTGGTTTAAACACTATGGCTCCTGAAACTACACTGGATATTACAGCAAAAAATGCGAGAGGCACTACAATAAATGTAGAGGGTCTATTAATTCCCCGTGTAGATAGGCAGAGGCCCCAAAGCATGACCTCTGTTCCTACTTCTTTTACTATGATATATGTAAATAGTGTTGCTACAGGAGCGCAAACTGGAACCGCTGTAAATATAGACACTCCAGGATATTATTATAGCACTGCTTGGGTAAACTCAGCAGCGCTGCTGCCAACATCTTGTATAATAGGGTAATAATAGCTAAAGATTTTTAGAAAGAATATATCATTCCTTTCTTTGGTTTAGAATCTAAATAGTTTTTTAAGAGAAATTAGCATAAAATTAAAATTTATTAATCAAAAAATATAAACAGTACAATTATGACAAAAAACATTTTACTTGCAGCAACATGTGCAGCTTTATTTTTAACATCTTGTAATAAAGAAAAAAATACACCGGAAACTGTTACTGCAAATGCAGACTCACTTTTTCAACCTGCAGCTTCTCCCGCTGCTACCACTAAAGATGATATAGTAAAAAGTACAGCGAAAGACAGTAATGGAAAAACACTGGATATGAGTTTCAACAGAACCAATGAAACGGCTACTTTAGTCTTCAATGGTGAAACTATAGAGTTGACCCATACACCATCTGGATCAGGATATTCGTACACAAATGATCATTATGAGTTACGAGGAAAGGGTAGTGGAGAAAAAGAATATGTAGAATTAACTAAAGATGGTAAAACAGTGTTTAAAAAAGACACTTTCTTCAAATAAACCATTTTAATGTTTAAGGCTTAAAACGCAAGCGGAAAAAATCATCATTTTTTCCGCTTCTTTTTTACCTTTTTGAAGTATGATATTTATTACTTATAATGTCAACGGAATCAGATCGGCTTTTACCAAATATTTTTTTTGTGTTACAAACTTCTGACCCTTATATGATTTGTATTCAGGAAGTAAAGCCGGTAACGATCAGATAGATATTGATAGTCTCGAAAAAATTGGCTATTACAGCTATTGGCATTTTGCATTATCTCGGGAGATTTTAATATCTGTCATCAGCCTATTGATATTTATGATCCTATACGGCTAAAGAATGTTTCAGGTTTTCTACCAATGGAAAGATGAATGGGTGGCCAATTTTATCGAAGAATGCGAATTGATTGATGGCTTCAGATGGTTATGGCCAACAACTGTTTCCTGGCTGTGAATGTCATTAGAAATCCTACGTATATGGCCGTCCAATGAAGCATTGGCTTTGGTGAAACAGATTCTACCAAAAATAAAATTTACGAAAAGCTTAAGAAAAAGTGGGGAAATAAATAGTAATGAAAAAGAGACCATCTGCAAAAGAAGACGGTCTCTTTGTTTGAAAAATAGAATTAATTAATAGGAGAGGCGTAAAACCAACGTTCTAAATATTGACTTCCAAACGCATTTCGCCATCTGAATGAAGATGGGACTGTACCAAATGCTAATGATTGAACCCATAAGTAGTATGTTTTATTTGAAGTACTTGTGTTATTGATCGCAATAGTACCACTGATTGTTGATATGTGATCTCCTCTACTATGAGATCCTGCAACTTGACTACCGGAAATTGTTGTCATAATGTCAGAACTTACTGTATATGAGGAATTTGAATTAGAAATCGAAGCGATATTCCAAAGCTGCCCGTCAGTATTAAGAGGAGCAGGAGATGATCCAAGTGGGGTAGTGCTCAGTGTGGTTCCCATATTAAGAAGCCATTTTCCGGGCGGAAGTGTTATGCTGATGTTTGTATTAAACCAGGTGTTCAAACTAGTTACATCAACTCCTGCTGATGGCAGGTCGACGGCTATTGGTGCTTTTGTTGCTGAGCTACTGGTCCATCTTGCATTTCCATTCGCATCTGAGGTAAGAACTTTATCAGTTCCCTGTGTTCCATCTTCCAATCTAAAGGAAGGATTAGTCCCTTGTATGTGCAAAGTAGCAGAAGGATTCTCTGTTCCTATGCCTATTTTTCCTGAAGATTTTATAATTAACCGGGAAGCGTAATTGGAAGCATTTCTTGTAAAAAAGCTCAATCCTGAAAAATTATTGGTTATATCTCTGTCAATGCCCTGAATAGACGCTCCTGATAAATTATCAGAATTATTGCTGGGTACAAAATCAATGGAACCAAAGCTGTATCCTGAAGTATTTTCGTTAAATAATACTATACTTCTGGATACTCCCTGTCCACATGGTATTCCACAATTGGAAATACCAGAAACAAATGTATTGGATGTTACGCCTCCCTGGTTCTGAACATGCAATAAGGACGCAGGAGCTATAGTTCCAATACCCACTTTATTATTGGCCGCATCTACGGAAAAAGCATTATTAACGGAGAAAGCGTTTACTGAATTTGCTTTGAAAGACAGTTTATTTGCTCCCTGAGTTACTGTTCTATTACCGGCAAGACTTCCATCGGAATTATAAATATTAGTACCTGAGAATACTGTAGAATTATCAAGTATTTTTTGCCATAAAGAACCGTCAAAATAATAATATCCTAATGAATTTACATTGACTCTTTGTCCGGCATTGTTTCCTCCGGAAATATCTGTAATATAAATGAGGGCTCCTTTTTGATCACCTCCATAAAGATTATCACCCTTATTGGTGAGAAGAGTACGAGTCAATCGGGGAGCTTGCAATCCGTCTGTATCATTCGTTCCGCTTTTTGCAGTTACATCCAATGTGGATTTAGGTGTTGGTGTGTTGATGCCGACCTGTGCGCAGAGCGGGATTCCTATAAATAGGAAATAAATAGTTTTTCTCATTGTGTGTTTAAAAAAAAAGATAATTTTTACATGATATATTTAATACTTTAGCGAAGTTTCAACATTTGTTAAATGCTTCTATAGATTAAATATTGTTTTTTTAGATTTCTTTAGGGTGTAGTTTTCTTTATCTTTAATAAGTGTGAGTCCTCCTTTTTTATAAACACTTGTGCTTTTATATGACGTTGTTCTGGAAAGTATTACACTTCCTGTAGATGAAGGAAGAAATATTTCGGCTTTTTTATCATCCTCACTGAAAACTATAGCTGCGCTTAATGCATAACTTCCTTTAGGGTCAGTTTCTTTAAGCAGTATTTTTTGTTCAAAAAGTCTGATACAGTCTTTTTTGACTTGTGAGTATGTGTAGCCTGCCGAACCTATGCATCCATGCTTATCTCTATCCGAGCCTAATGCTTTTGGACGAATTTCTTGACCATAACTAACAGAAGCAAATAAGATTGTCATTACTAAAATTTGTTTTTTCATACATTTGAATTTAAAAATTATTGATATTGTAAAAGTTTCTAATTATAAGGTATTCAATTAATATTCGAGGCAGCTCAAAAACGATTTCATAGATATTCATGTTTTCAGAATCTCTTTAAGAATTCGGGAGTTATTATTGGAATTTAGCTAATGATAACTACACTGTAAGTTCTAATCAGTATTGTAATGGATCATTATTATAATAGACCTGTGTTTTTAGTGATGCAAAGGTATTTTTATAGACAAATATTGCAAAAAAAAAGTATACAACATAAGTACAACACAAATACATCGACCCTTATTCAGCGCGGTATAGGCTTTGTTTTACAAATATTTCATATAGCGGTCACATCTTTTATCCTATCATTTTAGATCAATGACTTCTTTCATTAAATATTGGGGATCTGGTTATTCTGATAAATAAATAACTACATGTTTATTCATTGATGAAAGCTTATTTGCGGTCAAAAAGAGAAGTCTTCAATTTCATGTTTTATGATTTTTTTTACTAATTTAAAACCTCTGATGGTTTATGATATCAGTCTGGTCCATTGAGGAAGATATTTGAATAGTTCTGATTTTTGGACATTAAAGTTTAGGGGTATTGTTATACATGCCAATGTATATACACGTATAAATATTGTAATAAAAATGTACGACAGGGATTTAATAAAAATGCATCAATGTTCAAAATGCTTTGGGAATTATAGTAAATTCAATTTGAAGCATCTTGGGTAGATTTTAAATCTATCTACTTCAAATTAATTCTATGGATGAAATAGAATCGTTTAATAAAACGATTATGCTATCTAGCCGTAAAGCAGACTAGATATTTTTCGCTTATTAATTATTGAGTAGCTTGTAAATTCTACTTCGGTTTCTATGTAAATTATTAAGTGGATGTTGTCATATTTCGACAGTGATTCTCAAAATATGCAAGACCTGTTTATCATAAAATATCAGATAAACTAGCTTAAAGTTTTAAAGAAATTATATAAATTGACGTCAGAAGAAATATTGAGCTTTTTTCTTAATCTTCCTTTCTTAATTTGTACTGATCGATGTTGTATAAATGAAAAATCAGCAATATCTTTTGAAGAAAGGCCAAGTAGGATCATCCCACATAATGATAATTCGGATCTTGTCAGTTCAGAGTTATGTTTGAAAAGGTTTTGAAAGAAAGTAGGATGTGTCTCCTCAAATCTATTGAGAAATTTAATGTCATTATTTTTTGCTAAACTAAGTAACTCGGCAAAATATTCATTAGGTATTGTGCTTCTGAGTTCTGGTTGTTTTTCTTCCAATGTAGGAATAGAAGAATCTTTATTTTTTTGTTTTTTTGTGTATTTGAAGAATAAAATAACAAGTACTCCCAGAATTGAAAGAAAGATAATCAGATAAAGTACTGTGTATTTAGTAACCGAATAGTCATTCTTTTCTATAGCTTCGCTTACTGAAATGTCTATTGCTTCATTTCCAGATCTTTTTAAGCTGTCGCTCAATTGATTATATTTTATTAAATATTCATTCTCCTTTTCAAATTGATTAAGTTCTTTATATGCTAGTGCAGTTTTTTGATACACTTCAGGCAGCTTATTTATTCTTCTTGTTTTCTTTAAAATTACAAGAGATTTCTCATAAAACTCTAAAGCTTTGGTATAATCTTTTTGTTTAAAACATAATTCAGCATAATAAAAGTATATAGTACCAGGTCTTATTGTTAAATTATCCCTCTTTTTTAATAAGATGAGCGCATTATTAATATAGAATGAAGCGGAGTCCAGATTATTGGTCTGTCGTAGATGATAATTGCCTATTAAGGCACTGTTAAGAGCAGAAGGATCTACATCAAAACCTTTATGATAATAATGGAGGGCAGAATCTTTATTGGTATTAAGCAGAAAATCAGCTCTCTGTTCATAGATATTCCCTAACAACCATCCTTTTTCATCTAATTTGTTACCATAATAGATTGCTTTAGAATTGTATTTTAAAGCAGTAGATGTCAATCCTATGACATAGTTCATTTGCCCATATTCATGGTATAATCTTGTGTAGACAAAGTTGTCATTGATTCCGGACGCTATTTTTTCAGCTAATTTTAAGAAATGTTGGCTTAATTTATAATTTCCAATGGTCCCAAATATATTAGAAAGATTGATATAAGCTAAAGCTTCCCCTTTTTTATAATTTTCTTCTTTTGAAAGTTTGATTATTTCATTATTAAGAGATATAACCTCTTCCTTTTTTCCCTCTAACCTAAGTCTATCACTTTTGTTTAAGGCAAGGTTTATATCAGTAATATTATTCTTTTCATTACATCCGTTCAGAAATACTAAAACTATTAAAAGCCCCAGGAATAATCTCTTATATTTTAACTTTAATAGTAGACACATGTTATAATTTTAATATTTCTTATGATTTTTTATCATAAAATTGCAAAAATGAAGCCAACTAAATTCATTGTCAGCCTTATTGGAGACGATATTTGACAACAGCTTCGTTGAACCATACTCCTGGCTTTTCCCGCATCATGGATGAAATTGGTGACCTGATCTACCAAAGATAACCCACCTTCCTGTGATGCCAGGCTATCAAATAGAGTATAGCGCTTGTTTCTCTAATCGTCTTTCCCTTTCAAGTATTTTTGACGGCTAATTCCGTTTCTTCATCAATTGTATTCTGTTGACAGTACCTGCATTTTTATTAATTTTCAATAACATGCCTCATAAAACTACGATATATCGTAGTTTATTTTTATTTGGCATGTATTTAAATTTTTGATTTTCAATGTTTTATATTTCTAGTGTACTTCTTGTAATTAATTTTCGTGAATTTAATTATCAATCAAAAATAATCTACAACAATGAGTACACTAAAATTAAAAGACGGAACAGAAATTTTCTACAAAGATTTTGGAACAGGACAGCCTGTTATGTTTCACCATGGGTGGCCTTTATCATCTGATGACTGGGATGCGCAGATCATGTTCTTTTTGCAAAAAGGATATCGGGTAATCGCTTTCGACAGAAGAGGACATGGCCGTTCAGGTCAGACCACTACCGGGCATGAGATGGAAACATATGCTGCTGATGTAGCCGAATTAACTGAATATCTGGATTTAAAAGATGCGATCCATGTTGGACACTCAACCGGTGGAGGTGAGGTGATCCGTTACGTAAACAAATATGGTAAAGACAGAGTTGCCAAAGCAGTTTTAATCAGTGCTGTTCCACCGGTAATGGTAAAAAGTGAAAACAATCCTGATGGTGTTCCCATGGAAGTTTTCGATGATATCAGAACCCAAACTCTTACCAACAGACAGCAGTTTTATATTGATTTAACATTTCCTTTTTACGGCTACAACAGAGAAGGAGCTGTGGTAAAAGAAGGAGTGCAGAGAAACTGGTGGAGACAGGGAATGATGGGAAGTATCCTTGCCCATTATGAATGTATAAAAGCATTCTCAGAAACCGATTTTACAGAAGATTTAAAAGCTGTTGATATTCCTGTTTTAGTATTACACGGAGAAGATGACCAAATTGTTCCTTATCAAAATGCAGGTGTAAAATCTGCCAAATTACTGAAAAACGGGACACTGATTACTTATCCGGGATTTCCCCATGGAATGCCGACTACGCAAGCGGAAACTATTAACAATGATATCCTTGAATTTATAAAAAAGTAAAAGGTTTTATTCAGTATGTGTGTGAAATAGTGATTTATTCTAACCCAGAAAGTTTTATGGAAAATTCAAATACAAAACAAGCAGCATTTAATCCTGAAGATTTTTCAATTGTACCGGCCCGCAGTTTTGATGAACTGGCAGTGGGTGATGTATTCAGGGCTCCAAGCAGAACATTGACAGACGCTCATGCTTCAGCTTTTCAAACCGTATCATGTGATAACCACCCCATACATTATGATGCGGAATATGCCAAAAGATATGGGCACGAGGCGCCGGTGGTTCATGGTTTACAGGTTTTGGCCTTTACCGCACCGGGAGCAACCTTGCTGCCACATTATTTTGGAAAGGTTTTCATCAGCTTTTTAGAACTTTCATGTAATTTCCTGAAAGAGGTTCATTCCGGAGACACTTTATATTCTTCGCTCACGATTACAGATTTGAGTCCGCAGGGAGATCGAGGGATTGTGACGACAAAAGTAACGGTATACAACCAAAAATCAGAACTTGTACTGGAAGGCCAGCATAAATACTTATTGAAGAGATAAATTACAACCTATGACAACAGTTAATATCTGATGTTCTTTTTGAATTCTCTGCCTCATCCTTCCAAAAGAAATCATCTTTCGAATATGGGGCAGCGGATTGAAAAAATCTCTGTCAATCACCACAATACGCATGAGTCGGATGTGACTTTTTAAATAATCTCTAAATACTTTATATCATGAAAATTAAATCAATGATCAGTGCTGTCATTTTATTAACGACACTATTCGTTTCGTGCACTATGAAAGATAAATCTGGAAAAAGCACTGAAAAAACAGCCACAGCAAGAGCAGAATATATAGAAGTTGAACCTAATGTAAGGCTGCATATTACCGATCTGGGCGAAGGAAAACCAGTTGTTTTGATCCACGGATATCCTTTGAGTGACGCTTCCTGGGAATATCAATACCATGCTCTGGTAAAAGAAGGCTATCGGGTAATCGGAATTACTTTGAGAGGTTTCGGACAGTCTGATAAACCTTATGGAAAATACAATTACGATCAATTTGCTGCTGACATCAAAACGGTTCTTGATCAATTAAACATTCAGGATGCCACACTGGGCGGGCATTCCATGGGAGGTGCAATTGCCTTGCACTATGTCGCAAAATATAACAGTGCACACGTCAGCAAATTGGCCTTATTTTCAGCTGCCGCCCCTTGCCACACTAAAAAAACTGATTATCCTTATCCGTTTTTTACCAAAGAAGACATCTCAAAATGGATTGAATTAAACAACACAGACAGACCTGCATTATTGGCAGCCATAGGTGAAAAATTTGTGTATTCTCCAACCTCTGTTTCTCCTGGAATTGGAGCCTGGCTGGGCAGTATCGAGATGCAGTCCTCTCCATATGCAATGGAACAGGCATTAATTGCTTTAAGAGATGAAGACCTGCGTGGCGATCTTCCAAAAATTAAAATACCCACTTTAATTCTGCACGCGAAAGAAGACAAAATTGTGTCTTTTGCCTTAGCGGAACAAATGCATAAAGCGATTTCAGGATCTCAATTGGTTCCTTTTGACAAAAGCGGACACGCTTCATTCCTGGAAGAAAAAGATAAGTTTAATGCAGAATTCATCAAATTTTTGAAACAATAAATACGGCCAATACTTATAGTCTTTAACCAGAAAATATACATAATAACAAACAAATAAATTTATGAAACCATCAACTAAACTACTTTCTCCGGATAATCATGCGCTTGTATTGATCGATTTTGAAGGTCAAATGGCATTTGCAACCAAAAGTATCTCAATGAACGAACTCCGTAATAATGTCGCTGTACTCTGCGGAGCTTCCAAAATATTTAATGTGCCTACGATTGTAACCACCGTTGCCGAAGAAAGTTTCTCAGGACCTGTTTTCCCTGAAATTGAAGAAGCATATCCTATCGCAACTTCAAGGTATATCGACAGAACAACCATGAATACCTGGGAAGATGAGGCCGCTTATAAAGCCATCGTAGCCACTCAGAAACAGAAGTTGGTTTTCGCAGGATTATGGACGGGTGTGTGCATCGTAGGCCCTGCATTATCCGCACTTGAAGAAAATTATGATGTGTACGTAATTACCGATGCCTGCGGTGATGTAAGTGATGAAGCGCATGAAAGAGCCATTCAGAGAATGATTCATTCAGGAGTAAAACCGATGACTTCCATCCAGTATATTTTAGAACTTCAAAGAGATTGGGCACGTCAGGAAACCTATGTTCCTGTGACTGATTTAATGAAAAAATATGGGGGTTCTTATGGGTTGGGAATTCACTATGCTCACCACATGCTGAACCATTAATAGATATATGAAATTTTCAAGGTTGAGATCTGCACATTACATATTGTCTGTAAAAACAATCATCTTTCTGCTCTTTTTATTTTCTGAAAACTTATCTGCCCAGAGTTTCAAGCTCCTGCGTTACGATGAGAATTATGAATATTTAAAAGATTCTTCAGATATTTTTTATAACAGTGTAAAATTTCTTCCCCTTAATGAAAAGAAAGATATCTATCTGTCTTTTGGAGGAGAAGCACGCTATGAATATGCAGATTTCAACAATGAAGATTGGGGAAGACTGAATATCGGCCACAATAACTTTTTTCTACAGCGGTATGATCTTCATGGAGATTTGCATTTAGGAAAAAACATCAGAGTGTTTTCACAAATCAGAAGTGCTTTACAGAACGGAAGGAAAAACGGCTCACGGGGGATTGATGAAGATCAGTTGAGCGTTCAAAATCTTTTTATTGACGCTAATCTGGTTAATAAAACAGATCAGAAATTAACCTTCAGGCTGGGACGTCAGGAACTTGATTACGGTTCGGGAAGATTAATCTCTGTAAGAGAAGGCCCCAATGCAAGACTTTCTTTTACCGGAGCTAAAGTGATGTATTCCCATAAAAATGTTTCTGTGGATGCTTTCGCCATGATGGCAGATAGTATCAATGCCGGAGTTTTCGATAATAAGATTTCAAAACAGCTCAATCTTTGGGGTGTTTATTCTAAAATCATTTTTCCACAAGCCGGAAATCTCGATCTGTATTATATCGGAACACGAAGAGACGAATCCGTTTTTGAATCCGGGACAGCAAAAGAAAAACGCCATACGATCGGAGGGAGATTTTGGAAATATGGCGGCGGATTGATCTATAATCTTGAAGCAGCGTATCAGTTTGGAAGTTTTGGAGACCAGCGTATCAGTGCCTGGACAGCTTCTGTAGATATTGGCTATCTGTTTGAAAATATACCATTCAGACCCAGTATAAATCTTAGGAACGATTATATTTCCGGAGACCAGTCAAAAGATGATGGAAAGCTTCAGACATTTAATCCTCTCTATCCAAAAGGCGGTTATTTCGGGTTCAGCCCACAGATCGGACCGGTCAATCTTATTGATATTCATCCTTATGCAACATTGGACTTAACGTCTAAACTCAAAATGCAGATGGATGTTGTTTTCAACTGGCGGTATTCTCTTCAGGATGGAGTTTACAGACCAAGCGGAGTACTCAATCGTCCGGGTAGCAGTTCACATAAAAGATATATCGGAACAGCATATTTAACCAATTTCACTTACAGCTTTAATCGTTATTTCTCTCTGGTGAGCGGAATTCAGTACTTCAGAAAGGGAGTTTTTATTGAAGAGATTATCCCCAATGCTAAAAGCGGTGTCTTTTACAATATCCGTTTGGGATTCAAATTTTAATCATTACTAAAATCATTTATTATGCAAAATTCAATGTCAAAATATTTTAATTGGTCCAAAGCGATTTTTGTCGCATTGATTCTGACAAGTTCAGCAACCCAGTTCATTTCAGCGCAAACCGTGACTGAAACAAAAGCAACGGTAGGAACAACTACAACATGGGGAAAAGTAGACGGGGTTTCTGTGGTGGGTCTTGTACAGGGACCTTCTGCAGCAGTAGCAGACCTTCAGATTGCCTGTGTTTTTGAATATACGGAGGGAGATATTTTCAATCCACCCGCACTTCCTGCCGAACTGAACGGAATGGTTCACTTGGATGAAGCATTAAAAGGAATCATTACAGAAGTCAGAAAAAAAGGTCAGTTCAAAGGATATGCTTTGGAAACATTACTGATAACCCCACCGAAAGGAAGTTTAGCCTCTAAAAAACTGTTGTTGATAGGGTTGGGCGACAGAAATTCTTTCGATGCCGGATTAATGAAAAAAGTAGGAAGCGTTGCAATGAGAGAAGCTTTAAAACTGAACGTAAAAACCGTTTCTTTTGCCAGCGATATTAAAGATGCCGGAATAGACTCTCCCACGGCATTGGTTGCAGGAAATGTGGTTTTAGGAGCGTTTGATGCTTACCGTACACAATCATACCTGAATATTCAGCATTTATCGGGAAAAATGGAGCTGCAGAAACTGATATTGCTTGCAGGTCCGTCATTTTTCAGTGTTGCAGGAGGCGGAATTAAAGATGCTATTTCAAAACTGAACACCAAATAATTCTTATGAAAGCAGATCTTATTTTATATAACGGGAAGATTCACAGCTTCAGTAAAGAAATTTCTGATATTTCAGCTGTTGCCATGAGTGAAGGTAAAATTATCGCGCTGGGAAATGACGGATTGGTAGACCAGTTTGCAGATGCAGCCACAGAGATTATCGATCTTAAAAAGAAAAGAGTTGTTCCGGGAATTAATGATTCTCATATTCACCTGATCCGGGGAGGATTAAATTATAATCTCGAATTAAGATGGGACGGTGTTCCTTCGTTAGCCGACGCTCTCCGCATGCTTAAAGAACAGGTTGACCGTACACCTTCACCTCAATGGGTACGTGTTGTCGGTGGATGGTCAGAGTTTCAGTTTGCGGAAAGAAGAATGCCTACCTTAGAAGAAATCAATGCGATTGCTCCGGAAACCCCCGTTTTTATCCTGCATTTGTACGACAGAGCATTGATGAACAGAGCGGCATTAAAAGCAGTGGGGTATACCAAAAATACTCCGGCTCCTCCCGGCGGGCAGATTGAAAGAGATTCAAATGGCGAACCAACAGGACTTATTATTGCGACACCCAATGCAATGATCTTATATTCAACATTGGCAAAAGGTCCAAAACTATCATACGAGCATCAGGTAAATTCTACCAGGCATTTTATGAAAGAGCTGAACCGGTTTGGAATCACAAGTGTAATAGACGCGGGCGGTGGTTTCCAAAACTTCCCCGATGATTATCAGGTGGTGAATGAACTGAATGAAAAAAAACAGCTAACGGTACGCATTGCCTATAATCTGTTTACTCAAAAACCAAAAAATGAGTTTGAGGATTTCAGCGAATGGATTGACACGGTGAAGCTTTACCAGGGCGATGATATGTACCGTCATAACGGAGCCGGAGAAATGCTGGTTTTCTCTGCCGCAGATTTCGAAGATTTCTTGCAGCCGAGACCGGACCTTCCGGAAAATATGGAAGCTGATCTCGAAAAAGTTGTCCGTTTATTAGTTGAAAACAGATGGCCTTTCAGACTTCATGCGACTTATAATGAAAGCATCACAAGATTCTTAAATGTTTTCGAAAAGGTAAATCAGGATATTCCTTTCAATGGGCTTCCGTGGATTTTTGATCATGCTGAAACCATTGATGAAAGAAATATTGAAAGAGTAAAAATGCTCGGCGGCGGAATTGCCATCCAAAGCAGAATGGCGTACCAGGGAGAATATTTTACAGACCGGTATGGTTCAACAGCAGCTGAAAATACGCCGCCCATAAAGAAAATGCTTGAAATGGAAGTGCCTGTTGGTGGTGGCTCAGACGCTACCAGAGTCAGCAGTTACAATCCCTGGGTGTCTATGTACTGGCTTACGGTCGGGAAAACGGTTGGCGGACTTCAGTTGTATCACGAAACGAGGCTGGATAGAGCAGTTGCCCTGGAATTGTATACCAAAGGAAGTGCGTGGTTTTCTCAGGAACAGCAGAAAAAAGGAGATATCCAGATAGGAATGTTGGCTGATCTGGCAGTTCTTGATAAAGATTATTTCACAATTGACGATGAAGAAATCAAAAATATAGAATCAGAAATGACCATCGTTAACGGTAAAATTGTCTACGCAAAAGGAGAATTTTCATCATTCGCGCCACCATCCATTCCAGTTCTTCCGGACTGGTCGCCTACTAATTTATACAATGGTTATTATCCTGCGGGCGGACATTTGCAGAAAGAGATTGAAAAAAATGTAAAAGTACCTTTAACTTCACAGGTACACAGCTGTGCCGGAAGCTGCGACATACATCATCACAGTCACGATGCGGCAAGAATGAGTTCTGTCCCGGTTAATAATTATCATTCATTCTGGGGTGCATTGGGATGCTCCTGTTTCGCCTTTTAAACATTAAAAATTATGGAAATTTTAAAACAGATCTTTGAGTCGGATTTAGGATCGTCCTATAATGATTTTGCTTTTCTGATCTTTCGCGTACTCTTTGCCTTTCAGTTATTCAGAGTTCACGGACTGAAAAAATTCAGGCTTGAAAACGGGCAGAAAGAAATCATTCCGAATCCTCTCGGACTTCCGGAAAAAATGAATGCTTTGGTGGCTTCGTTGGCTGATTTGGTGGTTCCTTTTCTCATTATTTTAGGTTTGGGAACAAGGCTCGCGGTATTGCCTACAATTGGCGTAACGGCGATCGGCTATTTCATCGTTCACAGAAAAGATTCTCTGGAAGTACGGGATGTACCTTATATGTACACGTTGTCTTTACTATTAATTCTTGCTTTAGGAGCAGGGAAATATTCACTCGATTATTATTTATTAAATATACTTTAAAATGAAAACCTCAATAGGAATAAAAAATGAAAACTTGGCGAAAGTCGCTGAAGTATTGGTTCAGACATTGGCAGATGAATTTGTGCTCTACACCAAAACAAAAAAAGCCCACTGGAATGTGGAAGGTGCAGATTTCTATAACAAACATCTGTTTTTTGAAGCGCAATACGGGCAGTTGGATGCGATCATTGATGACCTTGCGGAAAGAATCAGAACATTAGGTCATTATGCGCCGGCTACATTAAGAGAATATCTTGCCCTGACTCATTTGTCTGAGCATCACTTAGAATCCAATGACAGCCTTACATATATGAAAGAACTTCTTTCTGATCACGAAAGTATTTTGATCCATCTTCGTGGACACATTGAAAATTTTGCTGTTGAATTTCATGATGCAGGAACCAGCGATTATATCACCGGATTATTGGAAACCCACGAAAAAATGGCTTGGATGCTCCGTTCACATTTAAAATAAAAATATGGAACTAAAGAATAATATAGGTTTTGTCACCTTACTCTTAACCATGATCGCGGGATATTGTGATACGGTAACATTTGTATCGGCGGATGCTGTTTTTTCAGCGCATGTTACGGGAAACTTTATTGTATTTGCCTATCAGTTTGTCAAAGGTTCTGATGTTCACGCATGGGTAAAGCTGCTTACTTTTCCTGTTTTTATTCTGGCAGTCATTACAGGAGGACGAATTGCTAACAGGGTTACGAATCATTATACCATTCTATTTTGCGAAGGATTCTTGCTCTTATTAAGTGGAATTACCGTAGCTATATTGAGTTATGCCGGTATTTTTACGGAATGGATGATGTATGCCGTTGCCATGGTTGCTGTTTTTGCGATGGGACTTCAGAATGCTTTCGGTAAATTGTATGCTAAAGAAACACACGGACCCACTACCATGATGACCGGAAATGTTACCCAGGCATCACTGGATTTTGGAACATTGCTGAAGAATAGCTTTAATGATGCTGATGCAATGACGAGTTTAAAGAAACAGCTTATTTTAATTATAGGATTTCTAACTGGATGTTTTTTAGGAGCTTTTGCAGGAAAACAGTTCGGTCTTGTAACGCTGGTTTTACCGGGTTTGGCGATGATCATCTGCTATCTGTATCACCGTAAAATCCAGTAATAAAAGCTGGCAAATAATTGGATAATGAATTATCTTTAAAAAATGAATTTCACCCTTTATTTTATTAATCAAAATCCACTAAAGGTATTTTATTTTTCACTGGTTTTGTTGTTTTTAAGTATCACATTAAAAGCGCAGACCAGGGAAAATCCTGTCCTGTTGAGAAAGCAGATCTCTTCTTCTAAAAATAACACACAGAAAACAGCTTTATTGCTGAGGTTGAGTGATTATTATATAACCAAACAGGGAGAAGTGAAAAAAGATCTCGACAGTGCAGCAATCCTTACCAAAGAAGCACATCTGCTGAGTGTGAAAACAGGAGATAAGCTGAACAAAGGGAAATCAATGTTTCTGGATGCGAAAATTGATAAAGAAAGAGGAAATAAAACGGCCGCCTTTTCAAAAATGAAACAGGCTGTCAATTATTTTGAAACCAATAAAATGAAGGAACAGACGGGAGAAGGATACGAAGAGCTTTCTTTTATGTATGATAATGATCCCAAAAATAGGGATGCTAAAATAAAGCTTAAAGAAAAAGCTCTTGCGCTCTATGAAAATTCAGGGGCAAAATTAAAGCAGGGTTCGGTTCTGAAAGATCTGGGGGAACTTTATAATATAATGGAAAATCCGGATAAGTCCATACCATTGCTTAAAGAAGCTTTATCCGTGTATCAATCGGTTAAGTTTAAAGAACTGCAGGGGGTTTATAATTTCCTTTCTCAGGCTGAGGTTCAGAAAGCAGATTACGAGGAGGCTTTACGTTACGGACTTTTAGCAGAAAAAACAGCGGAAAGTCTCAATGATAACTCTTTACAGATGAGTTCCATATACAATCATACAGGAATGGTTTACTATTATCTGCGTCAAAATGACGATGCTATAAAATATTGGAAAAAAGCATTAGCCATTGCAAAAAAGAACAGCGATAATTCATACATACGCACAGTAGCCAACAATATTTCTACGATGTTGATCAGGCAAAGGAAATTCGAGGAAGCGATTGCCATGATTAAAGAGTACAAAGCCCGGTATCCGATTACAGACCAGGAATTTGAAATGACTGAAAATTATATTCTCTTCAGTACCTATACCATTCTTAAAAAATTAAATAATGCTGAATTTTATTATAAGATACTGGTGAATTATTATGGTGAAAACGGAGAAAAAAATAACAAGCAGATTTCACTGTTGAGGAGCTTTGTTTTTTATCATTATCAGACCAGAAATTACAATGCCATGTATCGGGAGGCAAAGCTTTTTGATTCAATAGCCAGGAAAAACGGGAATGACATGCTTCGTTCTGAAAACCATTTGATTTGGTTTAAAGCAGATTCTACCCGGGGAAAATATCTTGATGCGATTGGGCATTACCAAATGTATAAAAAACTCTCTGATTCTGTTTTTAACGGCGAAAAAAGCAAGCAGATCAACAGTTTGAAAATCCAGTTTGAAACAGATCAGAAAGATAAAAATATCCAATTGCTTACCCAAAAAGGGAAAGTTCAGGAAATTCAGATTACCAATGATACTTTTGTAAAATACATTTTTATAGGAAGTATTCTGGTACTGATTATTTTTGCCGCCTTGCTTTACAACCGCTCAAGACTGAAAAGTAATGCCAATAAAAAGCTTGAACTGAAACGTAAGCAGATTGATGAACAGAATGAACAGCTGAAAAAACTGCTGGCCGAAAAAGAATGGCTGCTGAAGGAAATTCATCACCGGGTAAAGAACAATCTGCAGATCGTGATCAGTCTTTTGAATACACAGTCAGCGTATCTGGAGAATGAAGATGCTTTAATGGCTATTCAGAACAGCCAGCACAGGATGCACGCCATGTCTTTGATTCATCAGAAATTGTATCAGTCGGATAATCTGTCAATGATAGATATGTCGTGGTATATTTATGAATTAATCAGTTACATCAGGGAATGCTATTCATCAGAAAAGAAGGTCAGCTTTACGATGGATATTGACAAGGTTTTTCTGGATGTTTCGCAGGCTGTACCCATGGGACTTATTGTGAACGAAGCTATAAACAATACCGTGAAATACGCATTTCCTGAAAACCGGAAAGGAGAGGTTATCGTCACTTTTAAAAGTGTTGGAAAAGACGATTTCGAATTGATAGTTTCCGATAATGGAGTAGGACTACCGGAAGGGTTTAACATTGATGAAACCGAATCTCTAGGTATGAATCTTATGAGAGGATTAACCGACCAGCTCGACGGAACTTTTCTCCTGGAAAATAAAAGCGGTTTAAAGATCATCATCACATTTAGGAAAAAAACAGAAATTGATATTTCAAAATAAGAGATTGAAATTTAAATCAAAATGAAAGAAAAAATTTTAATTGTAGAAGACGAATTCATCGTAGCCAATGATCTCAAGATCATGCTGATAAAAGCGGGTTACCAGATCACAGGGATTGCCTCTTCAGTCGTTCAGGCCAGAAAATTAATGGCAGAAAATAAACCCGATTGGGTCCTTCTTGATATTATGCTGAAAGGCGATCTTACAGGAATAGATCTTGCCTGGGAACTACGGGAAATCAGCCTGCCTTTTCTTTATATTTCAGCCAACACCAACCAGTCAACGCTGGAAGCCGTCAAAGAAACCCAGCCTTATGGATTTATGGTTAAACCTTTCCGTGAGCGTGACCTGATCGTCATGCTTGATATTGCCAAATACCGTTTCGATATTGAGAAAGGCAATGAATTGGTGAAAACCATTGATAATGATATCATCGAAGGAATTATCGGAAAAAGCAGCAGCCTTCAGGATGTTGTTGAAAAAATAAGAGTAGTTGCCCCTACCGATACTTCCGTGCTTGTGGTGGGAGAAAGCGGAACCGGAAAAGAAAAAGTGGCGCATTCTGTACACGAGCTTTCGGAACGAAAGGCTCAGCCTATTGTTGTGGTAAACTGTGCTGCATTACCTCATTCTCTCATTGAATCTGAACTTTTTGGTCACGAGAAAGGAAGTTTTACAGGTGCCAATACCATGAGAATCGGAAAATTTGAACAGGCAGACGGAGGAACCGTTTTTCTGGATGAAATTGGTGAATTACCATTGGACTCCCAGGTAAAACTTCTGCGAGTACTGCAGGAAAAGGAAATCGAAAGGTTGGGCGGAAATAAAACCATCAAAGTCAATGTAAGGATTGTTGCAGCGACCAACCGTTCTTTAGAAAAAGAAGTAGCTGAAGGAAGATTCAGACTGGATTTATATTACCGGTTAAATGTTTTCCCTATCGAACTGCCGCCATTAAGAGAAAGAAAAGAAGATATTGAATTGTTAGCTCATTTTTTCCTGACCAAGTATGCATCAGCTTCAAGACGGAATATTACTTCTATAAGTGCAAAAGCTTCAGATCAGCTGCATAGCTACCACTGGCCGGGAAATATAAGAGAACTGGAGCATCTCATTGAAAGAAGTGTTCTCCTGGCAAAGACAACAGAAATTGAAAACTTTGATCTTCCCAACATCACAGAAAAACCTTCTGATCAACCTCAGGGCCAATTAAAGTCGATGGAGGAAATGGAAAGAGATCATATTCTGAATGCCCTGCAAAACTCCAACGGGAAAGTTTCAGGAATAGGAGGAGCCGCTGAATTATTGAAAATCCAGCCCCAGACGCTTTATTCTAAAATGAAAAAACTGGGAATCGATAAGGGATATAAATAAACCTGGATAAAGAAAAATAATTTACACGTTTAATGTTGCTGAAGTCACTTATGGATAAGTGATGCATTTTTCATGCAATTTTCACCCCAATTTAGTTAAAAAATAGTCAACAATTATGGAAAAAGAAACCGTCAGAATAGAGGGATTTAGTGATGCTGTTTTTGCAATTGCGGTAACACTTTTGGTTTTGGATCTTCACTTACCGGAAGAACATTTGATAAAAAACGGAAATGATCTTTTTATCTTCATGAAGAGTCAATGGCCTGTATTTTTAGCCTTTATCCTTTCTTTTTTCAGCATTTTTATAATGTGGGTCAATCATCACAAGATTTTCAAACAGATCTACAGCCGTAATTCAGCCATTATGTTTGCCAACGGACTGATTCTCTTTTTAGTTTCTGCAGTTTCTTATCCTACCGCCTTATTGGCCAGATATTTCAACGGAGAAGCGTCTTCTATGGTTGTGGCTATGTATACGGGAATTTTTGTTCTGATCAATTTTGCCTATAACTTACTTTGGTTTTTAGCCAGCCGCAATAAAAAACTTTTACGTCCGGGAATTACCGATGCCGCCATTAAAAAAATCCGGAACAATTACCTGTATGGTTTCCCGATCTATCTTATTGCATTGATTTTCTCTTTTTGGATTCCTGCGGTCTCTCTAATGATCATTTTAGGGTTGTGGATTTTCTGGGCCTTATCTTCCGGGAAAATTGAAATGAGTATAAATGAATCGGAATGATTAACGGCTTCACAGCAGTTTTTAGGGTTCATTCCTTTTATTGAAATAATGCTCCTTCTGTATTCCTAGTTTTTGCATTTTAGAAATCAGTGTGGTAGCCGGTACTCCTAATAATAAAGCTGCTCCCTGCGGCCCGAAAATTCGTCCGTTGCATTTTTCAACAGTTTTTAGAATATGTTCTTTCTCCACCTCATGTAATGTTTTACTTAGAAAAGGCGGATCAGCTGTTTTTTGCTCAAAAATTTTCGGTAAATCCATTTCTCTGATCGTGCTGTCTTTTGCCGTAAGAATGCTTCTTTCAATCATGTTTTCCAGCTCACGGATATTTCCCGGCCACGTATTTTTACTCATGGCATGGATTACTTTTTGGGAAAAGCCACTGATCTTTTTACCTGTTTTCAGGTTGATTTTTTTTAGAAAATAATGGGCCAGTAACGGGATGTCATCTTTTCTGTCGCGCAATGCAGGTAAGTGAATGGGGAAAACATTAAGTCGGTAGAACAGGTCGCTTCTGAATCTTCCTTCAGCAACCTCTTTTTCCAGAATACGGTTGGTGGCAGCAATAATTCGCACATTAACTTTGATCGTTTTATTTCCTCCGATTCTTTCAATTTCTTTCTCCTGCAAAACCCTCAGTAATCTTCCCTGAAGAGCTAAAGGCAGTTCCCCAATTTCATCCAGAAAAATAGTGCTGTTATTAGCCTGTTCAAATTTCCCTTTACGCTGTTCCGTAGCACCCGTAAAACTGCCTTTCTCATGCCCGAAAAGCTCACTTTCTATAAGATTGGCAGGAATAGAGGCACAATTAATTCTGATCATTGGGTGATGAGACGAAGAAGAAAGCTCATGGATAGCCAGTGCTATCAGTTCTTTTCCGGTTCCTGTTTCTCCATAGATGATCACATTGGATGGTGAAGAGGCTACCTGAGAAATTTGCTGATAAATCTGCTGTATGCTTTCACTGTCCCCAATGATTCCGTTAAACCCTTCTTTATTTTTTCTATCATCTTTTCTAACAGGCTTCATCTCTTTTTGAGGATCGGTTGCAGAGATATGAAAAGCATCCATCTTTTCCGAGAAAAGAATATTTCTGATCGTGATTGACAGCTGTGTAGAGATACCTCCCAATAGCCTTTCTAGCCGTCCATTGAATTCAGTGAAATTTTTATACAAAAGGAAAATCACGTTTTTATGATCTCCGACAGATGGTAAGCAAAATCCCACTGCCGTAAGCATTCCCAGTTTTTTTGCACGGGTAAAGTAAGGTATTGATACTTTCTTTTCAGAGAAGTCCTTAAGGTAAAAAGAAACAGGTTCCGGTGATTGTATGCATTGCTCGAAACACATATCCAGTGAATCGGAATGGGTATCATTCTCTTCAGTGATGAAAGAGCTGTAGAAAATCTGCTGTTTATGATCCTTTGCAGTAAGGATCACCACTTCATTAAACAGAAATTCCTTTTTAAAGGATTGATGCAAAACAAGACTGATATGTTTTTTATCTAAAACTTTCGCAAAGGCAGTATTAATAGATGAAATTACCAGATGATCCTTCTGCATTTCCTGAAGCCGGGTCATTAAATCAATGTTTTGATCAGACTGTTTATTCATAGGGATCTATTGTTGAAAGGCTAAAGGTAGGGAAAACGGAACTATTTTGGAATAACAAGAGATAGGTTATGTGGCCTGCTCTGTCGGATTCACACGTTTTCTTTACTTATAAATTGTTTTTTAGATTTGGAAAATAAAAGAAGCATACATAAAGCATTTACAAAAAGGATTCGAATCCCTTTCTCCATAGAAAAGCCCTGGGAATCTTTGATTCCCAGGGCTTTTTATTTCTAAATGATAAGTATTATTTTTGTAATTCTTAGCTTAATACATCACACGGTACGATACAGATCACCCAGGGGCATCTTTTTATTCCCGGAGGTGGACAACATGCTTCGGAACAACTCAATGCTCCGCCATTGATACTTTTCAACTGATCTCTTGAAATTTTCTTATAATTTTTCATAATAAAGTAATTGGGTTAACATTAAAATTTAGGGCTGGTTTCCGCCGCCACATCCGTCGTATGGCCTGCATTGCCACTTTCCGCCGATCAGGCATAGCTGACCACCCGTGCAGTTGATACCCCCTTTAATGGTTTTCATTTCCTGTCTGTTGATTTTTTTTAAATTTTTCATAAAAATAAGGTTTAGTTCTATTCGAAATTAATAAATTTTCCTCAACTAAGTGAAATAATTCTGAAAATATTGATCCTTTATAGTATTAAAAAATCTTAAAAGACGTAATAGATGCTCCATTATAATTCCTATGTTTCTGGAGAAAGATCCATATCATTTGATTTTCCATATCTTGTCATACCAATCTTTTTTGCTGTTGATAGCCAGCTCAAAATCGGGCTCAATGGGCATTGTTTGTATTTTTTTGAAAGCATAGTTCCCAATTTCTGTTAAGGCAGGTTTTAACTGGGACCAGCATCTTCCTCCCTTTTCATACGCCCAGTTTATTGGGATATCAGGATGATGGGTTTCATCGAAATCTCGGAGTTCAAAATCGGCAGGATTACAGTTTCGCTGTATCCATGTTTCCGGTTTAAATAATTGGGCACTATCGAAATCTCCTTCTGCGATAAACTCTTCATATTGTTGTTGATCAAATTCATTTGACTGCCGTACTTGCAGCACTGAATTCTGTTGGCTGTCGAAACTGATAGCACTTGCAGCTGCATTGGGATCTGTCCAGATGCTGACAGTATAAATGACAAATTCCGGTTTTTCTGCTTTCAGCCTTTCTATTGCTTTATCCACCATAGATTTCATTTCGGTCAGGTAATTTTCTTTGTCAAAGGTCATGTCAGATGTTTTTTGTTTTATAAAATTACATAAAGATTCAATGCCGATTTGAAAATACAATTTCGTCTGGCATTAATATAAAAAAGAGGACCAAAATTAGCCCTCTTTTATTTTTCCATAAAATATGGTATCTAATAAAATATTTTAGTTACGTAAAAACTGACCAATATCTGAAGAGTCAAAAGTAAAAGCCGATTGATTTTCAGATTTGTCTAACTTTTTACTGATCGTCAGCGCCCATAAAACCAATTCTTTGCAGAAATTTTGATCTTCTACGCTTAATTCTGAAGTATTTTCTTCCACGACGGTAACTAAAGGAGTTATGCTGTTGAGTTTAGCATAGAATTCCTCATCTGTATCGGTGTAATTCAGTTCAAGGTGGTTTTTGTTAAACCATTTGATGATGTCGGTGTACGGTGTTTTGATACCTTCTTTTTCCAGTTTGGAGATACGGGGGAATAAACTTTCAAATTGGATCATCACTGCCTGGTCTATTAATATTTTCGCTACATAATCTGCCCCTTCCTGCTCACCCTCATACACCAATTCAATTTTTCCTGTGATAGATGGAATAATCGACATAAAATCTAGCAGGCGAACCGTAGTTTTTTCAACATCTGATTCTATCAGACGTAATTTTGCTGCAGCCACTAAATTTTCCATGGCGCTAATGGTAAGGCGTGCACTTACGCCACTTTTCGCATCTACATATTCGCTGGTACGGGCTGCAAAAGCTACTTCTTCCAAAAGATCTTTTGCCAAACCGGGAATGTGGATCTGTGATTGATCTTCAGCTGAAATCATAGCTTCCTGTTCTGTAATCTGTCTGGCAAGCGCAATAGTTTTTGGATAGTGTGTGAAAATTTGCGACCCGATTCTATCCTTCAGCGGGGTTACAATACTTCCACGATTGGTATAATCTTCAGGATTGGCAGTAAAGACAAACTGGATGTCAAGAGGCATTCTCAGCTGAAATCCACGAATCTGAATATCACCTTCCTGCAAAATATTAAATAAGGAAACCTGAATTCTCGCCTGTAGATCCGGTAGCTCATTCAGAACAAAAATAGAACGGTTGGCACGGGGAATCATTCCGTAATGTAAAACACGCTCATCAGAATATGGCAGTTTTAAAGTCGCTGCTTTTATGGGATCTATATCGCCAATTAAATCCGCAACATTCACATCAGGTGTAGCCAGTTTTTCAAAGAAACGGTTCGAGCGGTGTACCCACGAAATCGGAGTTTCATCACCATGCTCAGCAATAAGATCCCTGGCGTATTTTGAGATAGGCTGAAATGGGCTGTCATTGATCTCAGAGCCTTTTACGATAGGCATATATTCATCAAGAAGGTTCACCATACTTCTCGCAATTCTGGTTTTGGCCTGTCCCCGCAACCCCAGCAGATTGATGTGATGACCGGCAAGAATAGCTTTTTTCAACTGAGGAATTACCGTATCTTCATATCCCCAAAGACCTTCAAATACAGGTTCTTTAGCTTTGATTCTGGCAATTAAATTCGCCTGAATTTCCTGATTAATCGTTTGATCTGTATATCCTGAATTTTTTAATTCTTTGAATGTAATATCGTTTTTCATTTTCTTTTTAAGTAATAATAATTATGTAATGAGAATTTTTTAATTGTAACACCTAGATTGTAAATTTGGCATCTAGCACTAATTATATTCTCTTTATTCTATTTTTCTCGTAATCTTCAAAAATCATTTGTCCTAAACCTGACAGACCTGTTAAAAAGGCTTTTCCTTTATTTTGGGCTGTAAATGCTTCCACAAATTTACGCAGATAAGGATCCTGGGCGATCATAAATGTAGTGATGGGGATTTTCAGTTTTCTGGCTTGTGCAGCTCTGTTAAGGCATTGGGAAACAATCATTTCATCAAGGCCGTTGCTGTTCATATAAAATTCTCCGGTGGGCAACTGGATGCAGCTTGGCTTTCCATCCGTAATCATGAAAATCTGTTTGTTCGTATTTCTTTTTCTGCGGAGAATATCCATCGCCAGTTCTAATCCGGCAACTGTATTGGTATGGTAAGGCCCAACCTTTAAATAGGGGAGATCTTTGATTTTAATGGGCCAGGCTTCATTCCCGAAAACAATAATATCGATGGAGTCTTTCGGATATTTCCGCTTAATTAATTCCACCAGGGCCATTGCCACTTTTTTGGCAGGGGTGATGCGGTCTTCTCCGTATAAAACCATGGAGTGGCTGATGTCTATCATCAACACAGTACTCATTTGCGCTTTGTGCTTGGTTTCTTCTACAATAAGGTCATCCTCCGTTAGTCGTAAATCTGAAATTCCGTTGTTGATCTGTGCATTTTTTAAGCTTTCGGTCATATTCACGGTGGATAGATCATCTCCATATTGAAAAGAACGGTTTTCACCATCCCGTTCGTCACCAACTCCGGTTTTTGTGGTCCGGTGATTTCCTGCACCACTTTTTTTCAGTTTTCCGAAAATTTGGTCAAGGGCATACTCACGTAAAGCTGCCTCCAGTTTAGCCGTCAATATATTTTTGCCTTTTCCCGTTCCGGAATTACCTTCTTTAGGATCATCTTCCTCCTTGATGTATCCTCGTTTTTTTAAATCCTCTTCAAAATCCTGAAGCGTATATTCGTCGCTAAAAATGTCATATTCTTTATCAAGCATATCAAGCCATTCGAAGGCTTCCTCAATATCACCGGAAGTATGGGTAAGCAAATCTTTGAAAACATCAAAGACCCGGTCAAAATGCGAAATATCTTCCGGGATGTGTTTACTGAACGTAAATCCTTTTTGATAGTTAAAATCTTTATTCTTCATAAGATGCTGCTGCTGTTTTCAGGTACCTGTTTTAAACCTTTAGATAGAAGGCTGGAGCTTAAAAATTACCTGCAGGTATTCTGTATTTCTTTACTTTATTTAAGCATACAAGTTAGGGAAATATCACATCATGAACACCTTATGAAAAATAGAAAATACTAATAACAGCGATACGAAATGAGATATAGCTTTAATGAAAAATTTAATTATCAGCCGTTATTAATTTATTCTACATAGTGATGAATAGTATTATAAAGAAAATTTCTGGGGTTGATTCTTGTAATCAGCTCGAGCTCATTGTCGGTCAGTCTTCCCGCGGTATCCGCCCACATCTGTTTATCACTTTTCTGGCTGCGTACTACATAAAAGTCACTGCCATACAGGATGCGGTCGCTAATACCACTGTCCTTCTTTAAAAGCGATTTTAACATAGGAAATATGCGGTCATCATGAAGAATATAGCTGATGTCTGCATACACATTAGGATACTGTAGCATCATGCTGTAAATAATGGCAAACCACGTATTATGCCTCCATGAGTTTTCCAATGCCGTAGGAATGAAATTGATCCCCTTACCTTGTGGAGTTGTAAAACCGTTTTCAGAGAGGTATCGGTCGCGTTCCATATATTTTGCCCATTCCTCCTCTCCGCCGAAATGTCCAAAGCAAATTTTAAGCTCACTGAGGTTCTTCTTAAGGGGCTGATCGCTGGTAGTATAACCAAATAGTGAATACAGTGCCTGATCATTATAATGTTCCAGCAACAGTTTCAGATAGTATTCATCCAGCAGGCAAAGGTAGTTCAGGGGATGGGTGAAGTTCGTAGAGAAGTCACTGTTGTTGAGTTCGTAGAGCCTTAAAGGTTCCTGCTTTCCTTTTTCTCCGGTCGACTGTGAAAATACGGGGTGAGTGTTCCATTCCTTTTTCTTGTTCCCACGGTAGTAGATGGTACCTTTAATACAGTGATTGAGTACCGGAATCTGGTTTTCACAGGCCCATAACATCAATGGAAGTATGTCTCTGTCAAAAGGATAATAGCCAAGGGCAGGATAGGTTTTAATTCCTCTGAATCCCTCGTTGGTTATACAGTTCCTGATCTCGTCAAAATAAGTATGATCATCTCTTATTCTCCTTGGATCAGCAAAGACAAAAGGAAGACAGGTTTTAGATTTGATGCGCTTGAGTGCCTTTAGCTCATCAAGCTGTTTCATATAGTTAGATTGAGGAATACCAGCTTCCATATAATCCATATCCATTGGAAGAACAACGAAGCGCCCGTCTGAAGGGTATTGCTTTTCCAGCATCCGGAATATGGTCATTTGTTTTTTATGGAAGGCAAATCGGCCAATACTGATATACCGTTTCAGATAAGCTGATGTTTCTGATCCCGGCAGGAATCTTAGAAACTGAAACAGACCTTTGGAAATAAAAACGACGAGATTCCGTCCCGATTTGTTGAGGACAAAGAGCAGCAGTACAATCAAAAATCTTAAGGTTACCTGTTGAGGGGGTGGTAAAAGAAAAATCTGCTGCATGAAACTATTTAAACCTTCCACATATCCAAACCAGGCCTGGTCATGAAATTTTCCGGATAGAGTTCCAAAGAAGAGTATAAAAAGGGTGTCTAAAGTTAGAATCACCCCAATAGGAAAGGTCAGATAGGGAACTTTCTGAAGGAACCAGCTAATGTGGAAACGTAGCGATTGCCAGAGTTTGTACGGACGCTGGTACCTCCATTTTGCCGGAACCCTATAGTACCATCGGAAGTAGCCGACAATAAGTTTTATAGTTAGTACAAATCCAAGTCCCAGGGGCAGGAGTTTTTTACCTAAAAATGGCGGAATATGCTCTCCGGTAAAGGTGTGGGTATGACAGTTAATGAAAGGTGGCCTTTTATCGGCAAGTGAATCCTGCGCTTGTATTGGCGCAAGTGGCGTAGGGGGAGTATTCATTATTCAGGGGGTTCGTTTTCGGCACAATTTACAAACAAATAGTGAATCTGAATCCCTTTTTTAACAGACGTTATTGTGTTGCTTAATTACACTGCTTTTTTTTGAGGAATAATAAAACTGTTTGGCGAATTCATGGTAGTTTTTCTCATTAGAATACGATATAATGATAAGGTTGTTAAAACAAAACGGATCTTTCCCCTTTGGAATTCAGGGCTTCTTTTAATTAGAGAAGCTCTTTTCTAAATTTCAATAAGACCGTGATAACCATTATTTATTGGCAGCTGGTATATAATCAGGAATGTAGGCATGCTCATTTCTCAGGATCTGAATAAAATCTTTGGAATATACCTGTAAGCGAATATCAGTAATATTTGTGATTTTCGAATTTTTATTTCCTGAAAGGTCATACGATAGGATCTCTTCTTCCTGTCCGTCTTCTTTAGACAGGACGTAATAAAAATCTTTATTTTCCCAACAGCTTATCTCGTCTGAGGAATTATCTTCAATAGTAACACGGGTGAAATTTTTCTGCAGGAAACTCAGAAGATTTGAAGTGTCATTTTTATTTTTTGAAGTTTTATGGGCATTTAAGTAAACAAATTCTCCTTTATTGTTTTCTGTCATGTCCAAAGCAGGAAATGCCACCTTATTTAAAATGGCTAAAGTATCCTTTGCCTCATCGTACGCAACCGTGTGATATTTGTACCCAAAATATTTGACGGGTTTCTCTTTTCTGGACATCCAGTCATTAGTTGATTCCAGATAGAATTCGGTTGGTAATCTTCCATTCGATTGATAAAAAGCAAGCGTATCTTTTGCAAACATAGCTGTTTGAAGAGCTTTTTTCGCTGCCTTTTTATCCAACTTTTTTATGTCAGTGGATAAAAGCTCATCCGTTTTCTGCAACCTGGGTTTAAAAAAGCCCGAAACATCAAATGTTTTGTCCAGTTTCTCAATTAAAACAACGTTGGAATCCTGAGACTGACACGAATAAAAAAGATTCAGTAAGATAATTGAAGCAATTATTTTTTTAACCATAATCCAAATATAAAAAATAAAGTCATTGAAATATAGGTCGAAAGGAGTTCTCATCTTTTTTACACCATTCGTAGGGCTCAGGTTGATGGCTTTAGAATTAATTTCTTTAGAATTTCCCCTGCACTTTCGACTTCAAAATTCCTTTTATTAATTTGATGTGATTATCAAGGGTTTATGTTTGTGTAATATCTATGTCATATGTTTTACTTAGTTCAACTTCAACTCTTTTTGTAATGTTGTATAAGCAATTAATGGAATCCAGAATAGGATTCATATTTCATAAAATAGATTTAGAAATTATAAAATAAACTATTTAGTTGCAGATATGAATGAACATTTTTTAATAGTTTTATAGATTGACCGTAGTTCATTTTTCTTGTATTGATCTTGGAAGAATTAAAATAGGAGAAAGGTGATCATTAGGTTAATCGAGAGTAGATGGTCTTTAGTTATTATTTTACTATTGCAATAATGAGGAAGTTGGCTTACTAAGATATAATAGGGTGACTGCGATCATATTGCAATAGTATTTTTTAATTTGAAGAGGATTTTTACTGATTATTTCTGAGGTTTCCAGATCCTGTACAACTTCAATATAGATCTTAAAAATCACCCATATTGCAGTATTCTTTTCTTTTCTCGTCATAGAAGGTATTTCTGCTTATATTCAAGACCCCTCACATAGCTTTTCGACAGAAACACGAGATTTATACTTTCTCCTTCTGATAGGCATGTAAAAGTTAATATAGATTACAGTTTTTAATTTATAATATGACTCCAGGTGAAGAATACAAAAAGAAACTCCTCAGGATTAATCTGAGGAGTCTTTCAAAATATCTTATAAAGGTTATTTGTGTGTTTAGAATCGTAAAAAATAAAAAAATGAGGGGGTTGAAATTGAGATTATCCTTACTAAGCTTGACCTCCTTTAATTATTATACACTAATACCTGCATTTTAGTAAGCATCGCTTCTGTGTCTCCATTGTATCCGGAGAAAGTGGAGGGAACTACATTCACTCTGGCGGTCCCTGCCCAAGCAACATACTGAACCTTAAAAGCATATGTTCCTGCAGTTAGAGTGACAGATTTTAGAAAGGTTACAGGCACAGGCATATTGACTAATCCTCCCGTGCTACGAGGTATAGGAAAAGTATAATTATTATTAAAGGCAGGAATATTAACAGTAACAGATAAATCTGATTGAGCATTATTAGGAAAGATACCCGCTTTTGAGACATACGCTGAGGAAATTTTAGTTCCATTTTGCAGAAGCGTAAAAACCCCCTGAGATGATACCCCGGTACCGATATCTAATGCATATCCTAAAATAGTAAACAAAAGGGTTTGGGTTTTACCAGCAGGAACAGTTACATTAAGAGTGACTCCCGGTACATCAATTGTCTGTCCTGCTGTAGCTGTAGCTTCGGTAGTTCCCTGGACATACCTAGCACTATTTACAGTTCCACTTACCGTATTCAAGGTCTGCCATGCGGGCGCAACACTTGGTCCCTGAGAAGTCAGGATTTGTCCGGATGTTCCTGCCGAACCAGCTGTACTAGCATCACCCCCAACGTTCAATTCATTAACGACCTGAAGCGAACCGTTAACATGTAATGCTTTTTGAGGAGTAGTAGTATTAACCCCTACCTGGGAATGGGCGGATATAGACGCCATGAGAATTAAAGAAAAGATTAATTTTTTCATTTGAGTGTAGATTTATAAATTATAGGATTGATTTGAAATGTGAACTATTGTTTGAGAATCTATAAAATTTGATAGAGCAATATTACATCAGAAAATAATATTTTTTCAAAATCTCGCCTATTACATGGGTATTACATCGTTTTAAGTAATTGATAATTAGTTTTTTAATTTATTTTTTTAAAAAAACCTGCCCGATGAATTTTAACCTAGTCACATGGTTTTGTTGTAAAAAACAAAAAACACACTATTATTTTAATAATATTTTCTGTTCGGTTGGAGGATATTTAGATTATTTTTTTAGTTCTCAGTAAAGTTGATCCGGAAATGGAGCAGGATGATTATCAGAAATGGGATTTTACTTGTATATGACACATTTATTGTATGTATTATTAGAAGAAAATACAGACTATTTATTTAATCCGATGAAGGTAACGTATTGTGGTTTGAATATACAGAGAAACCCCATAGATTCTAAGATGTAATATCTGTGTAATATGCTTTAGTAGGGACTTATACAATATAAATTTTTATTATTGCCCGAATTAAATCGTTAATGGAATTTTATTTTAACAGATGATATCAATAGCTGATGTTTTAAAAAATCTATAGAAACAATTTAAAAATATTGCAAAATAGTGTTGTGATATTATTAATTTAGTATAGTAATTTAAATTTCAATTATGATTTAATAGTATTTTAATTTTATGCTTATAATATAATTAACACATGATGAAATTTTTTATTATTTTTTTTTCCATTTTATTGTCCGGCCAGCAACGGATTTCCACGAAATATATTGATTCAGGGTTTGCGAAAACTGAGGTTTTAGCCAGAGAAGGGAAGTATGATGAGTACATAAAAAAAACGATGCTACTGCTGAAAAATTCTAAAGCAATCAATTATTCTAAAGGAATTGCATTAGCTTATTTAAATCTTTCTTGTGGCTATTCCTACGCAAGTGATTATAAAAAGGGACTGGAATATTTAAGACTGGCAAAAAATCAAGAATATGCTCAAAATGATTTCGACTTTCAGATTTTGATTAAAAATTATTCAGGGTTTAATTATTATAATATGGGACTTTATCAGGAGGCAATCGCTGAATTTAAAGAAATCACCATACTGTCAGACGAAATTTCTACTGATTCATTAAGAATATTTCATAAATCTTATGCCTACTGTGAAATAGGAGCTGTGTATAAAGCTAAAAATCAGCTGGATTCATCTAAATTCTACATAAAAAAGGGAATTAATATTTTGCGACGTGAGAAAAAAATGACAGCCAGATCAAAATCAATGTTATTATGGTATTCTTTAGGATTAATAGAAATCAATATTGATGAAAAAAAGATTGATTCAGCGGAAATCAACCTTAAACCGCTGGAAGCTCAATCAAAAAGAATATTGGGAAACAGTAATTCCAAATTGTATAAGATAAAAGGTTTGATTAATGAACATAAAAAAGAATATGATTCTGCAATTGTTAATTATCAAAAGTCTATTCAGCTGGCTAAAAAAGGGAGAAATATTGTTGAAGTACAATGGCTGTATAATGCTGTTTCTAAAGTTTATAAGCAAGTTGGGAACGAAGAATCTGCCAGAGAATACCTCCAGAAATATACTTCTGTTAGAGATAGTTTAACAAATGCCAAGCAGTCTGCTATTGAAAGCACAGTAAAAGAATTAGTAGTACAAAAAGAAAATAAAATAAAAAACAGTAATAAATTTTTATTTTACGGAATATGTACCGGAGCTCTTGGTTTATTTATCCTGATTTTTCTTATTGTAAGAAGATTACACAAAAACAATACAATACTGAATAGAAAAGAGCAGGAAACCAGATTATTAAGTCAAAAGCTCAATGTTGCTTTTGAGGAGGTGGTACAGTTGGCAAAAAATAATGATTCCGAGTTTCTTACCCGGTTTCAGGAGGTTTATCCCGAATTTTTCCCAAAACTACTGGAGATCGAGCCTCAGCTGCTCAACACTGAATTAAAGTTTTGTGCACTATTGTTTCTCAACTTTTCTACGAAGGATATAGCCACTTATACATTTGTACAACCTCAGTCCATACAGACCAGAAAAAACAGGTTGAGGAAAAAGTTGAAAATATCCTCTGACGAAGATATTTATGTCTGGATGAAAAATGTTAATAAGACATTTAATATTTTAAAATCTGTTTCATAGACTGTTTATCTATGTTTTTTTATTGTCATATCTAAGTAATATCTCTTTTTTTTGAAAAACACACAGGATAAAGCAAATTTGTGGTCTGAAAAATAGTATTATGATCAATTTAAAAGACATCCACATTGGAAATTTAGTTGAAAAAAAATGGCAAGAATTGGATATTCCTTTAGACAGGGTATGTAATTTCTTTAGATGTGATGAACAAGAGATCAAAAATATGTTTCAACAAAAGGAACTTGATACAGGAAATCTTCTAAGATGGTCCAAATTATTGGAATATGATTTTTTTAGATTATACTCTCAGCATTTGATTTTCTATTCACCTCCTGCAGTTAACAATAAAAATGAAAAACAAATACCCTGTTCACTTCCTGTTTTCAGGAAAAGTCTCTATACACAAGAGCTTATTGACTTTATCATAGAGCTTATTAATATAGGAGAAAAAACAAAGCAAGAGGTCATCACTGATTATAAAATCCCTAAAACAACACTCTATAAATGGATTAGCAAATACAGAAGCTACGAAAGAGAATAATAAAAGCATATGGAAAAATCATACCCGGATTATAAAAGAATTTATAATGATATTATTACAAAGAGATATCCTCAGAAAAAAAAAATATGTAGGGGTATTTTAGAAAAAGAGGAATTATCCGCTCTGGATGTAATAAAACTGAATTCATTAATATTTGAGACAAAAAATAAAGAAGCTACCATCTTTAATCAGCAGCACCGTTCTTATGATAAATCTGCCATCTTGGATATTTTAAATTATCAAAAAAAGAATAAATTAAATAATACCCAAATAGCTCTTCATTTTAAACTGAGCAGGAATTCAATCGCCAAATGGAAGAAAATGGCAGAGTTTGATAAAAGTTTATAAATAGAATGATCTCAATTAAATCAGATACCAATAGTTAAAAGAGAAGCAACATCTAAAATCAGCGATCAAAGTAGGGATTTTGCCAGATGCCGGATAATTAGAGTCTAAAATTGAAGGAGAACTAAAAAATTAGACTCCTGCCTGGAACAGGCAGGAGTCTAACCGTCTAAATTGATATTGCCACAAGATCATCAGATAATAAAATAACCATCTTTTATTGAATAGTGTCCTACTAATTTTTGCTCTTCAGCAGGTCAATTAATTTTTGAGCAACGGCTATCGATGATCCTGGGTTTTGTCCTGTAATTAAATGTCCATCCTGTAAAACGTAGCTGTGCCAGTCTTCCGTTTTACTGTAAATTCCACCTAGTTTTTTCAATTCATCTTCCACCAGGTACGGAACTATTTCGGTCAATTGCACAGCCTCTTCTTCTGTATTGGCAAACCCGGTCACTTGTTTTCCTTGTACCAATGGAGAACCGTCTTCATTTTTCACAAATCTGAATACTCCGGGAGCATGGCAAACGGCTGCTACAGGTTTACCTTTTCTGTAAAATGCTTCAATCAGCGCAATAGAATTTTGATCATTGGTAAGGTCCCAAAGAGGGCCATGACCTCCGGGGTAGAATACGGCATCGTAATCCTCCTCTTTCACTTCGCTAAGCTTCAGGGTGTGGGAAAGTTTTTCCTGTAAGGCTTCATCCGCATCAAAACGTCTGGTTGCTTCTGTCTGGAAGTCTGGAAGTTCACTTTTAGGATCGAGTGGGGGTCTGCCACCAAGTGGTGAAGCCAAAGTTACTTCCGCACCTCCTTCAGTAAGGGAGTAATAGGGAGCTGCAAACTCTTCTGACCAAAAACCTGTTTTAAGTCCGGTGTCCCCTAACTGATCATGTGATGTAAGCACAATAAGTACTTTAAAATCTGTTGTGTTCATTATTTTGAATTTTAAAATTTATAAATTATTATGAGGTATAAAAGACAGAATTTAAAGCAGGGAATACCATAAAACGCAACCTTCTGTTTCAATTAGGGCGTCTGAACCATTTAAATTGGTGGTATTGATTTCGTATGCCTCCATTTTTACTGTCTTTAAATAACAATACGAATTTGGGGCAAAAAGAGAAGATGATGGTGTGACCTACATCACTTTACGGGAAAAAACTGTTTTTTGTGATATAGATCACTTTACTAAGGTTGATACAGACGGCTCAGGGTCTCTCTTGAAACACCGAGGTATGCTGCTATTAACTGTTTGGGTACGAGATTGTACAATTCGGGATGTTGCATCATTAATTCTTCGTATCGGCTACGTGCATTATTATTTAAAAGAGAGAGGATTCGTTTTTGTAATCCAACATAGCCCCTGTTTGAGCGCCAGCGGAGAAAATGTTCCACTTCATGGATTTCCCGGCATGCTTTTTCCCGGTCTTCACTGTAAAGGCAAAGGGTGTGAGCATCTGCGACACAATCAATACTGAACGTGGCTTTTTCATTGTTGTACAACGCATTATAGTCCGAAGCCCACCACATGCTTGTTGCAAACTGAAGAATGTGCATTTTAAGGCTGTCGTTGGTATAAAATGTTTTTAAGCAACCATCGAGAACGAAATATTCATGATCAACTTCATCGCCTTCGGTAATTAGGGTTTCACCTTTTTTAAAAGATTTAGGTTTAAATAACGAAAAGAAATAATCAAACTGTTCATCCGTAAGATCAACCACTTTACTCATATGTGTTCTCAGAATTTCTTTTGCATTCATAACGTAATACTATGATGCAAATATACTTTATGTTGGCATGTTCTGAACAAATTTTCGGGGGGATAACAAAAAATTTTGGTAAGGAATTTGTTAATAATCAGGCTGGAATTTAAAATATCATATTAAAAATACATACACTGAGTGAAATCCTCAATTTTTATGAAGTTTTTTGATGTAAAGTGAAATTAAATTCTCTTGGTTTTATCATGTATTTACTGTTATAAAAAGACAAAAATTACTTTAACTTTGCTAAACGAATGATATACCTGCACTACCTGATTTCTGGTCGTGCTGTTATATCCTTTAAAACTAATACCGGAAAGACTTAAATAATCAGAAAATTAATTTAGCTGATAAACAGATATGAAAAATAAATTCTTAAATTTTAAATTGAGGAAAATTGTTCATTACTCATTGATCGCCTGTATTCTATTGATACAGGTCATTATCGCCGTTTTTTTTTATAACGAATTTGTGAATGAAAAGAAACTGAAGTTTATCAAGGACCAACTGGAGGAAAGCAGAGCTTTGGGTGGGCTGACGGATGATTCGCGAAAAGATTTCATGGATGCGCAGAACTACCTTCAAAAGTATATGGTCAGCCAGGATGACAAAGATCTGAAATTATATTTTCAGTCCCTTAGAAAACTGAAGGGCAATTTTGATAAAATAGGAGCGTATGAAAGCATAAAGCCGAGATTGAAAAACAATCTAACCCTGCAGAAAAAAGATACGCTGCAGATTAAAAGGCTGAAAACATTAATAGATTCCGCTTATCAGTCTTCTCTGAACCCTCCTGAAAAAGTTGAGGATACACCCTATGAGCTGAAAAAGTATAAGAATAATTTCGATAATCTGAATATCGAAACGCGTACCTATTCTGATACCATCAAGAAGAAAGGCTTTATGGGACGTTTAAAAGATGCCATATCCGGAAAGGTGGAGGTTCAGAAAGAAAGCACGGTCATTACAATGACGAACAATAAAGCACTAGACCTTTCTAACATAAAATCAGAAATGGATAATGCCATAAAATCTATGGATAAGCATTATTCGGATGAGGTGAAAAAGGTTCAGTTGCATGTCGCTAAAAATCAACGGGATAATGCTCATTTTTACAGCAATTTCAGTAAGCTATTGGTGTATAGCAACGGGCTGATCAAGGTGTACGAAAATGCCATTAAAGACTTTAAATCAGAATTAGAAAAAGAATATAACAAGCAAAGCTCCGATAATAGTAAAATCAGAACCTATCTGGTACTGGGATTAATGGTTTTAATGTTTATTGTATCCATTCTGATCATGTACTTTACAAGAATGGCATTCATCTATGAACTGAAACTGAATGCAGCGAATGACGAGATTAAAAAGAGTCTTACTTTCAAAAACAGAATTCTGGGAATGTTGAGCCACGAATTAATGTCTCCGCTTAAAATTGTTAATATTTTTATCGATAAGATCAACAGAACGACCAAGGATGAAACTACAAAAGACTATCTGAAGTCCATTAAGTTTACCAACAGTACCTTGCTGATACAGTCTAAACAGATCCTTGAATATACGAAGAATCAGGAAGCTGAAAACAAACTGACAAAAACGGTCTTTAATCTTAAGGATGAAATTAATTCTATTGTAAAAGCTATTACGCCCTATATCGAAACCAGAAATAATAAATTTTTGGTGACGGACAGGATACCTGAAAACCTTGTGGTGAATTCAGACCCTATAAAAATCAACCAGGTTTTTATGAATATTCTGGGAAATGCCAACAAGTTTACAGAAAACGGTCAGATTGATCTTACCATGGCAACGGAACAGATAGATGACAACAGAATTTCCCTCATCACAACAGTAGGGGATACTGGGGTGGGAATATCTGATTCTGACCTGGCGAAAATTTTTGAACCCTATTATCAGGGAATGATATCTGATGAAATTGATAATTTTGGTGCAGGATTGGGACTAAGCTTGTGTAAGGAAATTATAGAACTTTTCAATGGTGAAATATCTGTTTCAAGTAAGCTGCATAAAGGAACAAAAGTAACATTCAGTATTAATTTAAATATCAGTAATAATGGGAATGCCAATGGAAAATAAAGAGATTGTATTCCTTTTAGCGGATGATCATAGTATCGTAAGACAGGGAATGGAGATCCTTATCGATGAAAT
This sequence comes from Chryseobacterium pyrolae, assembly GCF_025153485.1. Lineage (NCBI taxonomy): Bacteria > Pseudomonadati > Bacteroidota > Flavobacteriia > Flavobacteriales > Weeksellaceae > Chryseobacterium > Chryseobacterium pyrolae. The sequence goes on from NZ_JANZQH010000009.1 coordinate 114,484, forward strand.
TGTGCCCAATGCTAAGGTATATCACACTTCATCTTTACTACAGATTGTAGAACTGATACAATCAAAGGAAATTGAAATCGCCATCATTGATGCTCACTTTCCGGACGGAAACAGTCTGCATGTTTTGCCAAAGATGAGAATCGCCAATCCCAATATTAAAATTTTAGTCTTCACCGGTCTGGAAGAAGATCTGCATGTGCTCAAATTTATAAAAGCCGGCGCTAATGGATATGTAAGTAAATTAAGTGAAGAGGATGAGATAAGACAGGCGATCTCAGATATCGTACACAAAGGCGAATATTTTTCTGCTCTTTCCAGGAACTTAATGGTGCAGTTTGTTCACAATCCGGATTTAATCAATCCTCTCAGCCGCTTATCGAATAGGGAGTTACAAATTGCCGAAATGTATGCGGAAGGACTTGGCAACCTGGAAATCGCCAATCATCTGGATATCAAACAGAATACAGTCAGCACGATCAAGAAAAATATTTTCGATAAATTGAAAATTGAAAATCTCGTTGAGCTGATTGATATCGTCAAAACCCATCATAAAATGTAGGATTTCCAAAATCCGTTTTTTACTTCCAGACTGTCCCAATCTTTTGCCAATAAAGATCTAGGTGTTTATCGATATATATCGGTGTCTATTGTAGGATATTTTATTCTGCGATGTTGTTACTTTGTACCAGAGAAAAAAACCAAATGAGAAATGTATCTGAACAGAAAATGCTATTTAGCCTTTGAAGTTCTGTACAAACATACAAATGATGGTAACTGTAAAAATAACACGTTATGGTTGCACAAAAACAAATGATGAAATTAAAATAAGTGTATGCATAACCTTGGCCTGACTTCTTGAAAGCCGCTCTTAAAAAAACACAAATTACAATAAAGAAGTTAAATAGGTCGTTAGGTTATTGAATACAGAAAAAAAGGTTGTCCAAAAGGGTCAACCTTTTTTTGTTATAGAAACCTCTCCATATTTCAGAAAAATTAGTGTGATTTAAGGTAAATTCTTAAGCCATTTTGCCGATAAACATCTCAGCTTTTATCGACATATATCGATACCAATTATAGGATAATGTATTCTGCAATGTTGTTACTTTGTACCAGAGAAAAAACAAATGATGGTAGCTGTAAAAATAACACGTTATAGCTGCAAAAAACTAAATGATGAAATTAAAATAAGTGTATGCTTAACCTTGGCCTGACTTCTTGAAAGCCACTCTTAAAAAAACACAAATTACAATAAAGAAGTTAAATGGTTCATTAGGTTATTAAATACAGAGAAAAAGGAGGTTGTCCAAAAGGGTCAACCTCTTTTTTTTTTTGAGGCATCTCTGTATTTCAGAAAAATTATGATGATTTAAGGTGAATGTTTAAATCATTCTGTCGATAAACATCTAGGCTTTTATCGATATATATCGATGCTGATTGTAGGGTATTATATTCTGCAATGTTGTTACTTTGTACCAGAGAAAAAAACCAAATGAAAAACGTATTTGAACAGAAAAAGCGGCTATGCTTTAGAAGTTCTGTACAAACACACAAATGATGGTAGCTGTAAAAATAACACATTATGGCTGCAAAAAACTAAATGATGAAATTAATATAAGTGTATGCGTAACCTTGGCCTGACTTCTTGAAAGCCACTCTTAAAAAAACACAAATTACTATAGAGAAGTTAAATAGGTCGTTAGGTTATTAAATACAGAATAAAAAGAGGTTTATCCAAAAGGGTCAACCTCTTTTTTTATTTTAAAAACCACATTTCAAAAGAGCTGCCTTCTTCCTGTGACTGATAGATAAGATATCCCCGATGGGCTTCCATAATACTTTTTGAAAGAGTTAAGCCAATTCCGGAACCTCCATTTCTGGTCGTAAAAAACGGAAGAAATATTTTATCTTTAATTTCATGGGTGATGCCTGAACCATTGTCTGTTAACGCTAAAATAACCCGGTTGTTTCGAGATTTTATAGAGGTTTTAATAATCCTTTCTTCCTTTTCCAAGACGGCAAAAATAGCGTTGAGATAAAGATTGATAAGGCTTCGTTCAATCATTTTCAGATCTGCAGAAACAAAATGTTCTTCCAAATCTAAAACGACCTGAATATTGTTCTTTTCAAATTCATGTTTTAAAAAGTCAATGGCAGATTCTGTGATTTTTTTCAGAGAGACATTTTTGAGGATGGGTTTTGGAAGTTCTGCTACCTGGCGGTAATTGTCAACAAAATTGAGGAGCTGTTTTGATTTTGAAGTGATGATCATCAGGCTTTCTTTCATTTCTTCCTGATCTTCCTTATTGACTGTCTCCTGATTACTAATGTATTCAAGGTTTTGAATAAGACTGTTGACCGGAGTTAATGTATTTAAAAGTTCATGCGAAATCACTTTCATAAGGTTATTCCAGGCCAGTTTTTCTTTCTGCTCAATAATTTTCTGAACAGATTCTAAAGTGATAATGTAAAAACTATGCTGAACGTTTTTCACTTGTTTCGTTCTCATAGAAAAAGACTGTTTCGCATTTTGACGGATAGAAATATCAAGAAAATCCTGCGAACTTTCATAATTCGTTTCCTCAATAATTCGGTAAAATTCAGGAATTTTTGTGGCATACAGATTCCAGGAATTATATTTGGGGATTTCCAGGATATTCAGAAAGGTAGGATTCACGTAGAATACTTTCCATTCCTTATCAGTTTCAGATAAAATCATCAGACCGATGTCCATTTGGTCCAAAATACTTTCATACAGTAATTTGTAAGAAGATAAAGAAAGGTGTTCATTTTTACTTTGGTAATATAACTGTACACTGCCGTCAATTAAATCAGAACCTTCTTCTTTTGGAAACAATGAAAAATCTTTTTTAATGATGGATTGAATAATTTTCTCTGTTTTTGCAATCTGAGATAAAAATGAGAAATTGGCTAAAAGCACCAAAATTAGAGTCAGTAAAGAAAATAAGATCACATTCATCCATTTTTCTCTGACGAAAAAGTGATAGCATACTATTCCAGAGACGATAGCCAACGAAATATAAATCAACCAGATATAATTGCTTTTATGCATTGAAGTAAATATAACTAAAATTATAACCCGAACTTTTCCATTCTTCTATATAAAGCGGCTCTTGAAAGTCCCAGATCTTCAGCTGCCAAAGATATGTTACCCTGATGCTTTTTCAGGGCTTTTTTAATGAGCATTTCTTCCATGTCTTCAATATTAAGATTGGTGATCGTGTTTTCCTGTTCTTCCAGTTGAGGCATCAAAAGCTGAAGACTTTTGTCATTGGATAAAATTACACTTCTTTCGATACAGTGATCTAGTTCACGGATATTTCCGGGCCAGGGATAATTTTTTAGCTGAGATAATAAGTTTTCAGATAATTCCAAATTGGGTTTATGGTATTTCTGTTTGTAGCGGTCTAAGAAATATACAGCAAGAATATTGATGTCTTCCTGTCTTTCCCTTAAAGCCGGAATATTAATTTCCACCGTATTTATTCTGTAGTATAAATCCTGACGAAAACGGTTCTCCGCTACTGCTTTTTTCAGATTCTCATTGGTGGCAAAAATAAAACGCACATCCAGGATTCTTTCCTTGGTTTCCCCAATTCTGGAGAGTTTTCTGTTTTGGATCAGACTCAGTAATTTAGTTTGAAGTTGAAGTGGTAGATTGCCAATTTCATCCAGAAAAACAGTTCCGTTCTGGGTATTTTCTATTTTTCCGGCATAATCCTGATGAGCGTCTGTAAATGCTCCTTTTTTATATCCGAATAATTCAGATTCAAAAAGATTTTCAGAAATACTTCCCAAATCGATATGAACAAAAGGCTCATTTTTTCTGTCAGATTGCTCATGAATAGATTCTGCCAAAACATATTTTCCCGTTCCGTTTTCGCCCAAAAGAAGGATGTTGGCATCAGTAGGAGAGACTTTTTTTATTTGGTGAAGAATCTCCTGCATTTTTTGAGAATGACTGTCCAGCTGATACTGATTGCTTTTTTGATTGATGTTTTCCCATTGACTGAGCTTTTTATTCTTTCGTGAAATATCAACGGCAAGATTAACTGAGGCATACAGTTTTTCGTTATTCCATGGTTTGAGGATAAAATCTGAAGCTCCTTTTTTTAAGCCTTCAATAGCCAGTTCCACTTCACCATAAGCCGTCATCAGAATGATAGGAAGCTGTGGTTCAAGTGTTTTTATCTCATTCATCCAATACAGACCATCCTGACCATTTTCAAATCCTTTCCGGAAATTCATATCCAAAACAACAGCATCGATCTGATTTTCAGTTATAAATTTCAGAATTTTTGTAGGATGGCTAAGGCAGCTTACCTCTGAGAAAAACTTCTTGAGCCAAACCCTTGCAGAAAATAAAATATCTTCATTATCATCTACAATCAAAATATGAGCTTCTTTTTTACGCATATTATTTTTAAAAAATTAATTAAACAGAGAACTCAATACACAAAATTAAAGCTTAAGTGTTCATTATCGCACAAAAAGTGTCCGATAATGAACAGTTTTTAAAAATAGGTTTAAAGCTTTATTTCAGATTGTCAGAGACTTACAAATTTATAATTTACTGGCATCTGGATTGTGTAATTAATTGTAAGCAAACGAGTTATCTTAATTATGGATACGAAAATAGTAAAAAAGAAATCTAAATTGAAAATTGTTTTAGTCGGATTGATAATAATAGTGGCAGGATCACTATTCAGTCTGTATTTTATGAAACAAAAAAAGACGTATAATATTTCGGCAGAAGACATCCAGATGGATGAAGTCACCCGGGGAAAGTTTGAAGACATGTTGATGCTCACCGCACAGACGCAATCTCTCAATTCCTCTTTGGTTAATGTTTTGGAAGGCGGTGCCATCAAAGAAATATTTGCTGAAGACGGGCAGATGTTAACCAAAGGACAACCTATTGCACGGGTGTACAACCCCAATACAGAGTTTAATTATCTGAACCAGGAAACCGGAATTATGCAGCAGATCAGCCAGATGAGGAGCACGCTTCTTGAGCTTAAAAATCAGGAATTCGCTCAGGATAAGGAATTACTGCAGTCCCAGAATGATTATAATACCGCTTTGCAGTCATTTAATTTGCAAAAACGACTGTATGACGCTGAAATTGGGAAAAAGACAGATTATGACATCAGTTTGCAGAATCTGAATTACCAGAAACAAAGAAAATCAATCGTAGAAAAGGGAGCTTTTACTGAAAAAAAATCCAGAAGCTCACAAATGTCTGCCGTTAATTCTTCTATTAGTCAGATGGAGAAAAGCCTTCAGATCCTGCATTCCAATAAAAACAATTTCCTGATTATGGCTCCGGCTTCTGGAAGGTTGTCATCATTTAATGTTTCCATAGGAGAAAATCTGACAACCGGACAGAGTATTGGTAAAATCGATCTGATGGATGGCTATAAATTGGTTGCCAAAGTAGATGAATACTACATCAATAAACTTCAAATCGGAATTAAAGGAAGCCTGGATAATGACGGTAAATCTTATAACGTGATCATTACAAAAATTTTACCGGAAGTAAAGGACGGTCAGTTTTCTGTAGAGCTTAACTTTACAGATGTGAAACCTCAAAACCTCAAAATAGGGATGACTTTTGGCGTTAAACTGAAACTTTCCGCCGATACCCAGAGTGTAATGGTTCCTAAAGGTAATTTTTATAAAGATACCAACGGAAAATGGATCTTCGTGGTAAAAGGAAATAAAGCAGAAAAAAGAAACATTGCTTTAGGGCGTGAAAATCCTTTATTTTACGAAGTAGTTTCGGGATTGAAAAGCGGTGAAACAGTGATTACATCTGACTATTCAGATATAAAAAAATATGAAATCCTTGAGATTAAAAATAAAAAATAATTAACCTTCACATTTAAATAAGAATCAAAATGATTAATGTTCAGAATCTTTCTAAAATCTATAAAACTGAAGACGTACAAACCAATGCTTTAAATAATGTAAGCCTTCACATCAAAGAAGGGGAGTTTGTAGCCATAATGGGGCCTTCTGGCTGTGGGAAATCTACATTTCTTAATATTCTTGGCTTGCTGGATGATGCCTCTGCAGGATCTTACAAATTTGCAGATGTGGAAACTGTAAAAGCTGGAGAAAAAAAGAAATCTGCTATCCGAAAGAAAAATATTGGATTCATTTTCCAGAATTTTAATCTCATAGATGAGCTTAATGTCTATGAAAATATAGAATTACCCTTAATTTATAACGGAGTTTCCTCTTCTGAAAGAAAAAGAAGGGTAGAGGAAATTATGGAGCAAATCAATATCGGTCACCGTGCGAAGCATTATCCACAGCAGCTTTCGGGAGGTCAGCAGCAGAGAGCAGCCGTTGCAAGAGCTCTGGTGACAAAACCGCAGTTGATTCTTGCCGATGAACCTACCGGAAATCTTGACAGTTCCAATGGAAACGAAGTGATGAATCTCCTGGCAGAACTTCACAGAGAAGGTTCCACCATTATAATGGTAACGCACTCTTCTTACGATGCAGGGTTTGCTTCAAGAATTGTCAATATGAAAGACGGTGAAATATTTAATGAAGAACATGCTTCCCAAAGAAGAGATGTCTTTGAAAAAGCAGATGCTCAGGAACTCCAGTAGTTAGAACATTCTTTAACTAAATTATATTGTAAAAAACTAGTAACCGTGGAAGCTCTGCTTCTTTGATGTCAGGTGTATTTTCGACCTGAATAGGGTTGGAAATATACCTTCATCACTTACAAAATTATACTACCATGCTAAATAACTGGCTTAAAATAGCTTTCATTAATTATAAAAAAAACTGGTTGTCTACTGCAATCAATTTATTCGGACTTACGGTGGGTCTTACCGGATTTATGCTGATTCTCCTGCATTGGAATGATGAAGAATCATTCGAAAAATGGAATCCAGAAAAAGATCATATCTACTATTTCCAAACCTATCATAAGAAAGAAAATTCTTACGGGAATAATATTTCTATCCCAATGGCAAAACGTGCCAAAGAAGTCATTCCGGGAGTACAGGATTATGTTTTGTTCAACGGTTCGGGAATAGGAATTAAAATGACGACCAAATACAAAACGGTTTATCAGCGGGAAGGGATGACATCTTCGGAGAGCTTTTTTAATTTTTTTCCCTTTAAATTGGTTTCCGGAACCTACAAAAATGCTTTGAAGGGAGAAGGGGTCATTGCATTGTCAACAATTGCGGCTAAAAATCTTTTCGGTACAACGAATGCCGCTGGAGAAAGTGTCAAATTTGATGGCAAAAATTACGTGGTAACTGCTGTTTATGAGTTGCCGAAAGAAAACAGCCAGATCAAGCCCGAGTTCATTATTAATCCGGTGGAACAGATTAAAAGTGATGAAAAGAATTGGGGAAATTTCAATTATGGTTGCTTTTTTATGTTGAAAGAAGGAACAGATCCTGCTATTGTACAGCAAAAATTCAGAAAAGAAGTTTTCGAATACAGAGCAAAACTTGATAAGGATCCTTCAGGTATGACAACCGAACAATATTTGGATTTATATGGCCCTACCGCTAGTGTACTTACTCCGCTTGATGAAATAAAACTTCACGCAAAAGCATCCTGGTTTGGAACTCCTGATTTTAAAACCATCATGATATTGTTTACCCTTTCTGTCTTGATCGTTGTTTTATCGGCTATCAACTTCATTAACCTGAAAACAGCACAGGCTTCTCAGAGGGCAAAAGAAATAGGAGTAAGAAAAGCGATTGGCAGCACACGATCCAATCTTATTGTTCAGTTTTTACTGGAAACCTTTATGATTTGCATCGCTTCCTATCTGCTTTCACTGGCTTTAACAGAGCTTCTTTTACCAAGCTTCAACAAGTTTTTTGATAAGGAAATGAAGATGGATGACTGGCATATCTACTTTTATTCCTTTACAATGGTGATTCTGGTAACATTGATCTCCGGATTGATTCCGGCCATGTATTTGTCCAACTTCAAAGCCATAGAAACCCTGAAAGGAAATTTCGCAAGAAGCAAACATGGAATTTGGCTGAGAAACGGGATTCTTACTTTACAGCTTATTATTTCTTCATTCTTCATTATTGGCGGACTGATTGTGAATCAGCAGGTGAAATATATGATGGACAAAGATCTTGGGTACAGTGGGAAACAGATCTTGATGATCAACTTCAGTGATTTTAATCCCAAACCCTGGCTGAAGTACGAAAGACTTAAAACAGAGATGAGCAAAATACCAGGTGTGGCTGAAGTTTCTTATGGAGAAGTTGTTCCCGGAAGCAACAGATCCAGCAGTTCAAATGTTGATTTTATGGACAAAAGTATCCAGGCTCAACATGGATCTATGGATTACAATTACCTTCAGTTTATGAATGTGAAGCTGAAAAAAGGGCGCTGGCTGGACCCGAATCTTTCATCAGACACCATCAATAATGTTTTGGTCAACGAAGCTTTTGTGAAAAAATTCGGATGGAAGGATGACGAGGTTTTTAAGAATCAAATCCGTCCCGGATTTGATAACAAAAAATATAATATTGTAGGGATTGTAAAAGACTTCAACATCAGAAGCTTGAGAACAGCCATAGAACCTATTGTCTTTTTTCATTACAGGGAAACAGAATGGAAAAGATTAAATGTCTATAATATTCAGCTCAAGGTAAAATCGGATGATATTGATGGCACTCTAAAAAGAGTTAAAAAATACTGGTCAGGATCAGTAGAACCGGGATATCCTTTCGACTATTTCTTTGTTGATCAGAAGTTTGCCAAAACTTTTGAGAAATACAAAAAACAGCAAACCCTTTTCACCATTCTGAATGCCATGGTACTTATGGTGGCCCTGTTAGGATTATTCGCATTATCTTCATTGATGATCGAACAGAAACTGAAAGATGTGGCGATTAAAAAGACCTTGGGAGCTTCAGACGGAATTTTAATCATGGGGCTGACCAGACAATTTCTTTGGATTACACTCACTGCTGTTCTTATCAGCATTCCGATCAGTTATTATCTGATGAACGAATGGCTGAAAGATTTCGCTTACCGAATTGATATGCCTGTTTTGCCATTCATTATAAGTCTTCTTACTCTACTTGTGTTAACATTCGTAGTTGTGAGTATTAAAGCGTATAAAGCGACAAAAGTAAGTCTTGTAAAGTATCTTAAATACGAATGATATTCATTCCGGGTACTTATTTTCTTTAAAATACATTTAAATTAATCTTTTACATGAAAAATTTTATTTTCATATTTTTTGTCGGGCTATTTCCTGCGCAGCAATCCTGGAACCTTCAGCAGTGTCTGGACTATGCTGCTGCCAATCATCCACTTGTAAAGCAGGCAACGATAAACATAAAAAAAAATGATCACCAGATTGCAGCCTCAAAAGGCATGTTATTGCCCTCTGTAGAAGCCGGAATCAATCATAGCTATAGTTTCGGATCATCGATTAATCAATCCAACAATCAGAGAGAAGTACTTAATACACAATATGACCAGTTTATAGCGCAGGCTAATATTGAGCTTTTTAACTGGCGGAATTATGTGAATATTTCCCTGTCGAAACTGAACAAAGAAACCAGTACCTACAAACTGAAAAAGGCTCAGAATGAAGTGAAACTGAATGTCATTCAAACCTTTTTTATCTATCAAAACAGTAAAAGCTGGCTTGATGTCCTGGAAACTCAGATTTCAGGAATAGAAGAGCAAATTAAGCGAACAGAAAAAGAGGTGGAAATAGGAAGCCGCTCAAAAAGTGATATTTATGATATCAAAGCCAATTTGGGAACCCTGCAGGAACAGTGGGTGACTGCAAAAAATCAACGAGACCTGGCGAAAATTAATCTTCTTAACGCTTTAGTTCTCACTCAGGATTCTGTAGATTTTGTAATGACCAATGAAGAGACTTTACCGGACGAAGATTTTGATCAGTCGGATTTTACCAAAAGATTGTTGGAAAATAATCCCGCTTATCAGACCGTTCTTGCAGAAATAAAAGCTCAGGAAAAGAGTGTAAATCTTGCAGGTTCAGCGTATCTGCCTACCCTTAATGGAAGCTACAGCTGGTCTACTTTTTATAATAAATTTTTAAATAAAGACAATGTTTCCACCGTAAGCTTTTCAGATCAGTTTACTCAGAATAAAAACCAGTCCCTGTCTTTTGGACTTAATATTCCGGTTTTTAATAAGTTTCAGGTAAAAAACAACGTGGAAATTGCAAAGCTGAATGTGATTAATTCCAATTATGATAAAGAACTGATTGTTAATAATCTTACCCAAAGCATCAATTCCATAAAAGCCCAGTTTTTAAATGCTCAGGAAAAGTACAGCCTTTTGGAATCTAATTTTGAAAATCAGAAACTGTCTTTTCAGAAATCAGAGGAAAAATACAAAGAAGGCCTGATGGATGCGTATACTTTCTTTGTCGTGAGAAACAATTGGCTTCAGGCGAATTATAATCTGATCAGCAGTAAAAATGATGTAATCCAGCAGACTGAATTATTGAAAGTCCTGAAATCCGGATTATAAAAATGTTGGAATTTAACGTGTCTTGAAAAAGTGAAAAACATAAAAAAAACTACGGCTGGTACAGGGTTTTCGAAATAAATACATAATTTCGCAGCATGAGAATAGTTCTATGTGCATTGTTATGCTTTCCTCTTTCATTTTTCTCACAGACGAAGGCAAAAGTAGTTGGGATTTCAGACGGAGACACTATCACGGTTTTATTAGACGGAAATGTACAGAAGAAACTTCGCCTGGCAGAAGTAGATTGTCCGGAAAAGAGACAGCCGTTTGGTAAAAATGCCAAACAGTTTACATCAGACCAGGTTTTTGCAAGAAAAATCATGTTCACAGAGACTAATAAGGATCGCTACGGACGTTCGGTAGCCAAAGTATATTACGATAACGGAAAGTATCTTTCAGCGGAGATTATAAAAGCCGGATACGGATGGTGGTATTATTCTTATTCTAAAGATGCTGATTTAGGAGAAATGCAGGAAATTGCAAAAACCAAAAAACGGGGACTATGGCAGGATAAAAAAGCCGTATCACCCTGGGATTTCCGCAAAGAACAGCGTGAAAATGCTAAAAGGAAAAGACTTCAAAAACAAATGGAGCAGCTTGCAGAAAGAGAACAAAAATAACTTGAACATCGACGAGAGATGATTTTATGTTAAACCTTTCATCCGAATGTTCTGGTCTTAAAAATGACAGAACAACATAAAACAGGAACCGCTGCAAAAAAAGCAGCGGTTTCCTTATAATAAACATATAATAAACTAAGATTCTGTCTTGAGCAGTCCAAAATTAGACGTTGCAGGCTCCTTTCCAAAAAGGCAGGAGAAGATATTCTGAAATTCGTGAATATACTTACATCTGATAGAGTTACCATAAATTTTCAGGCCCTCCAGGATTTTTTTTGAACTTAGGTCAATGTCATATTTGATAAATATTTCTGGTCTTTCATAACGGATTCTCTGTTCTGAACTGTACGTTCGTAAAAATCCAAATTTCTCAAGCCATTCCTCCGTGATCTGAATAGGTCTGATAGAATCAGCCGGAACTGAAATACTATGAAAATCATTTTCAATTTTCACGAAATAATCTTGGTTGGCTCCGTGAAATATTTCAGTGATCGTGTAAGTCTGGTTTTTGTATTCAACTAAGTTTTTAATTTTAAGATCTGCTGCGTTCATAATATTGTGAGTTTAGAAAGGTGTGTGTTGTATTTATACTTGCAAATATTATGCCCTGCATTATAGTGAATGTCCTGTGTTTTTGAATGTTATGTTAATTTTTTCTATTCATAATTAATTATGTGTTAAAATAATACGCTTTTTTCTTAAAATCGGGATAAAATAGAAAATGCAATGTGGTGCCTGTGTGGTATATTTTCTTTGTTAAAGAACTTTAAGATCTTTATTTCTTGCAGCAAGCAGGAACGAAATACCTAAAGAAAATAGAAGGACTGTTATAAAAACATTCCATGAAAATGAATGAAGAATATAGCCTGTGCCACTTCCAAGAATACTGGATCCGAAATAATAAAAAAGCCAATAAATAGAAGTGGCGGAGGATTTTCCGTGTTTCGCACGGAGCGCAATCATCTGGCTGGCCATTGTATGAGCGGCAAAAAAAGCCAGCGTAAAAATTCCCAGACCGAAAATAATCATATAAACATTCTCTGAGAACAATAGGGCAGCACCGGAAAGCATAAAAAGCACAGAACCCTTCAGAATAAGATTACGGCTGAATCTCCTGGATAATCTGCTCGTGATCACCGTACCGAATACCCCGAAAATATACATTAGAAATATAAAAGCGATGACAAAATGGCTTAAGGAAAAAGGCGGGTCTTCAAGTCTGAAAGTCAGGAAATTGTATACACTGACGAAAGTGCCCATCAGAAGGGCTGCAATACAATATAAACGCAGCATATAGGGATCTGTGAAGAAACGCCTCATCTGTTTTACCTTGAGAGAATAATCTGTTTTCTGCGGATTAAAGAACTTTGATTTCGGAAATAGCTTCCAGAAAACTAGACCTAATATCAGACTTTCTATTCCAATGATGAGAACTGCATTTCGCCATCCGAATTCTCCCGCTAAAATAGTCGCAAGTATTCTCCCGCTCATTCCTCCAATCGTATTGCCACTGAGATACATGCTGATGGCAAGGGCAACCACAGAAATATGTACTTCTTCCGTAAGATAAGCAAGTGCCACGGCAGAAACTCCGGAGACTACAAAACCTTTTAAAAAGCCCGTTGCGATGAGCAGGCTTAGGCTGGGCATCCATGCTGAAATAATGGTAAGCAATGCGGATGAAATCAGTGAAAAGGTCATGAGACTCTTTCTTGAATAGCTGTCTGCCTTAAAAGCAAAAAACAGTAAGCCGGCTGCCATGCCAATAGTAGAAGAGGATACCAGCAGAGAACTGTCTCCTGCCGTTGTTTTGAAATATTCTGCCACTGTGGGAAGCATCGGCTGAAAAAGATAAAGCTGTGCAAAAACAGAAAGTCCCGAAAAGAAAATACAAAGTTTTATAGAACGGAACCTCTGGCTTCCTTTTTCCGCTTTTTCAGATAGATCCATGATTTTTTACGATTAAAAACACCTGGCTTTTATAGAAATTAAGGTCCAGTAAAGTTCACGATATTTTTTCAATCCTGAAAATGCTTTATTCGATAAGATGTATTGGTAAAACCAATCATTGAGCCATTTTGCTGATATATTCCGAAGGGGTAATTCCTTCGATCTGCTTAAAGACCCGGTTGAATGTAGACTGATTGGAAAATCCAGCTTCCGTATAAATGTACATTAAAGTAACTCTCTCGAGGTCATTTTCATCAAGAAGCTTCTTTACACAATTGATTCTGTATAGATTAAGGTAATTATTAAAATTGGGATAACCTTTACATCTGATTGATTTTGAAATATAGCCACTGTTGATATTCATTTCTGCAGATAATCTGGAAATATTAAAATTGACATCCTTATACAGATGTTTCTCCCTCATGATATTTTCAATTTTTTCAAACAGCTCCTCTGAGAAGGGACTATTTTCTATAGAAGGTGGTGTGGTTTTAGTTTCCACTTGTGACTTTTCCTCAATTTCGTTGTAGATTTCCACCCTCCTGATTTTGTCTTTAAAATAGAGCAGGAGCGATATGACTGCTACATTGGCGATAACCAGAAACGTATCAGTCATTTTTACATCCTCCGGACTATGTTTTGGAAAATTAAAGTCGAAATTTTTATTGATCAGATAGCCAACAACAATATTCAAAATAATAAATACGATATAAATAAGGACATATTTTCTTGAGAAAAAAACATAAGCTCCCATAGGAATGGGAATCAGCCAGACAAAACTTGCTACAGAGTTGTTCCAGAAAGCCAGCATAATATAAAAATTATAAAAGGAAGCCAGGATCATAAATAAATGAACCAGAGTATTCACCGAATAATTTTTCCGGACAATAATATAGGTATATGTCATGAAAAACAACCCGCCGTAAAGATACCATGACATGATTTTATCAGGGATAATAAAAGTAAAGGTAAGAGCAAATACAAAAAGAGTGATTGACATCAGGATAATATAATAGTGGATCAATTGTCTTTTGTAATGTTCTATTCTTTCAGTTTTTATGTTTTTTGCGGCTGTCATCTGTGTTTCGAGAATAATGAGGTTTGTTTCAATACCTATACGAGCGGTTAAACATTGAAAATAAATGTATTAAGCTATTGTCTTTTGTGTTTGGTAAGTGTTCCCGTTTTATTGCTTATTTATAAAGTGGATGGACCATTACTGATGCATTTACCGTCAGATTCACTAAAAAATCAATAACCATTGTGTTGAAGTACGATTTAAACAATGTTCCAACCGTATTTTACCTTATAAATAAAACACAAATATAATTAAAAATGGGGAAAATGAATGATCTCTTTGGAGTTGGTAAAAACAGACGATCATCCTAACAGTAGAAAAATAGGGGTAGGCTGCTCAGATCAGGAGGTTATTGTGTATCGGGGGCCGGATGTTGAAATACAATATCCGGCCTCAATTTTTGAAAACATAAAAATGATATTGACAGGCTTTCAAAACGCACTAGTGCATCATTTCATGAACTTTAATAAGCTCTGCGATATTAGAAACATTGAGCTTTTTAAAGATCCTTTTTTTATAAGTACTTACGGTAGACATCTGGATATCCAGTTTATTGCCGATTTCAAGATTTCCGGTACCATTGGCCAGCAGCTTAAAAATCTCATATTCCCGGGTCGAGAGCTTTTCAGCAGGATTACTTTTTTTATTCTGGATGATAAGCCCGATCAGCTCACCCGGATAATAGTAGCCTTTCTCTAAGACAGACCTTACGGCTTCTTTGATTTCTTCCTCACTGCTCTGTTTATTCAGATAACCTTCTGCGCCTTCCCTGATATACTGTATGGCTACTTCCTTATCATATCTTGAAAATACAAGGATCTTCAGGCCTTCCTGAAGTTTTTTAAGCTCAGGAATCATTTTCTTATACTTTGTTCCCGGCATATCAATATCCAGAAGAATAAGGTCATACTGATGCGCGGTCACATGGTTTTTTACCTGATCATAATTCTCTGCAAAATCTATTTTAATTTGTGGATGGATAGATTCTAACACTAAAGCAGTGCCTGCTCTTACTACATAGTGGTCATCAGCAACTAAGATTCTTTCATTCATATAAAGTGGGCTCTAATAAGAGTTTTTTCTACGATACTTACTTTGGTAAAATTGGAGCTGAAATGAACTTTGACAGATAGAAAATCATATACAGCATTCAAGCTTTTCCTTTTAAAATCAGGATTTTCAAGCTTTGGATTGTTTAATAGGCTGCTGTTGTTATTCATCTTGTCAGTGTAGATTTTCGCTCCCGTATCGGTGGTTATTATAGTTAGTTTTTTTATTATTTTCGATGATATCAAGTGGGACACTCCATCAAATATCTTTTGTGCAGAATTTTTCAGGATATGCCAGGCGCAACCGGATAAAATACTTAGATTAATCATGTAAAAAGCTCCGCTTTTGGAGTCGTTAATTATTGCTGTAATTCTTTCTTTGTACATTTCGTCAGAGATCCACGTAAAGTCATGGCAATGCTTGACAATAGGCTCTGCTCGTTGCATAAGACTGTTGTCAATAAGGTAGCATGTGGAAGTATGACGTTGTCTGTAAATATCCGAAAACAAAATTACAAAAAACAATGTCCAGGCTTTCATATAGGCATAAATGATCTATGCTTTCCGTTTGATTATTCCGGAAATTTATTAATAATAGTCATTGTACAAGCCGAAGTTTTTATAAGTGTTGGGAATAACTGAATACATTTCTTTTTCATTAATAGTTGCGTTTTGTGTATTGTCATTAAGTGAATTGATTCTGAGCTGTAAAATTAGTGATTTTATGCACATAAATTATCATGGTGAGAGATATTTGATCTGAATTTTATCCAATGAAACAATAGAAATTGATGAAAATTTTTCCAGGAAAATTTTATAAACGATGAAATTTTAGAAAAATTCAAAAAGCCCGGATATAGAACGATGACTGACTCCCTTATTTAAGTTCGGAATTTTCACAGAATCCTCACATCCTCACACAAAAAACCTCCCCAGAAAGAGGGAGGTGAATAAAAATTGACTATATATTGAATTAAAAACTCAATCGCTATTTGTTGTCTTCAAGCCATTTCAGCCTGCGCTGGTCGGGAAGGTGTTTTACTGTAAACCCTTCAAAAACTGCTGTGAAGCCGTTTCCGTCCGGACATGCGGCCATTAAGCCAACCATTACGGGAGTGTTGTCCTGCAGATAAGCATTGCGCATCATCGTATAATGGGTATCATCAAAAGAATAAAATACTTCCACAGCATCAAGCCTTCTTATTGCTTTTATCCAGACTGTAGAAGGTACTTTGTCTAATGTAATAACACTCCAGTCACTTGTTCCATGGGTTACCACAGTACTCAGGTTGTATTTCCCGTCTACGAATTCAATGCCTGCCTTTATGTAATTCTTTTCGTCTGTTCTCAACATAAGGCCCATTTGGTCAAATCTGGCTTTGTAATTTCCGGTGATCTTCACTTTTGCCTCGAACTCCCCACCGTAAGTTGTATAATAAAAAGGAGCATCATCTACTGTGAATCCATAATGGGAAATTCTCCAGTAGTCGCTCTGGGGAGTAACAAACATCGATAAACTATTATTTTTAATTTCCCATTTCTCCGGTTCATTGAACCAGTTCATCTTTTCCAATGTCTGCGAAAACGTTTTTTGAACCAGGAAAATAACACAAAAACTTAAAACCAATCTCTTCATTTCTCTTTAGCTGAACGTAAATTATTACTTTAGCAAAAATATTACTAAACCTATATTCTGCCAATACTGATAAATAACCATTTATGGAGATCATAGAAAAACTGAACAACCGGCTTCTGGGTAAAACGGCCGGAAAATGCCAGCTCGACATAGAGATATATAAGCAGAGGGCATTGATGTATGCACAGATGGAAGGTGCCGTATCGGTCCTAAGTGATATGCAGGCTGATAAAAGCTATGTGTACAAACCAAAGACTGCGTTGGAATTGGGCTTGAATATGGAAGAAAATCCAGCAGAAATCAACTCGATCTGGGAAGAGGAGATCATCAAGAAAATACATCCGGATGACAGACTCAAAAAATACATCCATGAATTGAGATTTTATGAACTGATGGATTCTCTGAATTCAGAACTTCGGTCAGACTATTGTGTGCTTTCAACAATCAGGATGAAAGATAAAGACAATAATTACAAAATGGTAAAACACCGGATGTTTTATATGTATTCTCCCAATAACGGGAAACTGAGATTGGCACTTTGTCTTTATCAGATCGCACTGGATCAAACGCAACCTCTTGTTTCCAATTTTATGATCATTAATACTGTGAAGGGGCAAGTGGTCGTAAAAGACAAGCTGGATTATCAAAACATACTGTCCCGAAGAGAACTGGAAGTATTGAAATACATAGGCGAAGGCTATGCCAGCAAACAGATCGCAGAATTTCTTTCGATAAGTATCAATACCGTAAGCCGACATCGCCAAAACATCCTTGAAAAACTAAATGTGAAAAACTCTGTACAGGCATTTAAAGACGGGTTTTATTAATAATAGGATAATCGTAAATACCCGAAAAGTTCACCGCGTTTCTTTTATTCTTATCTTTAATTTTACAGATTAAAATTTTACTATAAAAAATGATGATTAGGAAATGAAAAGAAGTGAAGAGATTACCATGCAGTATTTTGCTTTTCTCGAAAAACATATTCAGGAGGTGATTTCCGGAACAGTTCCCGAATTTATGGAGCTCAACGAAATTGCCGGCAAGCTTGCTGTTTCACATAAACACCTTACGGACACTGTAAAAAAAGAAAGAGGACAGCATCCCTGTTACTTTTATGATGAGAAAATTATTAATGAAGCAAAGGCTGTCATTAAAGATTCAGATCAGTCCATTGCAGAAATTGCAAGAGTCTTTACCTACGATCCTTCTAACTTTTCTAAGTTCTTCAAAAAAATGACAGGGACTACACCGGGAGAATTCAGGAAGAAGAGTAAATTAAAATGATAAAAATTCCGTCAAAGTTAGAAGTCGAAATTGAAAAAAAATAGAAGGATAAGTCCTTTTTTTGACTTCAGAATTTGACGGAATTTTTATAGCTGATTATTAAAGAAAAAAATAATATTTTAGAAATGAGGCAATTGTGAAAACATTTGTCTTTTTTTTGTGATTTATTTAGATATATTGATTTATGCTTGCCTTTTTTTTGTTAAATTTATGTCAATAAAAACCTAACTAACTGTTAAAACTGGTAAATGAATGTATCCATAAAGTAAAGTAATATGATTGTCAGATCATAACGTAAAAGTCCTATATGATGTATAATATTTAATATAATAGATAGATTTTACAAGCTTTAATTAATCATATATTTGTTTCTTCAAACAACTAACATTAACAACTAACAACATTAAGGATGAGTATCGATTTTACAACAGCAACTTTTAAGGATTTTGAGAATATTCCCGATTATGATATTCTTCAAAGAGCAGAAATCTTCAGCGATTTTCTGGATTACATGAAATCTAATGGGCGTTTGCATTACAGATTGAGAAATACTTCCGGAACCAACGCAACATTAAATGTAGAAATTGCCAACCAAAGCAGAGAATATGTAAGTTTCGTGTCCAGTGATTATTTAGGATTTACCCAGCACCCGAAAGTAAAGCAGGCTGCGATAGAAGGAATAGAAAAATACGGAACAGGTACGGGAGCTACACCTCTTATCGGAGGATATTTTGATTATCATGACAAATTAGAAAAAAGAATTGCAGATTTTTTTGGAAGAGACGGTGAGGAAGCAGTGGTTTTTACCACCGGATATACTGCAAACAGTGCCATGTTACAATGCCTTATGAAAGCGGAAGATCTGGCTATTTTAGACATGGCAGTTCATGCCAGTGTACATGAAGGATGTGCGTATACTAATAAAAAAACGTTTCAACACAATAATTTGGAACATTTGGAACACATTTTGAAGACATCAGAGAATCAGTACCGTACAAAACTCGTTGTAATCGATGGAGTGTATTCCCAGGATGGTGATATTTCGCATACCAGAGAGATCTATGACCTTGTTAAAAAGTATAACGCTTTTCTAATGGTAGATGATGTTCATGGTATAGGGGTGTTGGGAGAAACAGGAAGAGGAACTTTAGAACAGACAGATTTGCTTAGTAAAGTGGACATTATGACAGGAACTTTTAGTAAAACTTTTGGTAACCTGGGAGGATACGTTATTGCCGATAAAAAAATAGCCACTTTCCTTAAATTCCAATCCCGCCAGCAAATCTTTTCAGCTACAGCGCCGCCTTCTTCAGCAGGAGTTATTAAAGCTATAGAATTAATAGATGAAGAACCGGTTTGGAGAGAAAAGCTTTGGAGTAATATCAACTATCTTAAAAAAGGGCTTGATGATCTGGGACTTGATACAGGAACTACCTGTTCAGCCATTGTTCCTGTAAAGATTGGGGATCCCCATATTACAGGCGATGTAGGAAGGCTATTGATGGAGCAGGGGATTTATACAAACCCTATCATATATCCTGCTGTATCAAGAAAAGATGCAAGAATCAGGATGAGTGTAACGGCCCGACATGAGAAGGAACATTTGGATAAAACTTTAAATATATTTGAAGATATCAATACAAAATTGCATATTGCAAAAAAATAATAAATTATGCCCAGAAAAGTAGTGCAAGGTCCCATCAGGGACAAAGAAAAAACCAAACAGAAACTGCTGGCGGCAGTTGGTAAAATCCTTAGAGTAAAAGGTTATTCTGGATTAAAGGTGAGTAAAATTGCTGCTGTAGCAGGTTTTGACAAAAAACTGATCTATGAGTATTTTGGCAGTACAGATAAACTTATTGATGAATATATCAGATCTCAGGATTATTGGAGCAAAATAAGCCAGGACAGTGTAGATGTAGATTTGTCAGACGGTGGAAAAGAGCTTTGTAAGAAAGCGGTGCTTGCGCAATTCGAAAGTTTTAGGAAAAATAAGGAATTACAGAAAATTATCCTTTGGGAACTTTCTGAAAGTAAACCGATTCTTAAAAAATTAAACGAGCAGAGAGAAGAGGCCGGAGAAGTTTTGTTTGAAAACATCATCGATCCTTATTTCGGAGATCAGGCAATTAGAACAAGAGCTATCATGGCATTACTTGTTTCAGGAGCTTACTACCTAAACCTTTACACAGGATACAATGCCAACAAATTCTGCGGTGTGGATCTGAAAAGTGATGAAGGAAGAAAAGCTATTGAGGACGCTATCGCTGAATTAATTGATCTGTCTTACGTAAAAAAATAATGATTAAGAGTTTTCCAATTTTACCGAAAATAAATTTTTGTTGATAATTTGAAAACTTTTAATTTTCAAATTAAAACTATATTTCTTATTTTTGACCAATGGAAAATTTTATCGTATCTGCAAGAAAATATCGCCCACAGCAGTTTGACACTGTAGTAGGGCAATCTCATATTACGGATACGTTAGAACACGCTATTGGAGAAAATCAACTGGCTCAGGCCTTACTTTTCTGCGGTCCCAGGGGTGTAGGCAAAACTACATGCGCCAGAATTCTGGCCAGGAAAATCAATGAAAAGGATGGTTCTGTTTCAGAAGACGGCTTCGCCTATAACATCTATGAACTGGATGCGGCGTCCAACAATTCCGTGGATGATATCAGGGAACTGATTGATCAAGTCCGCTTTGCGCCTCAGGTAGGTAAATATAAAGTTTATATTATCGATGAGGTGCACATGCTGTCTTCTGCCGCCTTCAATGCTTTCCTTAAAACACTTGAAGAACCGCCGGCACACGCTATTTTTATTTTGGCGACTACAGAGAAGCATAAAATAATTCCTACCATTTTATCGCGCTGCCAGATCTATGACTTTAAGAGAATTACCATAGAAGATATTCAGGGACATTTAAAAAACATCGCTCAGAAGGAGAATATCCAGTATGAAGACGATGCTCTCTATTTAATTGCCCAGAAAGCCGATGGTGCTTTAAGAGATGCACTTTCCATTTTCGACAGACTTTCTACTTTCTCCCAGAAAAATATCACGCTGGCCAAAGCCGCCGAAGTTCTCAATATTCTGGATTACGACCAGTATCTTAATATAGTAGACCTGGCCAAAGAGAATAAAATTCCCGAAGTCCTTTTTGCTTTTAATGATATTGTAAAAAAAGGTTTCGATCCCCATATCTTTATTGCAGGATTAGGAAATCATTTCAGAGATCTGATGATGGCCCAGAATGCCAGAACAATAGAACTCATTGAAGTCGGGGAGAGGACAAAAGTGAAATTCGTAGAGCAAAGCCAGAAATGGAATGCCCAGCAGCTCATCGACGGCGTTGAAATCTGCAACCATGCGGATATTAATTATAAGAACTCCAAGAATCCAAGACTTACAGTAGAAATTGCATTAATGCAGCTGTCTTCCCTGACAGCTAATTTAGGCGATACTAAAAAAAAAAGTTCTTAATACTGGCCCCGTTTCTCAGTGAGAAACAGGAAGTGAGGATTATTCCCGAAAAAGCTCCCGAGAAAAAAGAAGTAAAGGTAGAAAAACCTGTCCAGCCTGAGGTTGTGCAGGAAACTGCTGTAAAAACTACGAAACCATTGTCAAGACAGGGGATTTCTTCAGGTTTTAGCATCAATTCTTTCCTGAATAAAGAAGAGAAAGAGATCAAAGAAGAAACCGTGGCTGTAAGAACAGAAAGCCTTCCTAAAAACCATTTTACAGAAACAGATCTGCAGATGGAATGGAACCTTATGTTGAAGCAGCTTCAGACCAGAAGCAGTTTTATCTTTAATGCCGTAAAAGCATTTAAACTGATAAAGTCCGGGGAAAATACCATTAAAGTTTTATATCCTTCAGATTCTGCCAAAGTGGAATTTGATAAAATAGCCGGAGAATTCTTTAATCATTTTAAAACAAAGGTTCATAACCATGCCATTGAAGTAGACTACCAGAGGGACTTCGATAGTCTCAAGATAGAGGTCGTGACCAAAAGAAAAATATTTGAAAAATTCATTGAAAAAAATCCAATTTTAAAAGACCTTGACGATCTGATGAAGTTTGATTTGACATAAGTTTTTGTATTTATGGCAATTTTTTTTTGTCAGAATGAGTTTTTTTATATCTTTGTCAAATAATTTTGTGAAAAATAACTTTTTGACAAAAACAAATTAGATTTAAAAAGCTAAATAAACAGAAGTTTCAGAACTCAAGTGGAAAAATTAGTACTCCCATATCTGTCTCATTTTGCACCCGCTAATTATTTTAGCGGTTATTTTAGTTTTTCTGCTTTCTATTATAGAAATTTCAGAACGTATTATCGATTTTATTGGTACTGCTAACTGAATTTCTTTCCAAAAAATACAGGAGAATTAAAGTCCTTTTATTTTCCTGATTCCTTTAAACCATTTTTGAACGGCATTTTTTGAAAAGAATTATAAAGTAAATTTTATAATGAAAGGACTATTGCTGTTAATTTGAAAAATAAAAAAACAATAAATTTTAAAAGTATGAATTTAATCGATGTAAAGAACGAGTGGATCAATGAGCTTTCGCAGCCATTAATGATCGCGGGACCATGCAGTGCGGAAAGTGAAGCTCAGATGCTTGAAACCGCTAAAAGAATAAGAGAAACCAATGCTAACGTCTCTATTTTCCGTGCAGGAATCTGGAAGCCTCGTACAAAACCAAACGGTTTTGAAGGAGTAGGGGTAATAGGTCTGAACTGGCTGAAAAAAGTAAAAGAAGAATACGGATTCAAGACCGCTACGGAAGTAGCCAACGCTCACCATGTATTCGCTGCTCTGGAAGCAGACGTAGATGTTCTTTGGATCGGAGCACGTTCTACAGTAAACCCATTTACCGTTCAGGAAATTGCTATGGCTTTAAGAGGAACTGATAAGCCGGTATTCGTGAAAAATCCTGTAAACCCGGATCTTGCTTTATGGATTGGTGCTTTGGAAAGGCTTTTAGGACAGGATATTAAAAACCTGGGAGTAATTCACAGAGGATTTTCAACCTACCAGAAAACAAAATACAGAAACAACCCGAACTGGCAGATTGCCCTTGATTTCAAAAGCCAGTTTCCCAATATTCCAATGCTGATCGACCCTTCCCACATCTGTGGAAACAGAACAGGTCTTGCAGACATTACACAGGAAGCCCTTAACGTAGGATACCAGGGAGCTATCATTGAAACGCACTGTAACCCTGATGAAGCGTGGAGCGATGCCTCACAGCAGATCACCCCTGAAGTATTGGCAGAACTGATCGGAAACTTAAAAGTAAGAAATTCAGGTCTGGCAGGTTTTGATAATGAAATGGGAAGACACAGAACTCTGATCTCTGATCTTGACTTCCAGTTGATTGAACTTCTTTCCCAAAGAATGAAGATTTCTGAAAAGATCGGTAAGCTTAAAAAAGAGAATGACATTGCGATCTTCCAGCCTGAAAGATGGAAAGTAATCACCGAATACGCAAATCAGAAAGCAAAGGAAACAGGAATGTCTCATGAATTTATTGAGAAAGTATTCAAAGCGATTCACGAAGAATCTATTGAAGTACAGAACAGTATTATGATCGATAGACAATAAGTGATCAATAATAAGTAACAGGGCTTGGGAAATAGGGAAGAGTTTACTCAGATACCGAAATCCTAAGCCCTAATTGCTTATCTTTGTAGCCAATTATCATATGAAAGGAAAAATCATTAAATCTACAGGCAGCTGGTATCAGGTCATGGAATTCGGAACAGATAAAGTTTTCGAAGCCAGAATCCGTGGCAAATTCAAACTTATCAAAACAAGACTTACTAATCCGCTTGCTGTAGGAGATTTTGTGGAATTTCAGTTAGAACAGGATGACGTGGCGTGGATCACCAAAATTGAAACACGTACGAATTACCTGATCAGAAAATCCGTAAACCTTTCAAAAGAAGCCCATATTATTGCTTCCAATATAAATCTGGCCTGCTTTATCTTTACCCTGAAGCATCCGGAAACTTCACTTGGATTTCTGGACAGATTTCTGGCCTGCTGCGAAGCATATAATATTACACCTTTGATTTTATTCAATAAAATTGATGTTCTGAACGAAGAAGAAATAGAGCTGGTGAAGGATATAGAATTTCTTTATCAGGAAATAGGCTATGACAGTTTGGAAATTTCATCCTATTCCAAATTGAATTTCGATCAGCTTCAGGAACTTCTCAAAGATAAAACCTCTGTATTTTTCGGACATTCAGGATGTGGAAAATCTACATTGGTGAATGCATTGCAGCCTGGGTTAAATTTAAAAACTTCTGAAATTTCAGATTCCCACCTGAAAGGAAAACATACCACCACATTTGCTCAGATGCACTTCTGGGATTTTGGCGGAAATGTTATTGATACCCCTGGTGTACGTGAATTCGCCATGATCGACATTGAAAAAGAGGAAGTACAACATTATTTCCCTGAAATCTTCAGAAAAAGGAAGGAGTGTAAATTTCACAACTGCCTTCATATTAACGAACCAAAATGTGCCGTTCTTGATGCCCTTGAAACCGGAGAGATCCAGTATTCACGCTATGCGAACTATACAAAATTGATGGAAGAGGCTGAAGAAGCTTCCAAACCATAAGAATATTTCCCACTTTCAATCAGATTTCTGCATTTCCCTTGGATTATATATTCAATTGGAAGCATTTCCATGACTGTTAAAGAACAGGAAAGAATAGATTCTTTATTCCCGCTTATATCCATAGAGTAGAAGAATAAGAAATTCACTGGTTCAAATCAGTCAAATACCGTTTGCACCCATAATGTCTGGGTAGTGCTAAAATTAATGCTTTGCATAAATCTAAAATAGAAATCCTGCTATTTCTATGCATCTACAGACTCCAACATTCGCAATTATTCCAGAAAAAAAATTAAAACGACAGTTTCTCCAGGCTAAAAACATTTCCATTTTTACAATAACTCCACTTTTTGAATCTATTATTTCGACAGAAATGACAATTTTTGGCAGTTTAAATTTTGTTCAAAAACAAATATAGAAAAAATATCAAAAAATTAATTTTACCTCATTGATTGAAATAGAAGCAATAATGTATTAATATGATTTTAATGGGTTTTAAAAATTATTGAATCTTCAATAAAATGGTTGAATTTTTACAAATAAAAAACCCAGCCGAAGCTGGGTAAAAACTAATAACCATGAAAACTCAAATTAAACATGAGAATCGTAATAGAATTAACAACTTTTGTGCCAAAGTTTTTTTTGAGTTTCTTAATAAAAGTTATTTTTATGTTAAAAAAAATTAAAATAAAAATCAAAGATATTTTTTGTAATTTTGCGGCATTAAAAAAATATACATTTATGTCTAACATTACATTCACTATGATTAAGCCTGATGCAGTAGCAGACGGACATATCGGTGCTATATTAGGTAAGATCGCAGAAGGAGGTTTTAAGATCAAAGCTTTAAAATTAACTCAGCTTACAGTTGCTGATGCTAAAAAATTCTATGAAGTACACGCTGAAAGACCATTTTATGGGGAATTGGTAGAATTCATGAGTTCAGGTCCTATCGTAGCTGCTGTTTTAGAAAAAGACAATGCAGTTGAAGACTTCAGAACATTGATCGGTTCTACAAACCCTGCAGATGCAGCAGAGGGTACCATCAGAAAAATGTTTGCCAGAAGCATCGGAGAAAATGCAGTTCATGGTTCAGATTCTGACGAGAACGCTCTTATCGAAGCTCAATTCCATTTTTCAGGAAGAGAGATTTTCTAAGAAAATACTCTTAAAAAATATAAATCCAGAGAATCTTTCTCTGGATTTTTTTTGTGCCAAAATGTCTTGAAATAGGAGCTTATAAATTATTTTCTATAGCTCCAACCTTTTCCCTGTGTAGTTCTACAGGCTTGTCCAGCAATACGGCAATGACTGTCATATGTTTGTCAAGCCTTTCCTTAGGGATGTCGATATAGATAATTCCCGGGGTGTCACTCCAATACAGTTTATTGTAAATTTCATGACTGATAATAGATCCTTCACCCACAATTCTGACTCTTGCAATTCCATTTTTTATTCCTTTCAGAGCAATGGGGCCTGTAGGAGTTCCTTCAACGAACAGGTAGATGGTCTGTCTGTCTTTTGACAGTGCACTCATTCCGGGATAATGCCCTTCCGGAAGTCCTTTTCCTGTTTCGTATAAAGCTTCCGCATGCTTACTGATCCATTGCAAAGTTTCTGGATTCGTTTTAGCAGTCTTGGGAATTTTCATTTCCTGTCCGTCACTGGTGAGCCCTGACCCATTCAGTAGGTTATTTCCGCTATGCAGCAGATCTGCCATATCATAAGCTGCCATCTTTGTGCTTTTGTTTTCCAGTATCTCAGTGAGAGTATGGGTGTCTTTTTTGAAATTTTTCAGGAGAACAGGAGAATTCTTAAAGGTAAGCTCTACTGTTGTAACATCCTGATCAAATGCTACCTTAGACAGATCAATCGTTAGGGTACCTTCATTTGTGAAGCTGAAATTGACTTTATCATGACCGTTGCCAACAATTTTCACAGAATCTGGTTGAGTGGCCAAACCATACACTTTCACAAAATCTTTCGCTTCTTCAAGATAAAGGAATATGGATTTTTGGGTACCGGAAACAGAAGATTTTCCTTTAAAGTTTTCAAACGAAAGTCCACGTGTGGTTCCATAGATGGCTTCTTTATTTTTTGAGGTCCATCTTCCCAGGTTTTTTAAAATTTCAACCTGTTTTTCAGGGATAGTGCCATCCGGTTTTGGTCCGATGTCAAGAAGTAAATTTCCTCCCATGCTGATCACATCTGCTAAAGTTCTGACAATCATATTCGGAGTTTTATAATGATGATCGTTGGGCTGATATCCCCACGAATCATTCATCGTATAGCAGAGTTCCCAATATTGGCTTTGCGGGCTTACGACAGGAATTCCCTGTTCCGGAGTATCATAGTCTCCGTGGTTGGTAAGCCTGGAATTGATAATAATGTCAGTATTGTATTTCTTTAAAATCTCCAAGGTCTGCGGAGCTTTCCATTCCCCGGAAGAATGTTCCCAGTCACCGTCAAACCATAGAAGATCAGGATGGTATTGTAAGGAGAGTTCCTTTAATTGTGTCTGGTAATAATCGGTAAACTGCTCCCAGCGTTTCGGATCATTTTTGATTTCGTATCGCTTTTTTGTTCGTGTATTGATATCATAATAGGGGTGGCTCCAGTCAGGAAGAGAAAAATAAAGGCCTGTTTTGAGCCCTGACTTTTTAAGGCTCATCACAAAAGGCGTTAAAACGTCTTTTTTAGCTAAAGAATGAGTCGGTATGGTCACTGCTTTTTCAGCTTTTGAGTTCCAGAGCGCGACACCATCATGATGTTTGGTGGTAATGACCGCATATTGAGCACCGGATTTTTTGATCAAATCGGTCCATTCGTCCGGTCGGTATTGTGAAGCTGAAAAACCATTCAGCTGTTTCATATAATTTTCGTGGTTGATGTAATTATTGAAGAACGACCATGATTCGGAGATTCCGTCTACAGAGTAGATTCCCCAATGGATAAAAATACCAAGTTTGGCGTTTTTAAACCATTCCATTTTTTGAGTATTTGATGAAGTGGTCTGAGCGTTAATACCATGTGATGTTGCTATTAATCCTAAGAAAACGGCTTTGATCAACCTGTTTTTCATGTTCCTTTATAATTTAACGTTAAATATAAATAAAGAAGATCAAATTTCCGGATAATAACAATGAATCTCTGCTTCAATAATAAAATACGAAAGCCGAACTTTAAATTTTGAAATGTTCTATGATAATTTGTTGTATTTTTAACAAAATCATGAATGGAATACTTATTGTAAGTTTCATTAAAAAAAGAATATGAAAATTCCAGCATTAGTAATGGCCAGTTTAATGGCTGTAAGCGTATCAGGGCAGACTTCAAAACCTGTAAAAAAGGCAAAAAAGCCAGTAACTAAAGTCAAAAAAGCCGATTCTCCCAAGTCTGTAAAAACAGCAGAGACAAAATTTGTCCCAAAGAGAGATACCATTCTAAGAAGTGGTGGCAACTGTCCGGCTTGTGGAATGGGATAACCTATGAGCAGACCGCTGTTAGGATTGTCAATGATGCCGGAAGCAGATTTTGTTTCCGCGATACTCCCTATCCTACAGAATAATTCTGTGGATGTATTGGAATGGTCCTTTGACACATTTTATGATGCAGACGAACCGGATTGGCTTTCGGGCCTTCTAGATTTTTATGCAGAAAATAACAGACTCCTCGGTCACGGAGTTTACTACTCACTCTTTGATGCCAGATGGACCGACAGGCAGGAAGTCTGGCTTAAGAAATTAAAAGAAGAACTGCGACACAGAAAATACAATCATATCACTGAGCACTTCGGATTTATGAATACCGAAAATTTCCACCAGGGTGTTCCTTTGCCGGTTCCCATGCATTCCAGGATTCTTCAGATTGGGAAAGATAGACTCAGAAGGCTTCAGGATGTTGTAGATATTCCTATTGGTGTAGAGAATCTTGCCTTTTCGTTTTCTATCGATGATGTGAAAGAGCAGGGGGAGTTTCTAGATAAACTTGTTGAGGATATTGACGGTTTTCTTATCCTGGATCTCCATAATATTTATTGTCAATCCTGTAATTTTGAAGTAGACATGCAGGAGATTATAAAGCTTTATCCACTGGAAAAAGTAAAAGAAATACATCTCTCCGGAGGGAGCTGGCAGGAAAGTGCTTACGGAAAGAAGCCCGTCAGAAGAGATACCCATGATGACCGTATTCCGGGTAAAATAGTAGAGATATTGCCTGAAGTTTTTTCTCAATGCCCCAACCTGGAGTATGTCATTATCGAAAGGCTTGGGCATACATTAAATGTGGAGTCTGAAAAGCAGACTTTTTTTGCTGATTTTAATCGGGTTAAAGAAATGATTGAAATGTCAGATGATCTTCCCGGAAATAGGCAAGTTTGGAACAAAAAGAAAGGGGAGTACTCAAAGCCTGTTGAAGATCTGTTGCTCTATGATGAACAGACAAAGCTGACGAAGCTTCTGTTTGATGAAGAAAGTACAGGATCTGTTAAAAATCAGAAATTTCATTATTTTAAACCGGAAAGTTGGGATGAAGAAATGATCATGACCGCACAGCAAATCATCAAAAAATGGAATCCTTACTAGGATTTTTTTTGCTTTATATCACAAATCAAAATATATGAAAATGACAACGGTATTTTTACTAATTACTGCCGTTCTTACGGCTTTGATTGCTGGGCTTTTCTATGCCTACTCATGTTCTGTAGTGCTCGGATTGGGAAAACTTTCTGACACAGAATATCTGAAATCTATGCAGAGCATTAACCGCGAAATTCTTAATCCGGTATTTTTTATGAGTTTTATGGGAACTGCTGTGTTGCTTCCCGTGACAACCTTTCTGTTTCGCGGTGAACAACCCGTTTTTATCTTTCTTCTGCTGGCTTCTGCTGCTTATTTGATCGGTGTATTTGGGGTGACGGTTGCAGGAAATGTCCCTTTGAATGATATGCTTGACAAGTTTGATATCAGCAGCTCGACAGCAGAGGCGGTTAATCAGATGCGCGAAAGCTTTGAAAACCGGTGGAATCTTTTAAATACGATCAGGACGGTATTTTCAGTCATAAGTATTATTTTGGTGGTTTGTGCCTGTATTTGGCGCAAAGAGCTGCCCTAATGATGTCCGTGATTAAGTAGAAATACTTAATGGAGATTCAGTGTTTCTACGGATGCGCGGTATGTGTTTTTATTTGCAATTTTACGTCAGCAATAACCCAAGGAATCTTAAGCATTAAGTCTTACAACAAAAAACTAATAACCACATAAGCTCAAATTCCGCAAGAAGAAAGGCAGCCCTCAAGAGCTGCCTTTTTCGTATTTTAAAGTTGAATTTTTTAGATCTTTAAAAGCTCTATCGTTCTTTCCGGGCTTTCTGCAGAGAATACTGCATTTCCTGCGACTAGAACGTCTGCTCCTGCTTCAAAAAGTTTGGACGCATTTTCAAGATTTACCCCACCGTCAATTTCGATCAGTGCAGTTGAATTATTGCTCAAAATAAGATCCTTGGTCTCCGCAATCTTTTTGTAGGTGTTCTCAATGAACTTCTGTCCTCCAAATCCTGGATTAACACTCATTAAAAGAACAAGATCTACATCAGCAATGATGTCTTCCAGCATGAGTACCGGAGTAGAAGGATTCAGAACAACGCCTGCTTTTACACCTCTGCTCTGAATATGGTGAATCGTTCTGTGGAGATGGGTACATGCTTCGTAATGTATAGAGATCAGATCTGCACCGTGATTGATGAACTCATCCACATACTTATCCGGTTCCACGATCATCAAATGAACGTCTACAAACTTTTTAGCATGCTGCTGAACGGTCTTCATCACAGGAAAACCAAATGAAATGTTGGGAACAAATCTTCCGTCCATCACGTCGATGTGGAACCAGTCTGCCTGGGAGTTGTTCAGCATTTCAATGTCTCTTTGCAGATTCCCGAAGTCTGCGGATAAAAGGGAAGGAGCAATAAGCTTCGTTTTCATTTTTACTTTTTATACTTTTACTTAGATGGTAAGACATCAGATGCAAGATATCAGAGGTCAGACTTTTAAAGAAGGCAAATACGCGCAATCATTTAAGTCTGTTATCTGATGTCTGAAATCTGGTATTTCAATTAATGATATTTCAGCTTCATTTCCGGTTTAATCTTCAGAAGCGTTTCGTAAATCAGCTTGATCACGTTGCCTACGTCTTCTTTAGATACCATTTCTACCGTTGTATGCATGTAGCGCAAAGGTAGGGAAATTAGTGCACTTGGTACTCCGCCGTTGGAATGGGCAAAAGCATCAGTATCTGTTCCTGTAGCTCTGCTTGCGGCAGCTCTCTGGAAAGGGATTTTCTTAGTTTTTGCTGTATCAATGATAAGTTCCCTGATGGTATGATGGATGCTTGGAGCAAAGAAAACCACAGGCCCGTCACCGCACTTCTGGTCGCCTTCTTTTTTCTTCTCGATCATTGGGGTGGTGGTGTCGTGGGTAACGTCTGTTACGATAGCGATATTAGGTTGAATAGTATCAGCAATCATATCGGCACCATATAATCCAACTTCTTCCTGTACTGAATTTGTGATGTACAGCCCAAAAGGGATCGATTTTTTGTTCTCCTTTAAAAGTCTTGCCACTTCTGCGATCATAAACCCTCCGATTCTGTTATCCAATGCTCTGCAGACAAAATACCGGTCGTTCATTTCAAAGAATTCGTCAGGGTAGGTGATCATGCATCCTACATAAATTCCCATTTCTTCTACTTCTTTTTTAGAAATAGCTCCACAGTCGATAAAGATGTTTTCAATTTTAGGGACAGGTTCATTTTGATTGGTTCTGGTATGAATGGCGGGCCATCCGAATACCCCTTTTACAATTCCGTTTTCACCATGGATGTGAACAACTTTGGATGGAGCAATGGTCTGATCCGAGCCTCCGTTTCT
This sequence comes from Chryseobacterium pyrolae, assembly GCF_025153485.1. Classification (NCBI taxonomy): domain Bacteria; kingdom Pseudomonadati; phylum Bacteroidota; class Flavobacteriia; order Flavobacteriales; family Weeksellaceae; genus Chryseobacterium; species Chryseobacterium pyrolae. The sequence goes on from NZ_JANZQH010000009.1 coordinate 146,209, forward strand.
GATTACATAGATCAATCCGTCATCTGTAATGTAATTCACGTACCACGAGATTTCATCAGCGTGTGCTTCAATTACTACTTTAAATTCGGCCTCGGGATTGATTATCCCATAGCATGTTCCATAATGATCCACTTCTATTGTATCTACATACGGTCTGATGTAGTCCATCCAGATTTCCTGGCCTTTGTGTTCGTAACCTGTTGGAGAAGAGGTGTTTAAATATTTTTCTAAAAATTTTAAAGATTTCTTTTCAAATTTCATAAAAAGGAATGATTTTTGCGTTTAATTTTTGTTATTATAAGTGTAAAAATAATGAATTTTAGTAAGATTGTCTGTCTTTTTATCTTCTTTTTTGGAGTCAGTGTTTTTGGTCAGAAGGATTCTATCGTTGCAAAACCTCTCAATCAATATCCTGCGGAATCATTGAAAGTAGATGAGTTCGGTAATAAATATTATTATGACGAACGTCAGAAGATGAAGGTTTATGAAATTAACGGCGAGCCGGTGGTGGTGCTGGATGAGCTTGTTTTGGTGAATAAACCGAGGTTTAATAACCAACTGGATAAAAATTACTATTATTTCCTTAATAAAAAGCTGAACAGAGTCTATCCACTGTTTGTTACTGCTCTTCAGCAGTACAGAGACATGCAGGCCGACATGAACGACATGGACAGTAAAGCAAAAAGGAAATTTGTAAAAGAAAGACAGAATATGCTTGCTGATCAGTATGAAAAGCAACTAAGGGATCTTACCACTACGGAAGGTCAGGTTTTTGCCAAGCTGATGAACAGGGCTACCGGTAAGAATGTATATGAGATCATTAAAGAACTTAGAGGCGGATGGAGCGCTTTTTGGTGGAATGTAAAAGGTAAAATGGCGGATATCGACCTGAAAGATCAATACAACCCACATAAGAACAGAACGGATGAGTTTATAGAATCCCTGCTTCAGTCCAACTGGAATTCCGGGTATCTTCAACCTTATCCTGGAGCCGGAGATTTCAAAGTCAGAAAATAAATATAAAATTCCTGTAAATCATTTACAGGAATTTTTCTTTTAATTTATCGAAGACAATTTTATCTACAGGAAGCGGAAAGGGATTATCCGGTCTGTCGATGTCCAGCCATTCTGTTTTCTCAATACATGGATCCAGAATAAGGAAATCTTCTTCGGTAGTAATGTTTACTATATAATATATGGTAAGCAGCTGTTCGTTTTCTCTGAAACGGGAAACCAGGAAGTCTTCCTGTGTATACAAATGTTCCACCACTTCTATCTTTACATTAAGTTCTTCATCAAATTCCCGGTGGAGACACTCCAGAAGTCCTTCACCAAATTCCAGACCACCTCCCGGAAACTTCATTAACGGCTCACCTGCATATTCTTCAAAAAGGGTCAGTACTTTTTTATCTTTTACTGCGCACGCATATACTCTAATGTTGACCTTATCAATCATATATAATATTTTGTATAGCTAAAATAAGGAAATAAGTGGAAAAGGCGAAACCAAAAAGACAAATTTGCCATTCTCTGCTTGGCTCTTTTAGGATTAATTTTTGCCAGTTCTTAGCTTTCCTCGTTTACTTCGTTCTCATTGTTTTTCATTTTCACGGCATTCATCATCTCTCTTTTTCCCGGAGGTCCCTGTTTTTTCTCTACTTTAAAATGGAGCTCCTGAAGAATTCTCCTTACACTTCCTTTTGAAGAGTAGGTTGTTAATAAACCGTTAACGGACATTTTGTCGGAAACCATTTCAAATAGTGGTTTTTCCCATAAGTCAGGCTGTACTCTTGCGCCAAAGCAATCGTAATAAACCAGGTTGATTTTTGGTAAGTCTATGTCTTTCAGAGAGAAGAAGTCGCATTCTATCTTTTTCAGATTAAAACCAGTAATGATTTCAACGGATTTTCCCCAGTCTGCCTGATGAATTTTTTGATAAATATTTTTGAATTCCGGGTTATCAAAATGCTCAAAGTAGGCAAGATCATTAATTTCGGATTCATTTATGGGGTATTTTTCCAGGGAAAAATAGTTGATGACATGATTTTTGTCAGTTTTTAAATATTCATTAATTGTCACCAAAACATTCAAACCTGTTCCAAAACCGAGTTCTAAAATATTAATTTCATAATCATTTAACTGATTTAGCCCATTTTTGATAAACACATGTTCTGCTTCCTGGAGCGCTCCATGATGAGAATGATAGTTTTCATTTAAATCATTGATAAACAATGTTTTACTACCGTCGTTTGTGGTCTTAATCTCTCTTTTCAAGCTATTTTTTTGTCAAATTTACTCCAAAATTTTTATATTTAGAAAATTATGTTAAATTTGTAGAACATCGTAAAAATTTTTAAAAATGATAATTCAAAAAACTGAAAACTCCAGACTTTCGGAATTCGATCCGAACAATTTTTCATTTGGAAGTACTTTTATTGACCATATGGTGATATGTGAGTATGAAAATGGAAAATGGGGTGATGTAAAATTGGTTCCTTACGGTCCTATACCATTTACACCGGCCATGATGGGTGTAAACTACGGACAAGCTTGTTTTGAAGGTATGAAAGCTTATAAAGACAAAGACGGGCAGGTTTTCCTTTTCAGGCCAGAAAAGAATTTTGAGCGTATCAACAAATCAGCAACTCGTCTGGCAATGCCGGAAGTAACTGAGGAAATGTTTTTAGACGGATTAAAAGCATTAGTGGATATCGACAGAAATTGGATTCCACAAGGAGAAGGAATGTCATTATATATAAGACCATTGATTTTTGCTACGGAGGAAGCTCTGAAAGCAAGAGTTGCCAATAAATATATGTTTGCCATCGTTGCAACACCAGCGAAAAGTTACTATTCAGAACCTGTTTCTGTAAAGATTTCAGATCATTATTCAAGAGCTGCCAACGGAGGAGTAGGTTCAGCTAAAGCAGCAGGTAACTATGCCGCTTCTTTCTATCCTACACAGTTGGCTATCGAAGAAGGATATGAGCAGATTATCTGGACAGATGATGCAACTCACGAATATTTTGAAGAGAGTGGAACAATGAACGTATTCGTAAGAATTAACGATACGATCTATACGCCGCCTACCTCTGAAAAAATCCTTGACGGAGTAACAAGAGACAGCTTCATCCAACTGGCCAAGAAAAGAGGAATTGAAGTGAAAATAGAGCCTGTAGCAGTGAAAACTGTGGTAGAAGCTCAGAAGAACGGAACATTAAAAGAAGTTTGGGGAGTAGGAACTGCAGTGGTAACTACCGTATTCCAGGCTTTAGGATATGAAGGCGTAAAACTTGAGCTTCCAAGATTGTCAGATGAGGAAAGCTATGCAGCAATCCTTAAAAAAGATCTTACAGATCTTCAGAACAACCTTAGCGAAGATGCTTTCGGATGGAGAGTAGTCGTTGAAAAAGACGTTCTGGAAACTGTTTAATTTTAACATTATTTGATTCAATAATACGACCGGCGGAAATTTATTCTGCCGGTTTTTTTATTTTCTCGCGAAATATTGGTAATTTTTCAGAAATTTACAATACTATGCCATTCATGAAATTCAAATTACCTCTTGGTCTGCTTTCGGTCATCAGCGTTTTAGCTTTTTCCTCATGCAGCAATGATGATGATACAGAGCAGTCGGTAAATGATTCAGCTGTAATAACCGTAGAAAATATAATTGATAGTAAAGCACTGACCCAATTCGGAACTTTCCAGAATGCGGGTTCATCACCTCTTCTTAATCCCGGAGAATCTACTTCCTTTAGTTTTTATGCAGGAAAAGGCCAGACGATAAGCTTTGCAGCGATGTACGGAAATAGTAATGATTTATTTTTTGGGCCAGCTAATCCTGGACTCAAACTGTATCAGGATAATGGGAATCCGGTAACCGGGAATGTTTCTTCACAGATCAGACTTTGGGATAACGGGACACGTAAAAATGAACCTACAGGCCCCTCAGTTAATCATCCGGGGACAGCGGAATCTCCTCAATTGAATGTGGCTGAAATTACATTAGCCGTACCTGCTTCACAATTGCTGAAAGCTGAGCTTACCTATGAAGGAGGAACAAAATTTACTTTGAAATTAACCAATACCTCAGGCGGCACAGCCAATGAAACTCCTATAAGTGCAGGAGTATGGGCTGTTTCCCATATTTCAGGATCAACTCTTTTGAAAGAAGATCCTATTTTTTCACCGGGTAAATTATCAGCCAACGGATTAACAGATCTTGCTGAATTGGGAAAAACGACGCCTCTCGAACAGTATCTTACGGGCATCACCGGTCCCAACTCTCCTTTTTCACCGGTATTGGTCGTAGTCTACAGCGGTAATGATAGTCCTATATTTAAGACAGGGGAGAATGACCGCGGACAGGGCCTTAAGGAACTGTCTCAACAGGGGAATGCTGATATTTTAGCCGCTTTTCTAAAGACGAAGTCAGGGGTAAAAGAAGTATATGTGCTTAAAGATCCAACAACAACTATTTTGCAGCCCAGAATAAACGGGAACAATGGCGGTAAAGCTTCACAAACCATATCAGCGCGCAAAGGAGACCGTATTGCACTGGCAACGATGTACGGACAGTCTAATGACTGGTTTATTGCTGCTGTTAATAATGGAGTAGATGGCTCAACGAGAGGAGATATCTCTTCGATCATGGGGCTTTTTGATAGTGGAACGCTACAGAGTTCTTATCCCGGAGCGCATATCGGATCTCAGCCGGCGCAGGCTGAAAGCCAGCCGGTACAGCAACTAGCCAACCCCAATCAGTTTAATAGACTTCCTTCATTGCCACAGATGATCAAAGTGACTATTCAATAATATTTTAATATCAAAATCAAAACATATAATCATCTCTTCATGGGGTGATTTTTTGTTTCAAATAACCCATTTATTTAACCACAAAAGGCACAAAAGTTTTTAATGTTAAGCACTGTAATTTTAAAAGTTTTATCATCTTGAAAACAATAAGATCACATAAGCAGAAAATCAAAGATTTTCATAAGAACTTAAGTGTATTTTTTTTGCAGCTGAATTTTAAACTTTAAATACACTTAAATGTTTCAAAACTTTTGTCCTTTTGTGGTTGAATTTTTTAAATATTTGAATTTTTTTAATCTTTAAATCTCCTGTAAATCCATCCCCCGGAAATACTTCACCATTTTCTCCAAAATTTTTTAAAACCTATTGAACAATATTTCCCCGAAATGCGTATTTTCGCAAAAGTTTATGAAAAAATTACTCTTCATATCAGCAATAAGTCTGTTAAGCTGTAACCGGAATGCCCCCACGGCACATCCTCCTGTAGGTGGAGTGTTGAGCCAGAAAGACCTGGATGTTTCGAAGGAAAGGATGAGGAATCTGAATACCATAGAAAGAGGGCAGATCCAGGACTGGATCACCGGGCAGTCTGTGAAGTATTATCCTACACAGCTTAATTACTGGGTAACTGTTGAAGGTTTTGATCAGAGAACAAGAAGAGCGGATGATACACCAATTTCCTATTCTTATGATCTGTATGATTTTGATGAAACCAAGATCTACGATAAACCTTTTGAAAGAAGAGATGCCAGATTCGGGCATTTTGATGAACTGAAAGCGGTAGAGAATGCTTTGCGTTTTATGCATGATGGAGAGGAAGTAACGCTTTTGGTCCCTTCTTCACTGGCCTACGGAACCTTTGGAGATGAAAAGAATATAGACAACGATATACCATTAATCATAAAATTAAAAGCTCTATAATAATGAAATTGTTTAACAAGAATATAATTCTGGCAGCGGCAAGTATCTCGCTGATGAGTTGTACCCCAATCTATAAAAAAATGAACGTAGACAAAGAAACTTACGAAGGTCTTAATGACGGACTTTATGCAAATCTTCAGACTTCTAAAGGAAACCTGATCGTGCAGTTCGAAGACAAAAAAGCACCAGTAACTGTAGCCAATTTTATCGGTCTTGCAGAAGGGAAAATAGACAACAAAGCGAAGGCGAAAGGAGTTCCTTTTTATGACGGAACTATTTTCCACAGAGTGATCAAAGATTTCATGATCCAGGGAGGTGATCCTCAGGGGACAGGAATGGGAGATCCTGGATATAAATTCGAGGACGAGAAAAACGACCTTAAACATATAGGTAAAGGAATCCTTTCTATGGCGAATTCCGGACCTAATACCAACGGTTCTCAGTTCTTCATCACTGAAGTGGCGACACCTTGGTTAGACGGAAGACACACCATCTTCGGAAAAGTAGTGAAAGGTAACGATGTAATCGATGCAATCGCTAACGTAGAAAAAGGAGCTCAGGACAAGCCTAAAACAGATATCGTTTTAGAGAAAGTTTCTGTTTTCGGTAAAGGTGACGCATACAAGAACTACGATGCAGCAAAAACTTTCACAGAAGGAAAAGCTAAAATCGCAGAAAACAACAAAGCTTATATCGCTAAAGAAGAAGCTGACAAAAAGAAAAAAGAAGAGGAATTCAAAGCTAACCAGGATAAAATGGTTGAAAACCTTAAAGCTGGAATGCAGAAAACTGAATCCGGATTATATTACAAAATCACAAAAACAGTGGCAGGTGCAAAAGCTCCTAAATCTGGTGATAATGTATCTGTACATTATGCAGGTAAATTAATCGACGGGACAGAATTCGATTCTTCATTCAAAAGAAACGAGCCAATCGAAATTCCAATCGGAATGGGAAGAGTAATCAAAGGATGGGATGAAGGTATCCTATTGCTTAAAGAAGGCGAAACAGCTACCTTATTGATCCCACCAGCAATGGCTTACGGAGAAAGAGGAGCAGGAGGTGTTATCCCACCAAACGCTTGGTTAGTTTTCGATGTTGAGCTTGTGAAAGTACAGTAATTGAGAATTTAAGATATTGAAAGCCGTCCGGAAGGACGGCTTTTTTTTGTTAACTATTTGAAAATAAAGATAGAATTCGGATTTCCGTAGAAAATGATGTACTCATATTTAGAATTATATAGTTGAAACGTGGATTAATAATTGGCCAGAACTACAAGAAAAAATTTGAGAAGTTTTATATAATGTATTAGGTTACAATTTATTTACTAATTGGAATAAAATATGTTATTTTCGTGTAAATTATCCACATGAAAAAAATCCTCTACAGCCTTCTCATACTTTCCACAACTACTTTTTCCGCTCAGGGAAAAAAATTCTTCAAAAGCGGAGAGGTACAGCTTCAAAATCCGGTAGAAAAGATCAATCTGCGATATGCCAATGATCTCCCTTTTGTACAGGTGATGATCAACGGGAAATCATATAATTTCCTTTTTGATACCGGAGCTCCGACCGTCATTTCTACGGCCGTATATGCTGAGCTGGGACTTGAGAAAAAGCATAAAAGTACCGTAAAGGATTCACAGAAAAATAAACACGAACAGATCTTTACCATTTTACCCGAAATGACGGTTGATAAAGCCGTTTTCCAAGATGTAGGGGCTGTAGTTATGGATTTCAGCGTTTCTGAACTGAGCTGCTTCAGGATCGATGGTATCTTGGGGGCCAACCAAATGGCAAAGCTATTCTGGAAGATTAATTATTCAGAAAATTCACTGGAAGCATCAAAGGATCTTGCTCAATTTAATCCTGAAGAGTATGATATTGTGATTCCTTTCAGCCCAAGAGCGCAGAAAACCCCCGTTGTAGAAACCGATTGGCAGGGCAAAAAAGTAGATATCACCTTCGATACAGGATTTTCAGGGAGACTTAAGATCACAGACAAGGTATTTGATGCCCAAAAAGTAATAAAGAGTGTAGAAGTCTACGGAACAAGCTCTGTTGGTGCTTATGGGGCCGGAAAACCTGCGCTGGGGTATATTTTCAGAACGGCAGATCTGTCATTGGGAAACAAAAACTTTTCAAATGAAATTATCGCTACCGGAAATGCAAGTCTGATTGGAAATGAATTCTTTAAAAACTTTATCTTCATCCTCGATTGGTCCGGCAACAAAATCTACATGAAGCGAATCAAAAACGAACCGGCCAAGCTGGAGTCTTTTGGCTTTGGGTACCGCTTTGTAGACTCAAAACCAACAGTAGCCTTTGTCTTTCAGGAAGAGAATTTCCCATTGAAAGTAGGTGATTCCATCATCAGCATCAATAATATAAATCTTGATAGCCTGGACAAAGACGGGGCCTGTCATTATTTCCTTAACAGGGTAGAGAGCGGGCAGAGTGCCATAAATGTGAAGATCAGGAGAGCGGGTAAGGAGATGGAGGTGAAACTTGAGAAGAAGGAGTTTTTAGGAGTCTAGAGTGAGTTGGAAAGGTTTAGGGTCTGAGAGTTTTAGAGTGTTAGTGTTTTAGAGTTTTAGGAAGTGAAATATCTTCCTCAGATTCCTCAGATTTTGTTGTTTTGAATACAAAAATCTTTGATTTTTTTAAAGCTTAAGTGAACTTCTATACATCAAGCATTCAACTTAAAAGATAACTTAAGTGTTTAAAAACTTTTGTCCCTTTTGTGGTTGAAAAAAGTTTCCCGCAGATTACACAGATTTTATTCTAAATACAAAAATATTTGATTTTTTTAAAGCTTAAGTGAACTTTTCTATACATCAAGCATTCAACTTAAAAGATAACTTAAGTGTTTAAAAACTTTTGCGACTTTTGTGGTTGAAAAAAAGTCTCCCGCAGATTACACAGATTTTATTCTAAATACAAAAATCTTTGATTTTTTAAAAGACTTGAGTGAACTTCTATACATCAAGCATTCAACTTAAAAGATAACTTAAGTGTTTAAAAACTTTTGCGACTTTTGTGGTTGAAAAAATCAGTAAATCTCTCATATTATACAGATTATAAGTACAGAGTCACAAAAAACCGTTCAAATGAATTGAACGGTTTTCTAGTAAAAAAGAAATTAAAATTATGCGTGTCTTGATTTCTTCCTCATTTGGGAAGAATTCATTTTTCCGGCAAGGGAGCTGATAAATACAAGTCCAAAGCCGAGGTATGCCGCAAATGCGGTTAGGTATACTATTAAGCTGTTAAAACTAGGTTTTGAGGCATATACTAGTACGGAAAAAACGGCAAAACTTAGCAAGAGCATAAGGCTCCAGATATTCATTTTTGCAGCATCTTCATTTCTCTTAAAAATCATTTCAAAAAAGTCTCTCATCATAATCACTTTTTAAGGGTTATACATCTGTTTTCCGTCCTTTCATAGAACGGTCCGGAATCATTATTCCGTTATACATTAACAGGTCATGGATCATGGCTAAAACTTGGCTAAGGTCATGATCGTATGGCCGTTGGGTTGGTCTATATCAGGGTATGCTTTAGGCTACCCGGAAAAATTTAATTAAAAGCAGTGTTGAATCCGGAAAGGGATTCATGAGCTTTATGACACCGTACACAGTACATCGTAAATGGAATTGACAAGAGGATTATCTCTTCCGTCGTATACGGTATCTAAAGAAAAAGGATCATATAAATATGATAAATAGCCTTTATCCGGCCCAGCGGAAACTGAAAATCCCGCGGCAACTTTTAATCATCGTTTGTGTTTATAATTTTTTTTCAATGAATTAGCTTGCGAATATCATGCCAAAGTGAATTTTTTAACCTATTTTTAGGGCTAAGTTGCTTTAAGTTTGAATAAATTTACAATTGATGAATCCGGAAAGTTTAGAAGAAAATATACAGATTATTGCTGTCAAACTTATAAAATTGGCAGAAGACCAATGCTGGAATAAAATTTCTCATCATCTGACTTTTATTGTTTCAGATTTTAACGAATTTGGAGAAAATTTTCATGAAAGAAGAAAGTTGAGGAATAAAGTGAACAGATATAAAACACCTCTACCGTTAGATAAAGCCATTAAAATGCTAAAAAATGAATATCATGATCTCTATGACATCAATCTTTATATTTATAAAGCATTACAAAATGAAACGATTATTGAAATTCAATATTTCAGAAAATCAAATATGGAATCCGCTTATTACGAAAAGATAAAAAATGATACACCGATGCTTCATGCAAAGATTGCATATCCCCACTATGCTTGGAATGAGGGGAAGTTTGACGTTAACTGGGAATCTAAAGAAGGATTGAGGCATTATTGGAAAAGTTTTCTTTATGAATTTAAGTGCGGAAGAAAAATAAAAAAGCTAAAAAAATAGACTATTGTACAATTCAAACCAGAAAAGTTCAAATTATGAGATCACATTCCCCTCTTGTGGAGGGGTGGCGAAAATTCAAAGAATTTTTGACGGGGTGGTTTAAAAATTTCAATTTAAAAAAATCAACAAGTTAATCCTATAAAGCAGCTAGCTTCATCAGAATCAACTTGTTGACCACATATTCCCCTTTGTAAGCAAATGTATCTTAAATAAAACTTTTTGTTACAAAATAGTCTACCAGTTTTTATCAATCATATAAATAATCTGAGTCATCGCTGTAGCACCCAAAAGAAGTTCCCTTCTGTTCACCTTTTCAAAAGTATCTTCTTCCGTATGATGGATGTCAAAATACCTCTGCGAATCCGGAACCAGCTCAGCCGTAGGAACACCCATGTCATGAAGTGGGTAAATATCTGTTCCTGAATATTTTCCTTCAAAATTGTAAACGCCGTAGGGCAAAAATAAACCCGTCCAGCTTTTGATTTGCTTTCTCTTTTCCTCATCCATTTCCAACGCAATGCCTCTTGGCGCAAAACCTCCCGCATCAGATTCTATAGCGAAAAGATGTTTCTCATTCTTTTCCTTGGCTGTTTTTCCATATTGAATGCCTCCTTTAACGCCATTTTCTTCATTAGCGAAACAAACGACCCTGATGGTATGATTATTTTTAAGGCCTAATTTTTTAAATGTTCTCAGTACTTCAATGCTTTGAACAATTCCGGCACCGTCATCATGCGCGCCTTCACCTACATCCCATGAATCAAGATGTCCACCGACAACAATCACACTCTGGTCTTTTTTGCCAGTGATCTCCCCGATAACGGAGTGGGAGAGTTTCTCATCTTTCATGCCGCAGTTGGAATTAAGCTTTGCCGTTACTTTCTGCGTTTTTAAAAGAGCTTCCAGTTCGTCTGCTGTTGTACTTCCAATGGCTATGGCAGGAATTTTCAAAATTTTATCTTCATAGCGCATTGCTCCTGTATGAGGAACATCATCAAAAGCTGAAGACAATGATCTGACAATCGCAAATTTTCCGCCTTTTTTAGCCGTTAATGAAGCTGCCGTTACCCTATATTTTGCCGCATCGCTATAGCCTCTGAATGTTTCCACAAAAGACTGACTGAAAGGGTAGTTAAAGAACACGATCTTATCCTTTACTTGATCTGCAGAAAGCTTGTCATATTCTTCCATGGATTTCACGATAATTATCTCGCCTGATACATCTTTTCCATTCGTCCCTTCAGAATTCCCCAGAGAAAGCATCTTCAGATTTTTCCATTTTCCGTCTGCTGTTTTGATCTGTAGAGATTCCTTACCTCGGGTCCAAACCGGAACCATGACTTCCTGTAGCCATACCTTATCGGCACCTGCATCACGGAGCTTCTGTTCTGCCCATTTTACGGCCTTTTCGTAAGCTTCCGAACCGCTGAGACGGTGACCTATGTTTTTGCTTAAATCCCTAAGTTCCGTATAGCTTTTTCCATTGTTCAGTATTTCTGTGGAAATCTTGCTAAACTGTATAGAATCTTCTTTAGACTGTCCAAAAACAGCCATCCCTAAGAAGAATAATGAAGTTCCAATTATCTTTTTCATAGTTTACCAGTTTTTATCGATCATATAAATAAGCTGTGTCATCACCGCAGCGCCTAACAGCAACTCTCTGCGGTTGACCTTTTCAAAAGTATCTTCTTCGGTGTGGTGAATATCAAAATAACGTTGTGGATCAGGAACCAGTTCTGCAGTGGGAACTCCCATTTCATGTAACGGAGCAATATCCGATCCCGAATATTTTCCTTCAAAATTATAAACCCCGTAGGGCAGAAACAGACTTGTCCAGCTTTGAATCTGGTTTCTGTTTTTATCATCCATTTCCAGGGAAATTCCTCTTGGAGAAAAGCCTCCTGCATCTGACTCTATGGCGAAAAGATGTTTCTCATTGCTTTCCTTGGCTGTTTTTCCGTATTGCTTGCCGCCTTTTGTTCCGTTTTCTTCGTTGGCAAAGCATACGACCCGGATGGTATGGTTATTCTGTATTCCTAATTTTTTAAACGTTCTTAAAACTTCAATACTTTGTACAATTCCGGCACCGTCATCATGCGCACCTTCACCTACATCCCATGAATCTAAATGTCCCCCGACAACGATCACGCTTTGGTCTTTTTTACCAGTGATCTCGCCTATTACGGAATGGGAGAGTTTTTCTCCCTTCATGCCGCAGTTGGAGTTGAGTTTTGCGGTAACCTTTTTATTTTTTAATAATGCTTCCAGCTCATCGGCTGTTGTATTTCCGATAGTAACGGCCGGTACCTTTGAAATGTTGTCATCATAACGCATATTACCGGTATGAGGAACATCGTCAAAGGCTGATGACAATGATCTGATGATGGCAAATTTTCCGCCTTTTTGCGCTGTTAAATTCGCAGCAGACCGTCTGTATGCTCCAGCTTCACGATATGAAATAAAAGTTTGTACATGTGACTGATTAAAAGGGTAGTTAAAGAACACTATCTTATCCTTTACTTGAGATGCAGGAAGTTGATCATATTCTTCTAAAGATCTAACCATAATCATCTCTCCTAAGACGTCTTTTCCGCCTGTTCCTTCAGAATTTCCAAGAGAAAGCATTTTCAGTTTCTTCCATTGTCCGTCTGCTGTTTTAATGTGTAGAGATTCATTCCCTCTCACCCAAACCGGAATCATCACTTCCTGAAGCCATACCTTGTCGGCCCCGGCATCGCGAAGTTTCTGTTCCGCCCATTGCACAGACTTTTCATAGGCCTGGCTACCGCTTAAACGGTTTCCTATATTTTTAGTAAGGTCTTTCAGTTCAAGATATCCTTTTCCGTTGTTCAGTATTTCCGTGGAGATTCTGTTGAACTGTATGGAATCTTCTTTAGACTGTCCGAAAACAGCCATGCTTACCATTAAAAGGGAAAGGGTGACGTTTTTTTTCATTTTACCAGTTTTTATCAATCATGAAGATAAGCTGTGTCATTGCGGTAGCACCCAACAATAGTTCTCTTTTGTTCACTTTATCGAAAGTATCCTGTTCAGAGTGGTGATAATCGAAGTATCTTTGTGTATCTACAACCAATTCAGCTAAAGGAATATCTAACTTTTTCAATGGAGAAATATCCTGAATAGCTTCAGTTTGGTCAAAATCATAAATACCGTAAGGAAGGAAATAATTTTTCCATTCGAAGATCTGTCTTCGTCTTTGTGGCGGCATATCTAAGGAAAATCCTCTTGGAGAATATCCTCCTGCATCTGTTCCTAAAGCAAAAACATGTTTCTCTCCTTTCTTTTTCACATAGGCTGCATACATTTCACGTCCTTGTCCCCCGTTTTCGCTGTTCGCATAAAAAACAACTCTTATCGTATGATTATTTTCGATCCCAAGCGCTTTGAATGTTCTTAAAACTTCAATGCATTGTGCAACACCGGTTCCGTCATCAATAGCACCTTCACCGAAATCCCACGAATCTAATTGAGCTCCTAAAACAATCACTTTAGAATCTTTTTTACCCTGAATTTCAGCAATAATATTCGGATTGGTAGTATTGCCTTTTGATTGCGCCGTCATATTCAGTTTGGCGGCAACTTTTTGATTTTTTAATAATATTTCTAATTCATCAGCGGATTTTACTCCAATGGACAGGGCAGGAATTCTTACTTTGTCATCAGGTTCGTAATACACCATTTTTGCATGTGGTGTATCGTCCATAGCGGTTGTTAAAGATCTTATAATTAAAGCTTTTGCTCCTGTTTTAGCAATCACGGAAGCGGAAATTAATTTAGATTTTGCGGTAATTAAATAAGAATCATTTGTATTAATGATCTTCGGATCCATCGGAAGATTTACGAAAACGATTTTATCTTTCAATTGTCCAATCGAGATGGCATTAAGCTCAGAAGTTGAATTGATTAAAACAATTTCGCCTGTAAGATCTTTCCCGCCTGTTCCTTCAGAATTCCCGAAAGACAGCATTCTGATATTTTTCCAATCTCCATTCGCCGTTTTTATTTGCAAAGATTCTCTTCCTCTTATCCAGACCGGAGCTTTAGCTTCCATTCTCCAGATCATTTCAATACCGATAGATTTGAGTTTTTTTTCTGTCCATTCCACAGCTTTTATATAGCCGGGAGTTGCACTGAAGCGAGGTCCGATACCTTTGGTAAGCTCACCCAGATTTTCATAGGCCGTACCGTTGGTCATCACTTCGTCTGAGATTTTCCGGAATTCATCCTGGTAGTTGAACTTAGCCACGGTTGTCTTTTTTACTGGTTTTTTCAGTGGCTTTTTTTGAGAAAATAAAAATCCACTCAAAAAGAGTGGAAGTATAATGAAGATTTTTTTCATTTTTTATTTACCTTTCTTTTTCCGCTTATAAAAGTAGGAAAAAAATAGGAATTTATTAAGGTTTCATATCGTACATTAACAGTGCTGTAACCAATTTAGGTTCTATGAATGTACATTTTGGAGGCATACTCAGTTTCAGGTCTGAAATTTTGATCATATCATTGAAACTCACCGGATAGATTCCAAATCCGACTTTTCCTTCACCGTTGTCTATTTTCTCTTTTAAAGAATTAATTCCCTGTATGTTAGAGGTTCCTTTGGCATAGGTGATCTTTTCAGAACTGTCAGAATTCTCAATTTTAAGGATATTCTTGAAAATATATTTATCTAAAAGATGATGATCAAGGTTGTCCAGTGACATTTCCGTTGAACGAAGGTCATGCTTTACGTGAAGTGAGTAGAATTTACCGTCCAGATACATAGAAATATGGAATTTCTGGGAAGGGAAGTAAGATGTTTCGCCTTTTTCATGAATCAGAAAATACTGATCCAGTTCCTTTAAAAATTCTTCACTTGAAAGACCATTCAGGTCTGATAAGATTCTATTGTAATCGTGAATTTTAATCGATTGGTTGGACACGATAAAGCTGTACACAAAGTTATAGGC
This sequence comes from Chryseobacterium pyrolae, assembly GCF_025153485.1. Lineage (NCBI taxonomy): Bacteria > Pseudomonadati > Bacteroidota > Flavobacteriia > Flavobacteriales > Weeksellaceae > Chryseobacterium > Chryseobacterium pyrolae. The sequence goes on from NZ_JANZQH010000009.1 coordinate 161,321, forward strand.
TTCAGTACCGTTATGTCTTTTGTTTTTCTCCTTGTGGAACTTTGCATTCAGGGCCGTAGAACCAATTCTGTGGTGTCCGTCTGCAATGTAGAAAGAGTCGATCTGGTCTATCACTTCTTTGAACTGCTGAAGTTTCAGACGGTTGTCTATTCTCCAGATCTTGTGTCTGATCCCGATAGAATCGACATGATTGAAAATAGGAACATTCTTTTCTTCATGATTCATCAGAAGCTCGATCTTGGAATTGGAAGGGTAGGTAAGCAGTACAGGTTCTGCCTGCAGGTTTACTTTCTCCAGATAATGAGCCAGCTTTTCCTTTTTCTGAGGAATGGTACTTTCATGTCTTTTGATCTTTCCGCTCCAGAAATCTTCAATACTCGCTAATCCAAGCAAGCCTCTGAAAACTTGTTTGCTGGGGTATATCTGCTCATAAAGATAATAAGCGGAACTGTCCTGGACCAGTTTTTTTTCATCCAGAAGTTCTTCAAACGTGGATCGGATCTTTCTGAGATTCCGGTCAATATCTTTAGATTTACTTACCACATAGGGTTTAATCATGTTGATGTAAGTATTTTCAACTTGAGCTTTCTCTGCAATCTCCTCCTGGGTGAAATTGTCCAGCGGATGGGTAGGGAAAGTGCTCTCAAAGTCTTTATGAGGTCTTATTCCACGGAAAGGTTTAAAAACAGGCATATTTTATCTTATGGTTTCTTTTTGTAGCTTAATAATCTGTTCTGCAAGTTCTGCGCCGATTTTTTCCTGGGCATCTACTGTATTTCCGCCTACGTGAGGGGAAAGGGATAGCGCTGGGTTCATCAGTAAAGGAAGTTCCGGAGTAGGTTCGTTCTCAAACACGTCCAGTGCAGCTCCCGCTACTTTTTCTGATTCGATGAAATCAATAAGGGTTACCTCATTGATGACGCCTCCTCTTGCAGTATTCACTATGTAGACTCCGTCTTTCATTTTTTCAAACTGAGGCGTGTCTATGATATATTCATTTGTTTTCGGCGTATTGATACTGATGAAATCCGTGTCTTTAAGAAAAGCATCCATATCGTTGGTAGAAGTGATCTCAAAATTCAGACTCTGTCCATCGAAAAAATCCAGGGTAAGAACTCTTGTCTTTGGATTTTTTGTCAATACTTTGATTTTCATTCCTAATGCTATTCCTATTTTCACGACTTCCTGGCCAATACTTCCAAAGCCAATCACTCCAAGTGTTTTTCCGGAAAGTTCATACGCTTTACTGAATGACTTTTTCATGGCCTCGAAATGCGTTTCTCCCTCGAGGGGCATCAAGCGGTTCGATTCGTGAAGAAATCTAGCCAGTGCGAAAAAATGTCCGAAAACAAGCTCAGCTACTGATTTTGAAGATGCTGTAGGGGTGTTGATCACTTTTATCCCTTTGCTTTTAGCATAATCTACATCAATATTGTCCATCCCGATACCACCGCGCCCAATAATTTTAAGGCTTGGGCAGGCATCGATCACGTCCTGTCTTACTTTCGTCGTGCTTCTTACCAAAAGAATATCTACGTTATTTTCATTGATAAAATTGATAACGTGATTCTGGGCCACTCTGTTGGGCAGAACTTCAAATCCTGCTTCTGTGAGTGCCAGTTCTCCTGTTTTCGAGATTCCGTCGTTTGCTAAAACTTTCATGTGTTATTGTCTTAATAGATGGTAGACCTAAGATGTTAGAAACGAGACTTTAAAGTCTGAAATCAGTCATCTGAAATCTTTAAATCTTTTTTATTTTTTTGGCCGTCTAATATAAGTTATTTTATTGACTTCATAACATCCACCAAAACCTGTACACTTTCAATCGGTAAAGCGTTGTACAAGCTTGCTCTGTAACCTCCCAGGCTTCTGTGTCCGTTCAGTCCACTAATCCCGGCAGCCTTCCATGCATTGTCGAATTCTTCTTTTTTGCTTTCGTCTTTCAATTGGAAAGAAACATTCATTAAAGAACGGTCTTCTTTTACGCAGAACGTTTCGAAAAGAGGATTGCTGTCGATCTCATCATATAAAAGTTTTGCTTTCGCTTCATTTCTTGCTTCTGCCGCTGCGATTCCGCCATTCTTCTCAAGATACTGTAGCGTAAGAAGAGATGCGTAAACCGGGAAAACCGGAGGAGTATTGTACATGGATTCTTTTGAGATATGCTGAGAATAATCCAATATAGACAACATGTTTTCTCTTCCTGTCTTTCCAAGAATTTCTTTTTTGATCACCACCAGTGTTACCCCGGCAGGTCCCATATTTTTCTGAGCCCCAGCATAGATCAGATCAAATTTAGAGAAATCCAGCTGTCTTGAGAAAATATCAGAACTCATATCACAAACCATCAGAGTATCTACCTCCGGAAAAGATTTCATCTGAGTTCCGTAAATCGTATTGTTTGAGGTGCAGTGGAAATAATCGTATTCTGAACCCACCGTATAGTTTTTAGGAATGAAAGAATAGTTTTCTTCCTTGGAAGATCCTACTACGTCTACAGTCCCTAATTTTTTTGCTTCTTTAACAGCTCCCGCCGCCCAAGTACCTGTATCAAGATAAGCTGCTTTACCGCCTACTTTCAGCAAGTTGTATGGAACCATCGCAAACTGAAGGCTTGCACCGCCTCCTAAATAAAGTACTTCATAATCATCACCAAGGTTCATCAGTCTTTTCACAATGGCACGCGCTTCGTCCATTACCGCAACGAAATCTTTGCTTCTGTGCGAAATTTCAAGAAGAGACAATCCAATACCGTTGAAATCTAAAATAGCTTCTGCTGATTTTTCGAATACCTCCTGAGGTAAGATACATGGTCCTGCGCTGAAGTTGTGCTTTTTGCTCATATTTTTACTTTTTTGGTTGTGCAAGGTGGTTGGGCTTGCGGTTTATATTGATATTTATTAGATTCTTTGAGATTTACAGTTAAAAAAACCGCCTCATAGTGGTGAGACGGAGCCTTTATTATTCACCGTGTAAGAACGCTTTTTTCTCAAGCAGCGCTTCTTCAGATTCTACGTGATCTTCATCAGGAACACAACAGTCTACCGGGCAAACCGCTGCACACTGAGGTTCTTCATGGAATCCTTTACATTCCGTACATTTGTCTGTTACAATGAAATATACATCATCACTCACAGGTTCCTGCGGCGAATCTGCATCTACAGTAAGTCCTGACGTCATGGTCACAGTACCGGCCAGAGCGGTACCTTCAGAAGCTTTCCAATCTACGGCCCCTTCATATATTGCATTATTTGGACATTCCGGTTCACAGGCACCGCAATTAATGCATTCATCAGTTATTTTAATAGCCATCGCTAATTTTTTTTAAATTTGCACAAAATTACAAAATATTCCCCAATTTAAAAGTAATTATGAATATCGAAAATCAAGTTTTAGGACTTATTAAGTTAAGCGAGTATATAAAAGAGTATTTAACAAAGAATCCGGAGGATGATAATGAGACTGATACGGAGTTTGAATTATTACTCAAAAGGTCTGAAATAGAAAATCCATGGTTTACTATTGATAATCAGAAATTTGCTCTTAACGAGTGGACGAATCTGCTTACGGAGGACAATATAAATAACTGGATTAGAAACTATTCCGTTTCTAAGGTTTCAAAAAGAGTAGGATTGATCCTGGCCGGAAATATTCCTCTGGTAGGATTTCATGATGTGATCTCGGTGGTTTTAAGCGGGCATATTCCGTTGATCAAACTTTCTTCAAAGGATAAGCTGATGGTTCCTTTCCTGCTAAAAAAATGGAATGAATTTTCCGGTGGTGCCGTTCAGTTTGAATTTGTTGAGAGACTGGAGAATTTTGATGCAGTGATTGCTACAGGAAGTAATAATACGGCAAGATATCTTGAATATTATTTCAAAAATCATTTAAGCATCATCAGAAAAAACAGAACGTCTGCAGCTGTTTTAAAAGGGGATGAAACTCCTGAGGAACTTCAACTTCTGGCCGAAGATATTTTCAGATATTTCGGGCTTGGGTGCAGAAATGTGACGAGAGTTTTTATTCCGGAGGATTTTGTGATCGACAGACTGTTTGAAAGTTTTGTAGGATTCAAGGACATCATCAATCATCATAAGTATGCTAATAATTACGATTACAACAGAGCGGTTTATCTTCTGAACCGTGATCTTTTCTGGGATAATAATTTTGTGATGTTAAAAGAAGATGATAAACTTTTCAGTCCGCTTTCTGTAATCAATTTCAGCAGATATTCATCTTTGGATGAAGTTAAAAGCTTTATTGCTGAAAATGAAGAAGATATTCAGTGCATCGTGGCAAAGGAAGAGCTTGGGCTGGATTCTATTCCTTTCGGAGAAGCACAGCATCCTTCTCTGGATACTTATGCGGACAATGTAGATACGATGAAATTTTTGGAAGTGGTCTGATTTTAGTATCTTCACTTACCAATTTTACCCAATATCGAATAGATTATGAAAAAAATATTTTTAGGACTTACAGTGCTTGCCACGCAGTTCATGTTTGCCCAGAAAGTGACCGGAGCGAAGGTTGAAAAGGTTCAGAAGGAAGTTCCGGCGCAGTTGAGCAAAGAGAAAATCAATCTGTATAATGACAATTTTCTTAAGTTTGTTACAGCTCTTAAATCTTCGGACCGACCTGCTATTGATTTGCTTCTTTCAGACAAGGTAAAAGAAATTGTTACGGATGATGTTCTGAAAAAGGTGAAGGAAGGCTTTGATGTCAATAAAAAGCTGGAAATTTTAAAAACCGGTTACCATAAATTAATGGACGGATCCAGTCTGCCAAGCATCCACTACAAATACGCAGGAGATTCTTCAAAAGAGGTAATTATGGCTGTATTTGAAGAGGACGGAAAGATCCTGGGGGTAATGCCGGCGAAACAGACGAAATAACCTTAAATTAAAATAAAAAAAATACTAACTATGATGACAGATGTCTTAGTTGCCCATTCCTCAGATGTGGAGAAAGCAGCTTTTTACAGAAAAACGTATTTGCACGTTGCTTTATCAATCCTGGCCTTTATCGGGGTTGAAACTATTTTACTAAAAACTGTTCCAGTGGAGATCATTGCGATGATGTTCGGGCAGAAATATACCTGGTTGCTGATCATTGGTGTTTTCTGGCTGGCATCTATGTTAGCGTCTAAATGGTCGCTTTCTCAGAGCAGGACTACCCAGTATTTCGGATTGGGATTTTATATCATTCTGGAGGCTGTGATCTTTATGCCAATGCTTTATATTGCTGCGGGAATGCAGGGTGGAGGAAATATTATTTTCCAGGCTGCCATGCTTACGATTGCGATGTTTGCAGGACTTTCATTAGTAGCATTTACCTCTAAAAAAGATTTCTCATTTTTAAGAAACATCATTATTATCGGAGGTTTTCTTTCGATAGGACTGATTGTAGCGGGAGCTATTTTTGGATTCAACCTGGGGCTTTGGTTCTCGGTAGGAATGATGGTTTTGGCTTCTGCAAGTATTCTGTATGAAACCAGTAAGCTTAAAAATACGTACACAACAGGACAGTATGTGGGGGCTTCTTTACAGCTTTTTGCATCAATTATGCTATTGTTCTGGTATATTCTGAGAATCTTAATGAGCAGAAGAAGTTAATTTAAATGAAGAGTGAAGAATGATGAATGATGAATGAAAAATTGTCAATTCACATTTAATCTCTAATAAATAATAATCCTGGTGATATTTTCACTGGGATTTTTTATGCTCTTCCGGACTTTATAAACACAAATGCCACAAATGTTTTCACAAATATCACTAGTGACGAGTGTGTATGTTTAGTGTAATTAGTGCAAAGCATTAGTGTAATTGGTGTTTTAATAAACAAAGAAAAGTATTGCATTTTTATTTATAACACTTGAATTTTTCAATCTTTAAATCTCACCCATTTAAACCCAAAAAATCCTGATGACATTCACCGGGATTTTTTGAACATTCTTTCATCAGAATCAACAACGGCAATAGCATCAGCAATGGCATATTACAGAGGCTTTGTGGCACGTGTTTGAAATTGAAATTAAAGAATTGAGAAAATAGAGTATCGAGGAAAGCCTCTGTAGTACTGTGTTTTTATAATCTTTTTTACTGATTAAATCTTTCGATGATTAAAAAGGAATAAAAATTATTTGTCGATAGATCCTAAGACCTTCTGTGCAAAAGAATTTAAAGCGTCTTTTTCGCTCATTCCGTTCTGAACGCTGGCATGTACTTCCAAAGCACCGCAGATATTGGTGATCAGTTCTCCTGCTACATTCAAATCTTCTTCGCTGGTTCCTCTGAATTCACAGAAACTTTCCAGTACTTCTAATGTTTTTTCAAGATTCTCAGGGGTTTGATTCTGATAAAACTGTCTGATTACGGGTAATTTCATTATTGTAATTCGTTAAAAAGGTTAATTAAACTTTCAGCCTGGTTGCTCTGTACCTGGTTTACCAATTCACCGTTTTTAAATACTGCGAAAGTAGGAAGGTTGTCAACTGTGGCTAATTTTCTGCTTTCAGGAAGTTTTTCAGCATCTACATATAAAAATGGAATCTCTTCGTTTTCTGCTGCTAATTTTTTGAATTTAGGCTTCATGATTCTGCAGTTTCCGCACCATGTTGCACCATATTGAACAACTACTTTTTCGTTGTCATTCACGATATTCTGTAACGTATCTTCTGTTAATTCTGTATACATAAGTTTATTTTTAGAAAAAATAAACAATGTAGCAATCTAATAATTTATCAGTTTAACAATTAAAAATATTGAATTTCAAGTATTGGTACATTGTTACACTGGTATATTGTTACATTACTATAATTGCTACATTGTTATATTATTTTAATTAGTTCTTAGCTAAGTATTCTGCTGTAGAAGTTCTGTCTGCCTTCATGGCATCTTTTCCTTCTTCCCAGTTGGCAGGACATACTTCACCGTGTTTTTGAACGTGTGTGTAAGCGTCGATCAATCTTAAATATTCTTTCACGTTTCTTCCAAGAGGCATATCGTTTACAGACTCGTGGAAAATTTTTCCAGTTTCGTCGATTAGGTATGTTGCTCTGTAAGTTACGTTAGAACCTGTGAAAGTTTCTTCTCCATCTTCATTGTATTCGAAATCCTGATCTACGATTCCTAAAATGTTAGCTAATTGTCTGTGTGTATCAGCTAAAAGCGGGTAAGTTACTCCTTCAATACCTCCGTTATCTTTTGCTGTGTTCAACCATGCGAAGTGTACTTCGTTGGTATCGCAAGAAGCACCGATTACTTTAGTGTTTCTTTTTGCAAATTCACCTAAAGCATCCTGGAAAGCGTGAAGCTCTGTAGGACATACGAAAGTGAAATCTTTCGGATACCAGAATAGGATCACTTTTTGTTGGTTGGTAGTAGCTTCTTCAAGGATGTTGATTCTAAGATCGTCACCCATTTCAGACATAGCATCAATTGTTACATTTGGGAATTTTTTTCCTACTAAAGACATAATTTTCTGTTTTTATATTAAATTTTCTACTGCAAATATATGAACATTTCATCTATCGAACAAATCAATATCGATAAATAAAATCTATAATTGTTTTTAATGGATCTATAGAAAAAAAGCCCTGAAATCAGAGCTTTTTGTTTACTTTATACTAATTTTTTATGGAGTCGAATTTTAATTTAATCAATTAAAAGGCGCCAACACATCTTTGATGCGTTTCATCGCTTCTCTAAGGTCTTCCTCGGAAGCTGCATAAGAGAATCTGATGCATTCCGGGCTTCCAAAAGAAACTCCCCCTACACATCCTACATGAGCTTTTTCTAACAGAAACATGGCGAAGTCATCAGAATCTTTAATTTCTGTACCATTCAGTGTTTTTCCGATATAATGGGAAATGTCCGGGAAGAAGTAAAATGCAGCTTTTGGAAGCAGTACTTTAAATCCTGGAATCTCTTTCATCAGGTCATACACAAGATCTCTTCTTTTCTGGAAAGCATCGATCATGTATTTGTATTCAGAAGGATCCGTTTGTAAAGCGGTAATAGAAGCTCTCTGTGCTACTGTATTTGCCCCGCTGGTCATTTGTCCCTGAATCTTTTCGCAAGCCTTAGCCAGCCATTCCGGACAGGCAGAATATCCGATTCTCCATCCTGTCATCGCAAAAGCTTTAGACATTCCGTTGATCACGGCAGTCTGCTCATATACTTCCGGAAACTGGGCAATGGAAGTTGTTTTGGTTTCGTAATTGATGTATTCGTAGATTTCGTCAGAAATAATGGTCACATGAGGATATTTGGCAATCACTTTCGCCATAGACTTAAGTTCATCGTACGTATAATATCCACCGGATGGGTTACATGGAGAACTGAAAAGGATCGCTTTCGTTTTATCTGTAATAGCTTCTTCAAGCTGTTCGGCTGTTATTTTAAAATCAGTGACATAAGAAGTGGGAAGCATTACTGAATTTCCACCCATCATCTTTACCATTTCATCATAACTCACCCAATAAGGAGCTGGAAGAAGAACTTCATCACCGTCATTGATTACAGAAGCAAGTACATTTAAGATAGCTTGCTTAGCGCCATTCGAAACACAAATTTGCGCTGGTTTATAGTCTAAATTATTATCTCTTTTTAATTTATTTGCTACTGCTTCACGAAGTTCAAGAAACCCTGGAACAGGAGAGTAGTGGCTGTAATTTTGGTTGATGGCATCAAAAGCGGATTGTTTGATATTATCCGGCACATCAAAGTCCGGCTCGCCCAGAGTAAGGCTGATCACATCAATGCCGGCGGCCTTCATTTCCCTTGCTTTGTTGGACATTACGAAAGTCTGTGAGTAACCTAACCTTTTTACTCTGTCTGAAAGTTTATCCATATGGTTTTTTTGAATTTTAACAAATATATAATAAAAACGTTTTGCCGGGAAATAAAAATGGTACGAGAAAAAAAGATTTTTGTCAGGTTTTAATTTAATCACTAGATTTGGAATAGCAGGCTTCTGCTTACTTCAATCCTATTTTAATACTATATCAAAGCCAAAAAATGTACAGACTTTTGTTTTTATTATGTGCTTCCCTTATTTCGGCACAGAGCTACCGTTTTGTTTATGAATATAAATTTAAACCTGATGCCGGGAAGAAAGATTCTTTGGTGACAGATTATATGAACCTGGACACGGATGGAAAGAATTCTTATTACTCTAATGCCGTAAAATATGAAAGGGATTCCGCCTACAATGTGGATAAGAGCTATCCGGCACTCTTAAAGGGAAGGAACTATGACCGCAATCTGAATTACACCGTGGAAAAAGATTATGCTAAAAAAACCATTCATTTTTACGATAAATTTAAAAATGTAAATCTTGTGACAACGGATAATGAAGCTCCCAAGTGGAAAATAGAGAATGATTTCAGGAAGATCAATGCGATGAACTGTCAGAAAGCAGTTGCAGAATATAAAGGCAGAAAATGGGAAGCGTGGTTCAGTAAAGATTTTCCGGTGAATGACGGGCCATACAAATTCAGCGGACTTCCCGGATTGGTGGTGATGCTCAAAGATTCTGAAAGTGATCACGTTTTTGATCTGATCCAAATCAAAAAAATTAAAGCTACAGCCGCTTTTATTCCAAAAAATAATAAGCAGGTCACCAATATAGAATACAGAAAGATCATCAAAAGCTACCGTTTTTCCCCTGGAGAAGATGTGGCAGGCATGAATATAGACTCCAAAGCAGGGAAAATGGAAATGCAGCTCAAAGACGGCTATGTTGCCCAGTTGGACTACAATGAGCTTAAAAAAAGCGGCGCCAATGTGGATGCTGCGATCGCCAGAAAGCTTAGACTGTCTGACAATCCCATTGAAAAAGAATAAAACAAGGAAAAAATATTGTCATTGGGCAGTCTTTTTTGATATCAGGACCTTAAAGTTTGAACAAAGCCAATAAAAACTTATTTTTGCAGATTATAATAATTCATATGGCAATATCGTTACTATTAAAATACTTTCCAGATCTTACAGAGAAGCAGATCGAGCAGTTTACCCAATTGGAGAAACTGTACAATGAATGGAATGAAAAAATCAATGTAATCTCAAGAAAAGATATGGAATCGCTGTATGAAAAGCACGTTCTGCATTCTTTGGGAATTGCGAAGACAATGGAATTTGCACCGGGTACAAAAGTTCTGGACATTGGAACCGGAGGAGGTTTCCCCGGAATTCCCCTGGCAATTCTTTTTCCGGAAAGCCAATTTACTTTGGTAGATTCAATTGGAAAGAAGATCACAGTAGTTAACGCAGTTGCAGAAGGAATCGGACTGACGAATTTAACTGCAATTCACGGAAGAGCAGAAAAGGTCAAAGAAAAGTTCCATTTTGTGGTAAGCCGAGCGGTAACGCAGATGCCGGAATTCCTGAGATGGCTGAAAGGAAAATTTGAAAAAGAACAGTTTAATCCCAAACATAACGGAGTTTTGTATTTAAAGGGCGGTGATCTTGCAGAAGAACTTGCCGGAATTAAATGTGAAATCTTCAACCTTAAACACTATTTTGATGAAGAATTTTTTGATACTAAAAAAGTGATTTATGTATCGAAAGGTAATTTTAATTCTTAATTTTATATAAATTTAGGATCATTTTTACCGAATTTTTGTTAATAATCGGTAAATTAGAGGTTATGAAAAATCTTTTAAGTATTGGATTTTCTGTATTGTTTTCAGGGCTGGTTTTTGTCTCCTGTGAAGATGATGATTATCAGACCGTTCAGTCCATAGGAAAGATCAGGATCGACAGTGTCAAGATCATGAAAGATACGATGGATGTGTTTACAGTACAGAGCATTAAGACGTATTCTACCTATCCGTCCCAGTGTGAAGGGTTTTACGGATATGATTATATTCATACCAATAGTCTGGAAAGATCTGTTACTGCTTATAAATACACTACAGAAGGTCCCTGTGCGCAGGAAGCTCATGTAGGAACAAATCAGATCAATTTCAGCCCGCGCCAGAAAGGAGTTTATACCTTTAAATTCTGGAATGGAGGCAGTAACTGGATCAACAAAACAATTGTAGTTGAATAATTAATAATGAAACTGATTTCACTTTTCTGTTTTCTTGCAGTAAACGTCATCTTTGGGCAGAAAATAATCTGGCAGGAGGACCGGAAGCTGACCTGGGATGATTTTAAGAGCCCGGTAAGCCGGAAAAGCAATCCCGATGTGGTCGCCTATACCCATTGCGGCTGGGAATATTCTGTGGTAAAATCCAGCAACCCAAAGTCTCCGGTGAAAATTGAAATCACAACTATTTTTAATGAAGACAGATCGTGGAAAGACACCAAAAGGATCAACGATTATATTCTTTTGCACGAGCAGAAACATTTTGATATCGCAGAATTATTTGCCAGAAGATTAAGGAAAGAAGTGGTGGAGAAGATCAAAACCTCTGGTGATTACGATAAAAATTTTAAAGCAGTTTACAGTAAAATCGCAACCGATTATAAAAACTTTCAGATATCCTATGACAAAATTACAGAGCATGGGATGAATAAAGAAAAACAGGCAGAATACAATGCCCTCATCGCTGAAGAAATAGACCACTTAAAAAGTTACAAAGCCTCTTGAAATTCCTTAATAAGATCATCCACGAGCTCCTGGCTCAAAATCCGGACCTCTCGGACTTTAATATCGTTCTGCCCGGAAAACGTCCCATTGTATTCATCCGGCAAATCCTGGAAGAAAACAATTATTCAGGATTTCTTCCCAATTTTTTTACCGTAGAAGAACTGATTGACAGGATCGCAGATAAACAGCCGGTTCAGGGGATCTCATTGTGGCTTTTTGCCTTTGATGTCTACCGCAGCCTTGGTCTTATCCCGAAAGATGATTTTGCAGACTTTTTAAAATGGTTTCCGACCCTTCAGAAGGATTGGGATGATATTCTCAAGTTCTCTGAGAGCGATGAAGCGGTACTGCAGTATATGTTTGATGAGGAACGTATTAAGGAATGGGCTCAGGATTTGGGAGACGATGACGATGTTCCCCGTAAAAAATTCCTGAATTTCTGGCAGAATATGAATATTTTTCTTCCTGTTTTAAAGAAAAAACTGCAGGAAAAGAACTGGGCGACTTCCGGAATGATCCACGAGACAGCCAAAGCGAAGATTGTAGATTTTGCTAAAAATACTTCTGAACATTTTGTTTTTTGTGGCTTTAATGCCTTTACACCGGTGGAAGAGAAGCTGGTAAGAAGCCTGTTGCAGTGGAATAAAGCACAGTGTTTCTTTCAGGCAGACCGTTATTATTTTGATGATGAAAGGCAGGAGGCCGGAAAATTCCTCAGAAATCACAAAACATGGAAAGAATTTGATGATAAAAGAGCTTTTCAGTGGATTGAAGACGATTTCAACCAACCTAAAAATATAAAAGTCTATGAAGTTTCAGGAAATGTAACGCAGACTAAAGTATTGCCTGAAATTTTCAAAGAAATTGAAAATAAAACCTATTCCAATACAGCAGTAGTATTGCTGGATGAAAACCTTCTTCCTGCAAGTCTGGATGTGATGTACGGTGTTGATAACCTTAATATTACCATGGGTTTTCCCCTGAAGAATCTTTCTTTTTCCAATGCTATAAAACAACTTTTCTACCTTCAGAAACAACTGGAGAAAAACAAATCTTCCTATTACTACAGAGATATTTTCCCGATTCTTGAGGAGCTTCCGAAATCAGCTGAAGACGAGCTGATTATCAGTAATTTCAGGACAAAAATAGAGGAGAGGAATATTGTTTATATATCAAGAAAGCTTTTGGAAGAACTTCTGAGTGGTCTTTCTTATTATAATCTTCTTAAAAAAGCAGACCATACGGGGGTGTATCTGGATATGCTTATTGCTTTCTGCCGTGATATTAAATGGCTTGAAATAGATGATATCCAGTATGAAAATGTTTCCCACTTTGAGAGTGCGTTCAGGATCATTAAAAATCAGCTCAGTCCATATGATTTTGAAATTAAGATGGAAACGCTGGAAATCCTGATCAACCAGCACGTGAATTCAGAAAGTATAGATTTTCAGGGAGAGCCGCTCCGCGGACTGCAGATCATGGGACTTCTGGAAACCCGTCTTTTGAATTTTGAAAATGTGATCATGCTTTCGGTAAACGAAGGAAAACTCCCTTTGGGAAATTCACAGAATACGTATATTCCGTTTGATATTAGAAGATATTTTGATCTTCATACGTTTTTGGAAAATGACAGTATTTACGCCTATCACTTTTACAGACTGATTCAGGATTCTCAAAATGTCCATCTGTTGTACAATGCACTTAGCTCAGGAGTAAATACCGGAGAAAAGAGCAGGTTCATTACCCAGATCGAAATGGAGAGCTCACATCCGATAGAACATCTTATTATAGAAAATTCGTCCGAGCCTATTGCCTCAAAACCGATAGAAATCCCGAAGACGGAAATTGTATTGGAAAGGCTTCAGAAATGGAAAGAGAAAGTGTCTGCTTCACACCTTACCAGCTACCTTTATAATCCGATAGATTTTTACCTTTCTAAGATATTAAAGACCTCTGAAACGGATGAAATAGAAGAAGAACTGTCTGTCAAGAATTATGGAAATCTGGTTCACTATTCACTTCAAGAAGTATATGAAATACTTAAAGGTAAAGTTTTAAAGGAAAAGGATTTACAGAATTCAATTAAAGATATAGATCAATATATTAATGTTGCTATTGAAAAGCTTAAACATCAGCCTGAGTTCTATGAAAAAGGAATGAATTACATCCACAGGGCTATTGCTAAAAAAGTAATTGAAAACGTTCTCAACCATGATCTTGAACTGGTGAGAAACGGTAATACGCTTGAGATTTTAGACATTGAAAAGAGATTTGAAAATGTAGATTTTTATCTTGACACCCATGACAAAATTTCTTTCTTGGGATTTATTGACAGGATAGACCGCCTGAACGGAACCTTAAGAATTATCGATTATAAAACTGCAAAAATTAAAAATCTAACGGTAAAGATAGATGAGAACAATGTAGCGGATTATTTCCATAACAGCGAGAGAAAACAGGCTCTTCAGCTTTGCATTTATCACTATGTGGTACAGAATCTTCCTGAATTTTGGGGGCTTCCTATCGAAACCGGAATCTGGAGTTTTGCAGAAGCTAAAAAGGGAGTAGTTTCCCTGCAGTTTGATAAAGGAAGTATTGACGATGCCATGATGTCTGTGAAAAACCTTATCCTGGAGATTCTGAATCCTGATCTTAGCTTTATCGAAAATATTCAATCTTATTCCAATTAAAAATGCACCCCATTGCTGGAATGCACTCAATTTGAAATGAAGAATATACTAGTGTTATCGTATTATAGTTTTACTTTTTTGTTGACTGTTTTTCCGTCAGTACCAACCATCTGAACAATATAAATTCCTGATTCTAAGCTTTTAGATTCAAATTCCGGCTTATTGACCTCCTGCTGAAGAATCAACGCTCCTGAAATGCTGTAGATACTGATGTTTTTAATACCTTGATCTGCTCTCGCAATGATCTGGCGGTTTTTCGTCAATATATCAGCTTTATTGGCTAATAAACGATCTGTCTGTGCTTTTTTGAACTGCAGATTGTAATATTGAGTGACGATTTCAAAGGTATTATTTTGATTGTCAATGTCTTTTGTGTCAATTCCTCCATTTGCAGTATACTGTTCCTGAGATACTGTTTTCAGTAAATTTTTATTCGTATCAAAAATATTGACAGCGATCAGTTCTTCCTGAGGAAGTTTCAGTTTTAAAACACCGTTGATTTCAGACTGTATGATCTCATTTTCAGGAACTTCTATAGGGGTGCTCTTAACGTAGGGAATCAATTTCTGATTATTATTTTCCTGTACTTTTAAAAGATAAACACCATCTTTTAATGCCGATAAACTGCTTTCCGTCCCGGATTTACTGGCTGCTTTCTCCTGATTGAAATCTGTAATTCCAACCAGCTGCATACCACCAAGATCTGGTTTTAGCTGTGAAGAATAAAGTGAATTAGCCTTCGGCAGATGATTCGCCTGTTGCTTTGAGCTCAGTATAGCCCATTGATTCAAAAGGCCGCCGCTTCTAAGAGTATTGAATTTTGCATTGGATGCCAGCGTGAAAGGAACAATGCCTCCCACATGGCCTAATGGTCCCCAATAGAAAGAATCCAGTTTATATTTATTCAGGTCCCACCATGCATAATATCCACGTTGTACATCGATTGTTTTTGATGTATTTTCTGGTGGAATGGCTAGGTCTACTGTAGAATGTCCCAATGTCATAGGTGTTTTGTTGTACCAGTCATAGACATCCTTAGGTTTCATGCATCGTCTGAGATTATTATTAGGGTTATTGGTAACATCATTGACGAAGCTCTGGGTGAAAAGATTCCTCCAGATCACCGGTCCCCAAAGAAGGCCTCCGTTATCCTGAACGACATGATAATTATATTTATCCAGATATTCCGGTGAAATGACCTCCGAAATGCTTGTATTATAGGTTTTAAAGCCTGTGTTGTTACAGGTATGGAGTACATTGGCAAGGAAGGAAGTGAATGGATAGAAATCTTTTTCTAAAACTCCTTTGTTTAATGTAACCCCTGAAAAATCATAAGGTCCGTCTCCCATATACGCATACTTGAATTTCAGGTTGCCGGGATTGGAAACATTCAGCATTTTTAAAGTGGACATTGCTGCGTGCGCGCCCTGGGAATAACCTGCCAGGAAGTATTCATCATAGCGTTTTATTCCTTGCTGGGCCAGAACTTTATTGGCAGCCTTCACAAAATCTATTGTTGCTCCGGCTTCCGTAGCATAATCTACATAGGGATGAACTCCGTCTCCAGTCCCCATTCCTACATAGTCAGGTGCCATCAAGATATATCCATTGAGTACATAAGAAAGTTCGACGACAAATCCGGCCGTTAAAGCTCCTTTAAAATTAGAAGGGACATTATCCCTGCTATCTGTGGTTCCGTGGTCAGATACAACCGTAGAGAGCTTAAAATCGACATTTGGGTACATCAGCAGCCCGGTCGCTTTTACTAAAACATTTTTTTCATTTTTGGTGTAGTAAGTAATTTTGTATCCTTTGAGGCCTACATTGAAACCGTTGAGATAACTGACGAAGTCAGGTGCATTCTGTTCGCCAAGACTATTGGCAATGAAATCAACAACGCCCTGCGGCGTCAGATCCAGTTTTTGTTCAACGTTCACAAGATCTCCTGCCTGTTGAGCAAAAAAGAACGGTGCCGTTAAACCTAATAAAAGCATCGAGATTTTTTTCATATCAATATTTTTTTAGTGGTATTAAAGTAGATATTTTTAATAAAACTATAATAATATTAATGGATCAATAATTATTCAGTGAATATAAGTTCCCTGCAAAGTGAGTAAAACAAGGAGTCCGGCCATTCGGCCGGACTCCTCTTCTGTATATTTTGGTTTTTAATTAAAAAGCATTGATTCCTGTAATATCTAAACCGGTGATCAGTAAATGAACATCATGCGTTCCTTCATAAGTGATCACAGACTCCAGGTTGGCTGCATGTCTCATCATCGGGAATTCACCCATGATTCCCATACCCCCAAGGATTTGTCTGGATTCTCTTGCGATATCGATAGCTATTTTTACATTGTTACGTTTAGCCATTGAGATTTGTGCAGGACTTGCCTTATGATCATTTTTTAGATTTCCTAACTGAAGACATAGCAACTGAGCTTTTGTGATTTCTGTTAAGAATTCAGCCAGTTTCTTCTGCTGAAGCTGGAAAGCTCCAATTGGTTTTCCAAATTGTCTTCTTTCTTTAGAATACTGAACGGCTGTACAGTAGCAGTCAATTGCTGCACCGATTACACCCCATGATATTCCGTATCTTGCTGAATTCAAACAAGATAAAGGTCCTTTTAATCCGGTTACTCCCGGAAGTAAGTTTTCTTTAGGAACTTTTACATCATTGAATACCAGTTCTCCGGTTTTCGATGCTCTTAAGCTCCATTTATTATGAGTTTCAGGTGTTGTAAAGCCTTCCATTCCTCTTTCAACGATCAGTCCCTGTACTTTTCCTTCTTCATTTTTAGCCCATACTACTGCGATGTCGCATACCGGAGAATTCGTGATCCACATTTTGGCACCGTTCAGAAGATAATGGTCACCCATATCTTTGAAATAGGTTTCCATAGAACTTGGATCAGATCCGTGGTTAGGTTCAGTTAGCCCAAAAGAACCGATCATTTCTCCAGCAGCAAGTTGCGGAAGATATTTTTTCTTCTGCTCCTCAGAACCGAATTCATTGATCGGGAACATCACCAGCGAGCTCTGTACCGAAGCAGCAGAACGTACCGCAGAATCTCCTCTTTCCAATTCCTGCATAATCAAACCGTAAGAAATCTGATCTAACCCTGAACCACCGTATTCAACCGGAATATATGGACCTAAAGCCCCGATTTTCCCCAATTCTTTCATTAAGCCCGGAATATCAGTATGATTTTGCGCGGCCTGGTCAATTTGCGGCATTACAAAACTCTCCACCCAATCTCTTACCGATTGACGGATCAGTTTGTGTTCTTCAGTAAGTAAAGCATCAATTCCGTAGTAGTCTGGAATGCTTGTAAGAGGATAATATGACATGATTTTTTGATTTGCCTAAAAGTAAGACTTTTCGTGTGGTTTGAAAAATTTTTTTGAAAATCTTTATTGTCTTTGATTCTCAATAAGATAAAACTGCATCATCATGATTTCAGCAGAAATACAATCTCCTAAGATTCCTCATCGTTGGAGATAGGGTACTGATTGGCAGCATTGTGTACCTTACTTTTGAACTTATAGAGGTACGGAGCTTTGTTCGCAGATCCGTCATAAAATTTCTCTAATCTGTCCAGAATATTTAAACTTAATATCTTACGCTGGAAATTATTTCTCCTGAATTTCTGGTTCAAAATAGTTTCATACAGCGACTGAAGATCTTTCATGGTAAATTTCTCCGGAAGAAGATTACTGGCAGCCACCTCTGTATTGATATTCATACGCAGGTATTCCAGGCCGGTTTCTATGACCCTGTCGTGGTCAAAAGCCATTTTAGGAAGCTTATTTACCTCAAACCATTCGCAACTTTCATTGAAGGCATCCGGAAAAGTATTGGCAACGGAAAAATCGATCAGGCTACAGTAACCCACTGTAATAAATCTTTGGAAGATCCAGTGATCTTTGGGAACCTCGATTCCCTTATTGTTAAGAAGGATCTGGTGGACATTATTCTCTGTACGGTCAATTCTCCCGAAAGTGTGGAACTGTTTCAGGAAAAGATCCTGAAGGTGCGTTCTTTCATAGAGTACTCTGGCAGCGGCCTCACGAAGATCTTCATCATTAAAAACAAAGCCTCCCGGAAGCGACCACAGATCCAGGTCGTGGTACTTTAAAAGCAAAACCTTCAAAATATTATTGTGAAAACCAAATATCGTGCAGTCAACAGATACGTGTGCTACAAAATCTTTTGTATCAATAAGTTCCTGAAGGGTTTCTTTGTTTTTGGTGTCTTTGATTTTCATGGGAGTAAAAATAAAATTATTTTCTATAATTTCTTTCCTGCGAGCTTAAAATATATTAAACTCACCGTAAAAAGCACAGAAACAGCAAGTAAAATGTATAGAGGATAGTAGTTTAATAACTGTTTTCCGAACAAAACAGACATGAGAATAGAACTGACAGAGCTGCCCAGTGATGAAAAAATCACAATCAGGGAAGTAAACAGGTTGATTTTTTCTTTATTGATCTGTGCAATCATTTTTGAGTTGATGACAGGGTAGAGTGGTGACAGAAAAAGCCCGATCACCGGAAATAAAAACAAAATAATGCTGGAATGTACAGAATCAAAATACTGGATTCCCAGGATCATCAGAAGCACAGCCATAATTAAAGAAATACATAATACGTAATATCTTGATAATGAGAATCTCTGAATGATATTAGCCGTCACCGTTCTTCCTGCATACGAAAAAAGGGCAAGGAAAGAAGTGGCCTGCAAAGCAAAGAATGAATTGACATTCAGATGGTTTTTATAAAAGGAGGGAAGCCATGAATTGAAACCCTGTTCTACAAATACAATAAAGAAAACCACAGCAAGAAACGCAATCGTTGCTGGTTTTGCAAATGCTGAAAGTTCCGAAATAAGGCTTCCATTCTCCGTTTTTTTAGCTTCCGAAATATTTAATTTTGAAAATAAAAATATTGTTATTGCACAAAGTACAGCTATAGACAGGAACCCGAATTTCCAGAATTCGGAATAACGACTGGAAATCAGCCATCCAAAACCTGTATTAACTACAAAAATACCTGCCATAAAGGTGGCTTCTACGCTGTTCATCATTTTGGCAAGAGACTTTTCATCTGAAATATTATTTCTGATAATGCCGAAAACGCAGATCTTACCTACCGCAAAACAGGTCCCGATAATGGCAAACCATACCTTGTAAAACCAAAAATCTTCTACAAAAGGAAGAAGACAGGAACAGATTCCTACAATGACCAGGGCCGATATAAGCGCCTTTTTGGTCCCGGTCTTACTAATGAAATTTACGGCGAAAAGGGAAATAAATGCGATCGGAAGATCCTTGAATGATTCTAAAAAGCCTAACTTTTCATAAGTGATCTTTGCTTCCGAAAGCTGAAGAATCACAATGCCCATGCAGTTCAAGACCATTGAGAAAATAAGGAAGGTCAGTTTTAAAGGAAGTGAAATATGGGAAAGCTTGGTTGTCATTTTGGGGATTTTTTTATTCGTTTTTTTGGGTAATTTTATGAATTATGAAGTGAATATAGTGCTTTGAACTCCCAAAAATAAACGAAAAATTAAAATAATTATGAATAGAATGTTAATTAATTAAAAAAAAATATATTTTTATTGTCTCAATTTGAGAATTAAAAACTAACTGTATATGGATTTAAGAATATCAAGAAGCCTGGGAGTGGTTGCTGTGCTGTATTTTACAGCTAATTTTAGTGCACAGACCAGCGTAAAGGACACCGTTCCCAAGGAGAATAAGATAGAAGAGGTCATCATGATCGGTTATGGTAGCCAGAAAAAAAGTAATGTGACAGGAGCCATATCAAGTATAAAAGCTTCGGACATTGAAAATTCTCCCACAGCAGGAAGACCGGAACAGATTATGCAGGGGCGTGCGGCAGGTATAAGTGTAGTATCAAACTCAGGGCAACCTGGAACCGCTGCCACAGTGCGTGTACGTGGAATCACAAGTTTTGGTGCCGGAAGTAATGATCCGTTATGGGTAGTAGATGGAATTGTAGTAGACAATATCGGATGGCTGAACCAATCTGATATTGAAGGAATGGAGATTCTTAAAGATGGTGCTTCTGCCGCTATTTATGGTGTTTCAGCTGCAAAAGGGGTAGTTCTTATTACGACTAAAAAAGGAGCAAAAGGGAGAATGAATCTTTCTTATAATGGTTTCTTTGGAGTGGGAAGTGCCGCAAAAAAACTGGACCTACTGAATGCAACACAGTATGGGAATATAATGAATGAAGTGATTGCCAATGATAATATGTATAACAATCTCAATCCTCCTAATCCTCCTATGTTTGCTAATCCAAACTCATTGGGAATAGGAACTGATTGGCAGAAACAAATTTTCAATTCGGCACAGCGTCAGTCTCATGAATTCAGCATCAGTGGAGGAAATGATAAATCTTCTTTCTATACTTCCTTTGGATATTATGACCAGCAGGGTATTGTCTTGAGAGATATTTCGAATTATAAGAGAATTAATGCCAGATTTAATTCAACCCATAAAGTTTTTGACTTTTTAACCATAGGGCAGACTTTTGCTTATACCCATACAAAGTCTCAGGGAATCAATGATAATAATGAATTTGGAGGGCCTTTAAGCTCTGCCATCAATTTAGATCCCGTAACTTCTGTTTTAGCTACAGATCTTAGCCAGCCTGTTTATACGAATAACCCCAATATTGTAAGAGACGCCAATGGAAATCCTTATGGAATTTCACCCTATGTAAGTAAAGAAATGTCTAATCCATTAGCATTTCAGGAAACTCAAAGAGGTAGATACAAATGGTCTGACGATATTGTTGCCAATGTTTTTGGTGAGCTTAAAATCAATAAAAATCTTAATTTTAAATCTACTGTCAATGGCAAACTGTCTTACTGGGGAAATCAGGCATTTACTCCATCAGCGTTTCTAAGTACCGCAAACAACAACCTCTCTAATAGTTTGTTCAGAGAACTTCAAAGAAAATTCGAATGGAATACGGAGAACACCCTTACTTATCAAAATAAATTTGGTGAACACAATCTAAGTGTTTTACTAGGTCAGGGTTATTATGAATATAACATTAGTTACGGACAGAATGCAACATTTAAGAACCTTCCAACGAATGACTGGCAAGAAGCTTCCTTTAATTTTGATGTTGGAGAATCTAACAAAACTTCTAATGCCTGGGATGGAAAACAAACTCATAAAGCGTCTTACTTTGCAAGAGTAGTGTATGATTACAATAACAGATATCTTTTCACAGGTACAATCCGTAGAGATGGATCATCAAAATTCGGAAGCAATAACCACTGGGGTAATTTTCCGGCAATGTCTTTAGGATGGAATGTTTCCAATGAAAGTTTCTGGCCCGAAAACAAGGTGGTTACCAGCTTTAAGTTAAGAGGTGGATATGGTGTATTGGGAAATGATGCCATTGATGATTTTGCATTTGCCAATTTCCTTGTTCCGGGTAGTAATTATACTTTCGGAGATAATATTATTCATGTAGGATATGCACCAAGTACATTAGAGAATCCTGATCTGAAGTGGGAAAGAACCTCGCAATTTAACATTGCTGCAGATCTTAAACTTTTCAGGAATTTTGATTTAAGTGTTGATCTTTACAGAAAAAAGAGTACCGATATCTTAAGAAGAGTTGAGCTTCCTGGTTATTTAGGATTAAGCCAGAATCCTTTTAGAAATATTGGGGATATGAATAACGACGGGATTGAAGTGACTTTAGGCTATAAGAAGAGTTGGGGTGATTTCGGGATGTCTGCAAACGGAAATTTTGCCTATGTAAAAAATGAAATTTTAAGACTGGAAGGAAATAGAGAGTATGTTACTTTCGCTGGTTTCCAAACATTGGGGACTGTATCCAGATTACAGGTTGGTGAATCTTATGGCTCTTTTTACGGATACAGAAATATCGGTGTTTTCCAGAATCAGGCAGAAATTGACGCTTACAGAAACGCAAGCGGTCAGCTACTCCAGGATAAGGCAAAACCGGGAGATTTCAAAAGAGAAGATGTAAATGGTGATGGAGTCGTTGATATCAAGGACTATGTTAACTTAGGTAATTCTGTACCAAAATATACATTTGGCCTTACCCTAAACATGAATTATAAGAATTTTGATTTAATGGTATTTACGCAGGGACAGGCCGGAAATAAAATTTTCCAGGGGTTGAGAAGACTTGATATACCCGAATCTAATTATCAGACCTCAATTTTAGACCGATGGACAGGTGAGGGCACTTCTAATACAGTAGCAAGAGTAACCAAAGATGATCCTAACCAAAACTATACAGCAATGTCAGATTATTATTTGCAAAAAGGAGATTATCTGCGCATTAAATTAGTTCAGCTGGGATACACTCTTTCTAAAGATATAGCAAAAACGATTGGAGCTTCCAAAATAAGATTTTATGTAACAGGAGAGAATCTGGTTACTTTCACGAAGTACACCGGCTATGATCCTGAAATTGCAGGAGCTGATACTTTTGGTATAGACAGGGCTTTCTATCCACAGGCAAGAACGTTCCTTTTTGGTGCTAATGTTCAATTTTAATCTATAAAAAATGAAAAATAAAAATTTTATATATAAAAGTATTTCCGTTTTAATGCTTACTGGGATTAGCTTTGGAGCAGTTTCTTGTAACAATGGTAATTTGGAAGATGTTAAAAATACAGGAACCTTCGATTCAAATAATTATTTCAAAAATGAAGAGCAGTCTTTCGCAGGACTTGTTGCGACGTACGATATGATGAGAAAATATTCGGGCGGATTTGAAAATATGGTCACATTCTTTAATGGCGCTTCTGATGATTTCTATTCCGGAGGAGGAAGTTCTTCAGATGGCGCAGGTATCCAGGGGTTTTCAAATTATACGCTTAATCCGGTGATTATGCCTGCCAGTTATTGGAAAGATTATTATCAGGGTATTGCAAAAGCCAATCTTTTATTGGACAGAATTCCCAATGCCAATATGAATGATCAAACAAGAAAAAGATTTATTGCAGAAGCAAAAGTGTTGAGATCATTATATTATTTTGAATTATTGAGAATGTTTAAAAATATTCCTTTAATATTAAAGCCTGTTCTAGTAACAGACGACTATTATAATATTCCTCAAGAAGATCCGGCAAAAGTTTATGCACAGATAGAAAATGATATTGTTTCAGCACTTGGAGATCTGCCTATGACTATTCCTGCCAATAATCTAAACGAAATTGGTAGAATTACACAAGGCTCAGCGAGAGCGATCTTAGGTAAAATTTATTTATACGATAAGAAAAACACTGAAGCTGCTGCTCAATTTGAACAGGTCAACGGTACACCTGGGCAAACAAGCCAATATGGGTATAAGCTTGTTTCCAATTTTTCCAGCCTTTGGGTGATAGATAATAAATTTACTACAGAATCCATCCTTGAAGCAATGCATACCAATAGAGGAAATGGAGTTTGGGATAACTGGGGATCTGGTAAAGATGAAGGGAATGCAGTAAATCAGATGGTTGGAATCATTTCTTATGGAACTAATACAAACATTCCCAATAATGATGCCCCAAGTATCCACTCTGGTTGGGGATTTAATCCTATTACAGATGATTTATTCAACTTTATGCAAGGTGATCCTCGTCTTAATGCAACTATTTTTAATGCTAAAATTTTAAAACAACAAAATAAAATCACTTATTCTCCAGGTTTTAGAGATACAGGATATTTCTTAAATAAATATTTACCAAGAAAAGCTGATGAGTCTACTCAACCGGGAAATACAGAACTTAATTTCCGACAAAACTATATCGTAATTAGATTAGCAGATACCTATTTAATGGAAGCAGAAGCCTTAGGCGGTGCAGGAGGAAGAGCCCAGGCATTGTTGGATGCGGTGAGAGCGAGAGTAGGGCTTACTTCAGTTCCGGTTTCTATGCAGGCGATTAAAGATGAGAGAAGAAGAGAATTAGCAGGAGAAGGTCACAGATGGTTCGATTTGGTAAGATGGGGTGATGCTTCGTCTAAACTCGGTCCAAGAGGATTTATTGCAGGTAAAAATGAAGTATTACCAATTCCTTTCAATGAACTAATCAACACAGCTTTGAAACAAAACCCTGGCTATTAAAATATGAAGTTTCACAATTTATATAGTTTCTTTTTAAAAAGTACTACACTGCTGTTTAGCGGTGTGGTACTTTTGCCTTTAAGTTCTTGCAAGTCTAATCTGAATAATAATGGGAATCAAGTTCAGGTTTGGCTTACAAAAGGTGATGAAAGTGTACAACTACAACAACAATCTTCGATCAGTTTTGTAAATAACTCCAACAATTTTCAACATATTGAAATTGATGATACTCAGAAGTTTCAATATGTTGACGGTTTTGGATATACCCTCACAGGAGGCAGTGTTGAAGTAATCAACCGTCTTTCCCCTTCAAAAAGAAAAGCTTTGCTCAATGAACTTTTCGGAAATGATAAGAATTCTATTTCTATCAGTTATCTCAGATTAAGCATTGGTGCTTCTGATCTTGATGGCAGAGTTTTTTCATATGACGATCTTCCGGAAGGGCAGACAGATCCCAAGCTTTCAAAATTCAGTCTGGCCAATGATAGAGATCTTATAGCTATGCTGAAAGAGATTTTGGCAATTAATCCTAAAATTAAAATCATCGCAGCTCCGTGGTCACCCCCGGTTTGGATGAAAGATAACGGTAAATCAAAAGGAGGAAGTTTAAAACCTGAATTTTACAGCGTTTACGCAGAATATTTTGCAAAATATATCCTTGGAATGAAAAAGGAGGGAATTACCATTGACGCTGTGACACCTCAAAACGAACCTCTTCATCCGGGAAACAATCCAAGTCTTTTTATGCCGTCTGATCAGCAGAGAGATTTTATCAAAGGTCATTTAGGCCCCGTCTTTAAAGCCAATAATATCAAAACAAAAATTGTAGTCTACGATCATAACTGCAACAAACCGGAATATGCCCTTGATATTCTGAAAGATCCAGAAGCTTATCAATATATTGATGGCTCAGCCTTCCATTTGTATGAAGGTGATATTTCCGCTTTAAGCACGGTGCACAACGCATTTCCTGATAAAAATTTGTATTTTACCGAGCAATGGACGGGATCGAAAGGCACTTTTAACGAAGACCTGAACTGGCACGTTAAAAACGTAGTCATCGGTTCCATGAGAAACTGGAGCAGTATTGCTTTGGAATGGAATGTAGCGAATGATCCACAATATAAGCCTCATACAGACGGAGGATGTACGGAATGTAAAGGAGCAATAACGGTTTCCGACAGTGAAAATTTCACCAGAAACGTTTCCTATTACATCATTGCGCACGCTTCCAAATTTGTTCCTGCAGGTTCTCAGCGTATTGCTTCCACACAGACAGAAACCCTTTCTACGGCGGCATTTAAAACCCCGGCCGGAAAAACAGTACTGATTATCCAGAATGGAAACAGTACTGATGAAAGTTTTAATATCAAATATAACGGAAAGATTGCTCCCGTCATCCTTTCAGGAAATTCGGCAGCAACTTATGTTTTTTAATTTAATATCATGAAAAAAGTTTATTTCTTACTGGCATTTTCAGCATTGGGAATGAATGCTTACGGGCAGAAAACAGTTGATCAGAAAGTGGCAGAGCTGTTGTCTAAAATGACACTAGAAGAAAAGGTAGGGCAGATGGTCCAGTATAGCGGATTTGAATATGCTACCGGACCTCAGCAGTCTAACTCGGCAGCAGTTTTAGAAGAAATAAAAAAAGGAAAAGTAGGTTCTATGCTGAATGTTGCCGGAGCAGAAGAAACAAGAGCTTTCCAGAAGCTGGCTCAGCAATCCAGACTAAAAATTCCTTTACTGTTCGGGCAGGATGTTATTCACGGATATCGTACAACCTTTCCAGTCAACTTAGGTCAGGCCGCAAGCTGGGATCTTGGATTAATAGAAAGGTCAGAAAGAATTGCGGCTACTGAAGCTGCGGCTTACGGGATCCACTGGACTTTTGCGCCTATGGTAGATGTTGCCAGAGATCCGAGATGGGGAAGAGTGATGGAAGGTTCGGGAGAAGATACTTATCTGGGAACACAAATTGGGTTGGCGAGAATCAAAGGATTTCAGGGGAGGGGTTTAGGAAGTCTTGATGCTGTGATGGCCTGTGCCAAGCATTTTGCTGCATACGGTGCAGCAGTCGGCGGAAGAGATTACAATTCTGTCGACATGAGTTTAAGACAACTTCATGAAATATATCTGCCTCCATTTAAAGCTGCTGCGGATGCGGGAGTGGCTACATTCATGAATTCTTTCAACGATATCAATGGAATTCCGGCCACGGCAAACCAATACATCCAAAGAAATCTGCTAAAAGGAAAATGGAATTATAAAGGTTTTGTGGTTTCGGACTGGGGAAGTATTGGTGAAATGATTCCTCACGGTTATGCTAAAGATGCTAATGAAGCGGCTCAAAGAGCAATTCTGGGCGGAAGTGATATGGATATGGAAAGCCGTGTTTATATGACGGAACTTCCCAAATTGGTAAAAGAAGGAAAAGTAGAGGCAAAATGGTTAGATGATGCGGCGGGAAGAATTTTAACCAAGAAATTCGAGATGGGGCTTTTCGATGATCCGTACAGGTTCAGCAATGAAAAGAGACAGAAAGAGCAGACCGATAATCCGGAGCATAGAAAATTTGGAAGAGAATTTGGCTCCAAAAGCATTGTTCTCCTTAAAAATCAGGGAAATATTCTTCCACTTTCAAAAACGGTAAAGACCGTTGCCTTAATCGGCCCTTTCGGAAAAGAGACCGTAGCTAATCACGGTTTCTGGTCTATTGCCTTTAAAGATGACAACCAAAGAATCGTTTCGCAATTTGACGGGATTAAAAACCAACTCGATAAAAACTCAACTTTATTATACGCAAAAGGATGTAATGCCGATGATCAGGACAAATCTATGTTTGCAGAAGCGGTGGAAACTGCAAAAAAGGCAGATGTAGTCATTATGACCTTAGGTGAAGGACATGCGATGAGTGGCGAAGCAAAAAGCAGAAGCAGTATCGGTTTCTCCGGCGTTCAGGAAGATTTGCTTAAAGAAATCGCTAAGACCGGAAAACCAATTGTATTAATGATCAATGCCGGAAGACCGCTCATTTTCAATTGGGCTGCAGACAACATTCCTGCTATTACTTATAACTGGTGGCTGGGAACTGAAGCTGGAAATTCTATTGCTGATGTTCTGTTCGGAGCCGTGAACCCCGGAGGGAAACTTCCGATGAGCTTCCCGAGAACTGAAGGACAGATCCCCATTTATTATAATCATTACAATACAGGAAGACCGGCGAAAAATTCTACAGAAAGAAATTATGTTTCAGCGTATATTGATCTTGATAATGATCCAAAGTTTCCGTTTGGCTACGGGTTAAGCTACACAGATTTTAAATATGCGGATATGGTTTTAAGTTCAGCCAGCCTCAAAGGAAATCAGACATTGACAGTTAGCGTGACCGTTTCCAATACCGGAAAATATGATGGAGAAGAAGTAGTACAGCTATATATCAGAGATCTTTTTGGGAAAGTAGTAAGACCCGTGAAAGAACTGAAAGGTTTCCAGAAAGTAGCCATTAAAAAAGGAGAAAGCAGAAAAGTAGAGTTCAGGCTGACTCCGGAAGATTTGAAGTTTTTCGATGATGAACTGAATTTTGACTGGGAAAGTGGTGAATTCGATATTATGGTGGGAACTAATTCTCAAAACGTACAGACGAAAAGAGTCATCTGGATTCAATAAAATATTCAATGGAGACGGGCTTTAGCCCGCTTTGGGAAAATAGCAGAGAATCTGACATGTAGATTGTAAATGATTAATAGAAATAAGATTGTCTGGAAAACGAAAGATATTCAATAGGAGCGGGCTTCAGCCCGCTTAACTTAAAAAAATAAAAAATGGCTTTAGCCAAAACCTAATTAGTAGAGTTGCATTCATGAACATCAAACTCCAAAATATCATTCAGTTTTGTACTATGGGGATAGTCATCTTTTCTGCGACTAGCTGTGTTTCAAACAAACCAGATTCCGGGAAGAAACTGATCTGGAGCGATGAATTTAATGGAAAAGGGCTTCCTGATTCCTTAAAATGGAACTATGATGTAGGAGGTGACGGCTATGGAAACGAAGAAGCCCAGTTTTATACCAAAAACAGACTCGAAAATGCCAGAATGGAAGATGGCAATCTTATTATTGAAGCCAGAAAAGAAAACTGGCAAAAGAATAAGTATACATCCGCAAGGCTTTTAACCAAAGGGAAGTTTTCCTTTCAATACGGAACA
The DNA here is from genome assembly GCF_025153485.1 of Chryseobacterium pyrolae. Classification (NCBI taxonomy): domain Bacteria; kingdom Pseudomonadati; phylum Bacteroidota; class Flavobacteriia; order Flavobacteriales; family Weeksellaceae; genus Chryseobacterium; species Chryseobacterium pyrolae. The sequence continues at coordinate 189,944 of NZ_JANZQH010000009.1, forward strand.
GTAGAAGTAAGAGCAAAGCTTCCCAAAGGTCGCGGAACATGGCCCGCTATCTGGATGATGAGTGAACATATGAAAGAATGGCCGGATGATGGCGAACTGGATATTATGGAACATGTAGGTTTTAATCCGGGCTACGTTCATGCTTCGGTACATACCAAAAAGTATAATCATATTCAAAGGACCCAGAAAACGGATACTTTGATCGTGAAAGACGTAAGTGAAAAATTCCATGTCTATAAAGCAGACTGGACTCCGGAAAAAATTGACGTATATATTGACGGACAGAAGTTTTTTACTTACGAAAATAAAGAAAAGACCTATGAAGCATGGCCTTTCAATCAACCCTATTTTCTAATTTTAAACCTGGCGGTAGGCGGTTTCTGGGGCGGAAAAGAAGGAATTGATGATCGTATTTTTCCACAAAAATATTATATAGATTACGTAAGAGTTTATCAAAATAAATAATGAAGCGAGGGCAGTTGAGTCCAAAAACAGAAAGAAAAAGATTATGAAAAAACTAATTGTGAGCTGTCTGACAGTTGGAACGTTGTTAAACATCAATGCACAGAACTACTGGAAGAAGAATGCAGGGAAAACAGCGAAAGTTATTTTAACCAGTTCCAAGACCAATGAAAAGATGGCGGATAAAGGAACGGTTAAGTTTGAGAAATTTGGACAGCCGAAAGAAACAGATGCCTGTATCTTCGTGGATCCTGATTTTAAATATCAGAAACTGATCGGAATAGGAGGTGCCATCACGGATGCATCTGCAGAAACTTTTTATAAAATGCCGAAGAATAAGCAGAAAGAGATTATGGAAGCTTACTTTGGAAAAAATGGACTGGGGTACACCGTCGTTCGTACGAATATGAACTCCTGTGATTTCTCCAGCGATTCTTATACCTATGTGGAAGATAATGATACGGCTTTGAAGACTTTCAATATTGCCCATGACGAAAAGTATAAAATCCCGATGATTAAAGAAGCTCAGAAAGCTATCGGCAAAGATTTTACCTTCTATTTCTCTCCTTGGAGTCCACCGGCATGGATGAAATCTAATAAAAGTCTGTATAAAGGAGGCAGGCTGGAAAACCAGTATTACCAGACCTGGGCAGATTACTATATTAAATTCATCAAAGAATACGAAAAGAGAGGAATCAACATCTGGGGACTGACGGTTCAGAACGAGCCGATGGCCACACAGAGCTGGGAATCCTGTATTTATTCTGCGGAAGAAGAAGGAGAGTTTCTGAAGAACAATTTAGGACCAACACTCTGGAAGAACGGGTACAAAGATAAAAAAGTAATGATCTGGGATCACAACAGAGACCTGATTTACCAAAGAGCAACCACTACTTTAAGTGATCCTGAAACGTCTAAGTATGCCCATGGAATTGGCTATCACTGGTATGAAACCTGGAACAATAAAACCCAGCTTTTTGATAACTTAACTGAAACCCAGAGAGCTTTTCCTGATAAATTCCTGGCTTTTACAGAAGGATGTAAAGAACAGTTTAATATGTCAAAAATTTATGACGTGAGCTTAGGAGAATTATACGGCAGAAATATGCTTAATGATTTTAATAAAGGAACGGCTCTATGGACAGACTGGAATGTGCTGCTGGATGAAACCGGAGGTCCGAACCATGTCGGGAACTTTTGTTTTGCACCGATCATTGCTGATACCAAAACAGGAGAATTACATTATACTTATGAATATTACTATGTTGGTCATGTTTCAAAATACATTAAGCCGAATGCTCAGAGAATCGGAAGTTCTTCCAACAGGGCTGCTCTAACCTCGACTACTTTCATGAATGAAAACGGACAATTGGTTACCGTGATCATGAATGATTCCGAAAACGATATTGAAACGAATCTGTGGATCGAAGGAATGTCTGCCAAGCTATCGGCCCCGGCACATTCTATACAGACTGTTATTTTATAGAATTAAATTTAATGGCTGGAAGCAGGAAGAGGGAGGCTGGAAGTTACTGTTGAGCAGATTATCTCTGTCAGTCATTATGAAATATGATGTAGTAGCCTTTAGAATAGTAATATAAACGTATTGCAGTTGTTTTTTCAGATTCAAGAACTTCCTTCTTCTGGCTGGCTTCCAGCTTCCTTACTAAAGATTTAAAAACTTCATATTAGCATTATTTTAAAGAGAACCGGCGGCCTCGTAGAGGCCGCCGGTTTATTTTTGATATAAATTATTAATCAGATTAACTATTTTTACTTTCAGCGTCATATTTGTCCACAACTTTTTGCGAAACCCCTGTATTGCTAAACCCTCCATCGTGGAAAAGATTCTGCATCGTTACTTTTTGAGTAAGATCAGAGAACATGCTTACACAATAGTTCGCACAGTCAAGCGCCGTAGCATTTCCTAGCGGAGACATATCGTCTGCGTACCCTAAGAAACCTCCGAAACCTTTTACACCGCTTCCTGCCGTAGTAGGAGTAGGAGATTGAGAGATCGTATTGACACGTACTTTTCTTGCGCCCCAATAGTTTCCGAAAGATCTTGTGATGCTTTCAAGATAGGCTTTGTTGTCTGCCATATCATTATAATCCGGGAAGGTTCTCTGCGCTGCAATATAAGTAAGGGCAAGGATGCTTCCCCACTCATTCATACAGTCTTTTTCCCAAGCTACACGCATTACTTTGTGGAAAGAAACAGCGGAAATATCCCAGCCTTTTTCTAACCAGTCGTAATTCATTTCTGTATAATGCTTTCCTTTTCTTACATTTACGGACATGCCTATTGAATGAAGGATAAAATCTATTTTACCATATTTCGCAACAGCAGCATCAAAAAGTTTTTCAAGATCTTCCACAGAAGTAGCATCTGCACCTATCACTTCAGAACCTGTTTTTTCTGCTAAACCATTAAGTTCTCCCATTCTCAACGCAATTGGAGCATTGGATAAGATAAATTCAGCACCTTCTTCATGACATCTTTCTGCAACTTTCCACGCGATAGATTGCTCATTAAGGGCTCCAAAAATAATTCCCTTTTTGCCTTTAAGTAGACCGTATGACATAATTTTTTAATGTTTATTTAAATACAAATGTAGCAATAATTTGTGTTTGCGACATAATAAAAATGGAGCCTTATTGATTTAAGACTCCATTTTTTTGAAAATATTTATATGACTGAAATTTTAATTGGTTTTCTTATTCCATTCTGCTTTTACATCCTCTGCTGCATCTTTTGTTTTTTCCCATGCATCATTGGCTTTATCTTTAATGTCATCCCATGCATCAGAAGCATTATTTTTTACCTTCTCCAACCAATCTTCCTGGCTAGCCTCCTCATCATTGTTTCTTTTTTCATTGATATAATCTTTTGCTTTACCAGCCAGATCTTCAATTTTCCATTTTGCATTGTCTGCGGCATTCTTTAAAGAATTTTCCGTGTTGTTTACTGCATCTTCCGCTTTGTTGTATTCTGAATTGTTCATAATGTGTAATATTTTATTGTTGTGTACCAATAATTAAACAAGAACCATTCCTAAAATCCGGGGGTATTGTTAAACTTTTCTTAATCTTTTGTTATACTTTTCTAAATCAGTGCTAACTTTAATTTAAAATATACTGTTATGAAAAAAATACGCTGTGGCTGGTGCGAGAAAGATGATCTCTACAGACAATACCATGATGAAGAATGGGGAAAACCGGTCTATGACGATGAAACCATCTTTGAGTTTCTGGTTCTTGAAAGCTTTCAGGCAGGGTTGAGCTGGTATACCATTCTTTCTAAAAGAGAGAACTTCAGAAAAGCTTTTGATGATTTTGATTATCAAAAAATTGCTCATTATACCGATGAAAAAATAGAAGAACTCATGAAAGATTCCGGCATTATCAGGAACCGTCTTAAAATTAAGGCCACTGTTTCCAACGCACAAAGATTCCGGGAAGTACAGCAAGAGTTTGGCAGTTTTTCCACTTACATATGGGGTTTTGTAGAAGGAAAGCCTATTGATAATAGCCCGGCTGCTTTAGAAGATGTTCCTGCTGTAACAGACATTTCGGATGCCTTGTCTAAAGATCTTAAAAAAAGAGGGTTTAAGTTTATGGGATCTACAGTCGTTTATGCTCATATGCAGGCGACGGGAATGGTCAATGATCATATAAAAAGCTGTTTCATCAGGCAGTGATAGATTTTATTTTATTCAATTTTATGTGATGTTTTTTAATAATAATGTAATTGTATCTGGCGTTTTTTTTATTTGAATTGTTGCTATGCTGCTTCACGAGGGGTTTGGTGTCTGTTTAATGTTTAAAAATGTTTCATTTAATAGTGATTAATGGGCTTTTTAATCACTATTAAGTGTGTTTATTTATTAATTTAATAAAATAATATGTCATTTTATCAGAAATTCGTACATTTGCACCCTCGAAAAATAACTATTAGCAATACGGTGATGCCAACCAAAATTAAATTTCAGCTCTTTCTTCTTTTTTTAGGATTTAATATTTTAATTCAAGCACAGGTGGGGATCGGAACGTCCAACCCGGATCAATCAGCTATGCTGCAGATTCAATCCAAGAACAAAGGAATGCTCCTTCCAAGTGTTGCTTTAGCATCATCTACAGACCAGACAACCATTCAAAATCCAGCTGAAGGCTTGATCGTATGGAACAACGGATCAGGAACTTTGGCAGAAACAGGTTTCTACTTCTGGAGCAAATCAAAATGGAATATGCTTTCTACCACTGCTGCCAACAGTGGAAATGGGACGAATGGGGGAAATGTAAGCCCGATGTCGGTTTGGAATAATTCAGCGACCAATAGTGGTAACTCCGGAGGGGTCAATACGAATCTGTCTTTGGGAACCAACACGTCTGATGACCTTGTTTTTAAGGTCAATTCCACATCCGTAGGAAGACTTGGGGTGAATAATTCAATAAGCTTCGGAACGGCAGCAAGTGCAGCACAAAACGGGATTGCTTTAGGGAATTCCAGCAGTGCATATCAGGGAATTGCTATTGGAACGAATACTTCCGTTACCGCCAATGAATCCGTAGCACTGGGAGCTAATTCTAAGATTTCCGGATATCAGTCTACCGCAGTCGGGTATAACGCGAAAGTAACAGTAAATGAAGCTACAGCGGTAGGCAATAATGCTGATGCCTCAGGATATCAGTCTATAGCATTAGGATATAATGCGAGAACGACGACCAATGATGCAACGGCAGTAGGAAAAAACTCAACGGCCTCTGGATTCCAGTCCATAGCAGTAGGTTATAATGCCAAAACCAATACAAACAGCGAAACAGCAGTAGGCTATAATACAATGACCAACAACCAGAATTCAACTGCAGTAGGATCGGGGGCAAATGCTTTGGGGCAGTTTTCTACAGCATTAGGTTATGGATCTGTAACTTCACAGGTCAATGCTGTTGTGATCGGAAACAACAGTGCCAATATAGGAATAGGTACCTCAACACCCAATACTTCTGCTAGAATAGATGTCAACGGACCATATAAACTGGGTGAAAAGGGAAGTGTACAGAAAAATCAGATCAGCTTTGAAGCCTGGCCATCCGTTTCTGTGAATAATCTAGCTCCGGGGAAATCCGTAAGCATGGAGATTTCTATTCCGGCCAATTTGCAGCCTGGTTCCACAAGAGCTGCGATTGTGGTTTCTCCGGCGGGAGATTTTGCGGGTAATACTTCGTTTTCCATATCCAATCCAAGAATGACGTCTACTTCAAGTGTGACGATCAATCTTACCAATATTTCCGGAAATACGGAAAGCTTATACTCGGGACATTTTTATGTGATGATCAATGAGTTTTAGGGAGAGAGTAGATAATGTAATGTCTTCCAAACAAGGAGATATCAATAGTGAATTTTTGCTTTCCAAGTGAATTTTAATTTCCCCACAAACTACACTGATTGCACAGACGATTTGGGATAGGTTTAATATATATTTTTGCTAATCTCTAATCTCTAATCTCTAATCTCATATCGACAAAATACGCCAAATGATCATGCAGTTTTTCAGTGAAATGTAGTTCTGCATTATTTATTTTGGATGATGATTTTTCAAAACTATACTTTATTTTTATACTGAATTCAAAATTATCGATAGAGAAATCGGGCTTGTCTTCATAGAGCTTTTTCAGATGGCTTTTGATCAGCTCATTTTTGTTGTTGAGAATAGAGTGGAGCTCGACGGAAAGGGTATCTTTTTCCTCATCAAGTTTAACCAGTTTCATTTGATAATTATATTCCATTCCATCGACCAATCTGGAGTTGAACTGGAGTTGGCTGGATAAAAAGCTGAAATGCTCATTGGGAGGGAAAATAAGGCTGTATATTTCCGGGAGCAGCAGAACGTACTGAAGATTTTTCTTCAATCCTGTGTCAAAGTCCTTCAGTCCTTTTTCGTAATTGGAAATCATTTTAATCTGATCCTTCTCTTCTGGGAAAACAGAAGAAAGTCTGTTCTGTTTCCAGAGTTCCCAATCTTTCCATAGGCCTTCTTTTTTTTCAACGGACAGCATTTTTCCATCGAGGTTTCTTTTAATAAAAAGGCTTCTGGAGATATCCGAAAGTGCCAGACTCTGCATTAAGAAAGGTTTCATAATGTGATCTTCCGTATCTCCGGTAATATGAAGGAGCTCTATTGTATTATACAGAAAATTCTCATCCTTTTCCTGCTCCAGAACAATATCTGATGTTGTTTTCAAAGAGATAGGCGGATTCTCCTTTCCCATCAGAAAAGTATTCTCAACGGTCAGTATGTAGGGTTGTGAGAATGATTCCAGCTGTAAAAGCGGGATATTTTCTCCAAATAAAGATTTTGATAGGCTCATTGGTGTATGTGATGTGACAATTAAGTGTTCTTTTGTTTACAGCGATCATTTTATCCGACAGATCATCAAATTCATTTCTTTCAGGAGCTATATCTATATAATTAAGACTAAAGTTTTCTTGTAAATAGGGCAGCATTTTTTCTTCTATTAATAATGATTTTTCAATACTTATAACTACATCATCAATATCTTGCTTCCCGATAACTTGCAGCCAGTAAAATTTTTGAAGCTCTTTTTTTAATTGATAATAATTATCAAAATATTCATCCTTAATAATGTTACGCTGGTACAGAGGGAAGCTGGTTAAACAAATTTTGATAATCTAAAAGGTATTCATAGTCTAAATAATTTTTAGGACTATCAAACCAATGTTTAGAAAGGTCAGCAGTTCCAAATTGTTCAATGAGTTCTATTTTTTCATTTTCTTTTGTAAACTCTTTCAAAAAAATATTATTTTTCTTTTTATTAGAATAGAATAAGATTGTTTTTCCTAAATCACCATACCAGGATATTTGTTTTAGAAATATTTTTTTATTATCAAACAGTATAAAATCTCCATTAACTATTTCACCTTTAGAAAAGACTATCATTAGATTATACTTAAGTATATTATTATCATAAAAATTAAATTTTATTGTCATAGAATCAATAGCGACCTGACAATAAGGTTTTTCATCCTTGTAATAATTGATAGTATATTCCAGTTCATTTTCAAAAGCATAATTAGCCCATTCATCTGGCGTATATTTTAAGAAATCTTTTGGAACATTTTGGCTAAACTCTGTTGATAAATGAACTTCTAATGTGGTTTGTTCATCCATTATTTTGTTCATTATTCCATTATACTTCGAAAATTCTGTTTTGTACATTTTATAATAAATATTAAATTAATTAAAATAAACCTGAAATATTATCTACTATTTCTACCCCTTTTTTTGTTGCATGATCAAGAACATCCTTACTTAAATTGCCAACTTTCTCGACATGCAAAATTACCTTATCACCTGCAGAATGTATTACTTCACCTGTTTTGGTCATAGCTTTACCATTATACTTTGCTGCATCATCAATATAGCTTTTGATTGTTTTATCTGTAATTTTAGTTAAATCACTGGCCTTCCGTTCAATAATTTTAAAAGTACCATCTGCATTTTCAATTAACCCGTCTATTTTTCCAACTTTGCCTTTCTTTAATAATACTTCAACTTCATGAGAATATCTGAAACCTTTTTCCAATGCTTGCTTCCTTAACTCGCTATTCCATACGAGATTGAAAAAGTATCCTCTCCTAACTTTCTGAAACCATTTCTGAGATTCCAGCATCATCTGGGACAGACATCGTCCAGAGTTGTGAACTAACAGGGCTAGAAGTCCTACAAAATACGTATGAAAATGAGCTACCGTAAAGTTATAAACTTTTTTAGGTTCGTAGCTGTATTCTGTTTTTTCAATGGAGATTTTAGTTTGGCCTTTGGTGATAATTTTTTCTCCTGCTTCAAGTTCAGATGCATCTTTCCATCCGTTTTCTGTATAAAAAGGATGAATCGCTGTAGTCTCAATCACTTCAGCTTCCGTATAAATACTAATGGTATGATCACTTTCATTCACCATCAAATCAATAACAGGTTGCAGTGCGACCGTATCTGTATCCTCATCATAAGCCCAGACCATATCACCGACTGTTATATCTTCAATGTTTTTAATGCCCTGTTCCGTATGAACGGGTGTGCCTGCTGGAAAACAGGCAAATACACAGGTTTTAAGCAGTTTTTTCGCAATATCGTCGACACTTTTCTTTAAAGCTTCCTTGCTTAATTTTTTGAGTGCCGCTTTTCCCATTTGCTGCAACGCCTCTTTCGAAACTGCTTTAGCGCCTGCTTTTATGGCGCCTTTTATTCCCGCTTTAGCACCCTGCATCGCTACAGTTCCGGTTCCAAAGGAAACAACTCCCACGGTTATAGAAGCTACATCCCAGATCAGAAAACCTGCGTTCATAGCAGCGCCCCAGCCATCGCCGGTCTGTATATCGTTGATGAGGTCTCTTCCGCTTCCCCAAACCGGGATCATCCCTTCAACTAATCCTGCTTCACCCACGCTATCGCCCTGTCCGTTGTCATCCAGTTCACGTTGTGCTTGGTCCTGCATATCTTTTACTTCCTGGGCGGCATCATCCGGGAGCGGAACCTGTCCGCTGGTCATAAATTCTACTTTTCCGCCTACCGGACAGCGGCAGGTACTTTTACCGATCAGGGAATGTATTCCGTTTATTTTTACCTGCCATGTATCCTGCCACGTCATAGGGACAGTGGCAGGGGTGCAGGGCCCTCCGGTAATTTTGCATACTTTAAAGGACGGTATATTGATAAGTGGTGTGGCATCTTTATTGGTCGCCACCAGACAACCGTGGATTTTAACCTTGGTATTGTAGGTCGGCTTGAAAAAGTCCGGCGCGGCACCCTGATCACACATCATCAGGGCATTCAGCGTTATGTATTCTAATTCATCCATGATCTGTTGTTTAGAATTACATAATATTGGTATCCCCTGAAGACATTACGGCTGTAGGTCCGCCAGTGATTGTAAGTGCCGAATCTGTGGTTATATCCATAGTACCTCCTTTACTGGAAAGTCCTAAAGCGCCTGCCAGTGCGGTGATGTCTATGGTTCCTTTTCCGGCTGAAGCGGTAATCCCTTCACCCGATATGGTAATAGAGTTTTCGCCTACTTTCAGAGTAATACTTGTCTTTCCGTCAAGCATGATGTTTCCACCGGCATCCATCTGCAATAGCGATTGTGGGGGAGCGTCTTTTTTTCCACCCACGTTGATGACACTGGAATTTCCTGCGTTGGTGGTGTGATTGGCATTAGCATTGGTGGTGGCATTTCCGCCTCCGTCAAACTTCATATTGGCGCCTCCCTGGTCTGTCAGAAATACAGACCCTGCTCCGTCATCCAGTTCCAGTTTATTGCCGCTTCGGCTGCTTAAACTTTTAAGGTTATTATTTTGTCCGCCGCCGCCGCCAACACCACCATGAAACATTCCTCCCATTACAAAGGGACGGTCCGGATGCTGGTGCACAAAATTGACAACCACCTGGTCTCCAACTTCAGGAATAGCCATAAAACCGCGGTTTTTACTTACCTTATCGCTTCCGCCTGCATCAGGAGTCATCACGCGGATAAATTCTGTGTTATCCTGTCCATTTTGCCAGTCAAACTGAACCTGTATGCGTCCCTGGTTCAAAGGATCAGTGTTTGAAATAACTTTAGCGAACTGAGGGTCTGCTTTTGGCATCTGAAATTCAGGTCGGGGCATAAATCCGGTATCTGCTGCGATAGCTTCAAAATTTCCCGTATAATAACCTCTTCCATCTACCTCATGACTGATTTCTGTAATCATCAACTTGGTAAAGTAGGCCGTTTGATTGGTTTCAGATTTACGCATTTCTACATCTGCAGTACATCCCGGATACAAAAACGGGACACTGGTGGTTCCGGAAGTCATAAAGACATCTACTGCTTTACTTCCAGCCGTGCCTTTCTGTGAGGCATCAATATCCATAAAGGTTGATGCTTTGATTGGAGCTACTCTTAAGGAAGGGGTTGTAAATGTTTTTTGAGATATTTCATACGCACGTTTCGCAATATCGGATTGGTGGTTTATTTTTGAGGTTCCCGTTGTGAGCTTTTCATTTTTGCTGCTGTTGTAGCCATAAAAAGAGGGATTCACGTGCTGGGCTTTCATTTTAATCTTTATATCATGTACGCTGCTTCCGTACACCAGTTGTACCGGTTTTTCCTGTGGTGGTAATTTTCCAAAATGAAGAACTTCACCATCATAATAAAACTGTTCGCCGTAAGCTTCTGCTATCCTTGCGAGATAGTTGTAGTGAGTTTCTTCATATTGTGAGCTGTAGGAAACATTTCCGTGCTGGGAATCTACCCTGAAATCAAATTTATTAGATCCTAAACCTTCTTTGATGACCCAGTCTGCAATACTGTTCAGACTGATCTCCTGTGTACCACCGAAACTTTGAATATGTGGCGCTGCATCCAGAAGTACGGTAGGACTGTTTCCGGTAAGTACAATATTACCCAGACTGCCTTTGTCCTGACTGAATCCTACTTCTGTGATTACTCCTACAAAATTCCTTTCCGGACTTTCTTCTACATCTTTATATTTAAATACAACAGTGATCCTTTTACCTAGAAAGTTTTGTGCCTGCTCCAGATTATGATTTTCAGCGTCTCCCAAAGTGTCATGGGCAAGAGTTAGATTGAATTCATGATGCTTAATGGCACTTTGAGTGAGTTTAAAATGTTTGAAGTGCTTTATAATCTTACCTTCAATAATGATTTCAAGCTTGACCACACGGTTAATTCCTAAAAGTTCGCTTGTGGGAATAGAGCTGGCATTATATATTTTGGAGGTAGGCTGTTCTGTCCAGATTTTATTTTCTGATACCAAAGCTGTATTAGACTGGGAAACTTTGTTCATGAAGTTATCAGCATAGGAGAGTGTCTGTCCGGCTGTCTGTACAGTTTTCTTTATTTTATCAGCTTTTTTTACAGTTTCTTTACCTGCATTGAAAGTTGCCGGTTCTATACTATCCAGATCTTTTTTAGATTTTGAAATCTGGTTCTTTGATGATTTACTGTCTTGGAACATAACATATTTTTTCTGGTTAGTGTATGTAAACATCAGCCTGGCGAACAGGTCTGCATTATAGTTTTTTCTTGTCACTCACTGCAGATGAAAATACTGCCTGATCCATGTCAATAGATAATATCTTTGGTGAGGACTTTATCGTTCTTTTTTCACTTGATGTGTGGGTAAAACCCGCTCTGTTTACTATTTTAAAATACAATTAATGTTTTATTTTCATAAATTTAATATTCTGAATTACAGATTAATATCGGTATTGTGAAAATCACGTTCCTGTGAAAACAAATATAAGAAGCAATGGCTCGAATCAGAAAAAATTGGAAGGATATTTTACTTTTTGTCGTAGTTTTACTACTAACGATTGTTAGGCTCAAAATGAGACAAAAAACAGGGATGCAGATGCGCCTTCGTATGGAAAGTGACTTTCTTTTATTCCTTTTCATTTTTATTTCTTAGCCCAAACTCAGCTTAATTGGGAGTTGAGAAAAACTAAAATATTGCACTCTGTATAAATTGATTTAATTTTGCTGAAAATCTATATGTTTTTTCTAAATACGGGAAAGAACATTTAGACCATTAATGCAGATATCTGAATTTATGAAGAAAATAGGAATTATAGGCTGTGGCTGGCTGGGATCCAGGATGGCCGCTTCAATGTCCGACCGGTATACAATGTATACTACCACAACCATTAAAGATAAAGTTGAGGATCTTTCTTTCAAGGGTTTCCATACCTCTGTCGCCAGTTTCCCTGATTTTCAGCTGGAAGAAAAAATTGCGCAATGGAGCGAGATTAAAAATATTGATGTTCTGGTTATTACCATTCCGCTTTCCGGGAAGAGCTGCTGCGCAAGTTCGTTGTATAACAGAATACAGCATTTATTGTCGTTCATTGGTGATTTTGATGGACAAATGTTCGTGATGAGCTCTACAGGTGTATACCCGGATATGGCAGGAGCGTATACCGAAGAAAATCTTTCTTCCGATCAGGTTCCGGGAGAGAGAATGATCAAAAACAGATATCCGCATGTTAATATTTTGAGATTATCCGGACTGATGGGAGACAACAGGCTACTTAAAAATTATAATGTATCAAATCTGGAAGCTCCGGTGAATCATATTCATTACGAAGATATTTCCGGCGTGATTGAAAAAATGATTGAAAAAAGTTCTGAAGGAAAGCTGTATAATGTGACAGCGCCGCAGCATCCGTCAAAAGCTCAGGTGATCAATGCCCAGAAAAACCTGACATCTCCTGAGGAGGCAGTAGGGGAAGGAAAAATAATCCTGCCTTCAAAATTAATTTCAGAATTGGATTTTGTGTTTAAATATCCGGATCCTCGAGCGTTTCATTAAAATAATAATTTCTCATGGATTCGCCAGCTTGCAAAGAGGTTTGGTTTGTGCTATCTTTTTGCAAAATGTATTTATAAACTAAACCTTGTAGGTTTCACTATCTACAAGGTTTAGAATTCAAGTTTTATCCTTGAAATATATTTTATTTAATGATTCTGTCCAATACCCAATCGATCAGGTTCTTTTCAGAAGCATGATGGTCTGCGGAGAATTCTCCTCGTCTTCTGTTGGCAATAACATTATTGACGGTGATTGCCTTGTGACCTAATAGTTTTGAAAGAGCGTAGATCGCTGAGGTTTCCATTTCAAAGTTGGTGACTCCCAGATCATTTAAAGTTTCAAGAAACTTATCATCAAATGCCTTTAGACGAAGTTCTCTTCCCTGTGGCGCATAGAATCCCGGGAAAGTAGCTGTATTTCCGTGGTATTTGGCATCTTTGTAGTATTCTCCCATTTCTTCTGCCCAGTCTGAGAAATAAAGCATCGGTTTGATCTTTGCGTACGGGAATTTCTCCATGAAGTTTTTGGAAAATTCATTCTCGAAACTGTAATCCTGATAGAAATGCATCAGTCCGTCAAGACCTACCACATTCTGGGTTACCAGCATATTATCAACCTGTACATCAGGGTTTACACTTCCACAGGTTCCCATACGGAACAGTTCAAGCGCCTTATGTTCTGTTTTGAATTCTTTGTTTTTAAGATCAATATTCACCAAAGCATCAAGCTCGTTCATCACGATATCGATGTTTTCGGTTCCGATACCTGTGGACATAACCGTAATTCTTTCTCCACGCAATGTTCCGGTATGGGTATAGAATTCTCTTTTGTTTTTTTTGATCTCTACTTTGTCAAAATATTTTGAAACTTTTGCCACTCTGTCCGGATCTCCTACAAGGATAATCTTATCAGCAATATCTTCAGGTAAAAGATTTAAGTGGTATACACTTCCGTCATCATTCAGAACCAGTTCTGAGGCAGCAAGTTTATTTAGCATAACTTATAATTTTTTGTTTTTTAATTAATGAAAATAGCGTCTTTGTAAGGTGATCCGGTAAGGTCGTAGATGGTATCATATTCCTCTACAATTCTTTTTTGTCCCTGAAATATTTCGTAGACCGTTACGATCGTCTTTTCAAAGTTTTTGGGATCTTTTCTTTGAGTTGTGATTTCGTAGAATTTGTCTCCTTTTTTTAAAACAGAAACCATCTCTTCTTTGGTCGAATTGTTCGAGTTCATCATACCCGGGAAATCCATCACAACATCCTTGAGATCCGTATACTTTTTGTAGGGTTTTGTAACTCCGTTTGAATACACGTACACATTGGGTATCTGTTTATCCTGTTCCAGGCGTATCAGATAATAATCATTGCCTTTTTTCTCTGCGTAAACGGCCATTTCTTTCTTTTGTGAAAATGCACCAATGGAAAGAAGACCCGCCGCAAAAGCGAATAATACTTTTGTTTTCATAATAATATTTTGTTTTGATCTGCTGAAAATAATGTTAAAAATCCTCCCCAAATATCTTTCGTCATCATTTTTTAAACCGGCATGAAGAAGTCAGCCGCCCTTAAGTATAATGAATTTGATTTCGGGGTTTAAAATTAATAAAAATATTTCTATTTTTTATGGATGGAAGTTGGAAGATGGAGGTTGGATATTATTAAAGTTAAAAGAAGGTCTAAGTATCGTTTTCTTGTTCTTTTACAGGCTGCTTTATCAAATTGTATGATGATTTAAAAAATTTCAGCCTCTATCTTCCGTTTTCTAACGGTCTCACCAGAAACTCAGGTGAAAATATAAACATTTTTTAATCTGCCCTTAAACTTAACATAACATGAGAACAGTAGTTTTGCCGCTAAAAATTCATGAGATTGTATCCGCTGCTAGCTGTGATTGTGTTGATAGGTTTTGCTGTCATGTCTTTTAACTCTGTTGATAAAGGCAGAGAAAACGAAAATACCTTTGTCAATAAAGGTCTCTCTGATTTTAAAAACAGGCTAGACCGGCTGAAATCAGACGTATATAAATTCTCTGACGACCAGATCTCTCTTGAGGAACTCAGAAATTCTTTAAGCAGTACCAGGAATTCATTTAAAGAAATAGAATTTTATATTGCTTATCATTATCCGGAATTTACAAAAACACACCTCAATGCTGCTCCGTTGTTTCATATAGAAGCAGCAGGTACTTCGGCCTACACCTTACCACCGGAAGGACTTCAGGTTTTAGACGAACTGATATTTTCCGATGAAGCCGGAGACGAGAAAGATAAAATCAAAACCATTACCGATTTTTTGTACAATTCCTATTCAAGCTTTTATCTGAGTGCTATGAAGAACGGTTTAAGCCGTGGAAATAACAAAACCTTACCTTTAAGGATAGAGTTAATAAGAATTTATACGCTGGGAGTTACAGGTTTCGATACACCCGGTTCCCTGAATATTTCTGAGGAGGCCAGCCATGCGTTTACAGGCATTAAAAAATACATCAATGATGATGCCTATTTTAAAAATTATAATGTTCAAAAAGCGAATCAGATTCTTACAGAAGGGATAAATTATCTTTCAGCCCACAAAGATTTTGAAACTTTTGACAGAATTGAATTTTATAAAAAATATATTCAGCCTCTGTATGAAGAATTGGGAAAATGGGATGGAAGAGAAGATGACCTTAAAGAATTTTCCGGCTGGAATGTAAAGAGTAAAAATCTATTCAGCAGTGATTTTCTGGATCCTTATTTCTATACGCTGCTGCAGTCTTCTGAAGATAATGCAGATTTAAGAAGCCTCGGAAAATCTATTTTCTATGACCAGAACTTAAGCCAAAATAGCAAAATGAGTTGTGCAGCCTGTCACCTTCAGGAAAATGCTTTTACAGATCTTAAGGCAAAATCACCGAGCAATGTAGAAGGAAAAACAGTCTTACGAAATTCACCCTCTCTTTATAATGCTGTTTTTGCGAAAAGATTTTTCTATGATCTTCGTGCTTTTTATCTGGAACAGCAGGCTGAACACGTGATTTACAATGATGACGAGTTTAATACCAGCTATGAAGACATCATCAAAAAATTAAAAACAAAACCTGAGTATAAAAAAGCGTTCCGTGCCGCTTTTAAAAATGGTGAAATTAGCAAAGAGAATTTTTCTAAAGCTTTAAGTTCTTATGTATCTTCCCTGTATTCTTTTGACAGTGATTTTGACCGTTTTATGAGAAATGAAAAAGACGTTTCTGATGATGTCAAAAAGGGCTACAATCTGTTTATGGGAAAAGCCAATTGTGCCACATGCCATTTTGCTCCGCATTTTTCGGGTCTTGTACCACCGTTCTTTAATGAAAATGAATCTGAAGTTTTAGGAATAACGAAAAAACCGGTCAACCAGCTTCCTGTAGAGTTGGATGTCGATCTGGGAAGAGGAAATAGTCCTGTGAAAAAAGAAAAATCATGGATTTATGATTACTCTTTCAAAACGGTTACGGTAAGAAATATTGCCCTTACCAAACCTTATTTCCATAACGGTGCTTTCAATACGCTGGAAGAAGTTATGGATTTTTACAACGAAGGCGGAGGAGAGGGACTCGGGATAAAAATGAAAAACCAGACATTGCCACCGGACAAACTGGAACTTACAAAAACCGAGATCAAACAGGTTATCGCTTTCCTGAATGCACTGACGGATACTAGCAAAGCAAGGTGATGTTTAAGAGTAGAAGAGTTTTAGGGTTTGAGAGTTTTTAGGGTAGGGGTTTAAGATGTAAAGCTTAATAATGCCAAATTATGAAGGCTCAATCGTAATATTAGTTCTAATCAGTTTTTCAAGATTTATCTTCTCAATGCAAAAATAATTACAGCCTAATAAATCTTTATATTTCACTAAAACACTAAAACACTAAAACACTAAAACACTAAAACACTAAAACACTAAAACACTCCAACTCAAAAGACAACATTATTTAACAATTATTTAATTCCCTTAACATTGGGTTCCGAATTAATTAATATTCCCTGATCTTTATTTAAAGTCCTATTAACAGAGGTTTGGCGCCAAAAAAATATTTTTGCAAGGTCTAATAAATCAATAAAAAATGAAGAAAAAATTACTTACAATTGCGGCATTGGCAATGGTCGCTGGTTTTAGTGTACAGGCCCAGACCTTTTTGTTCAACAAAAACTCGTCTTGGAGCTACAAAGACAACAACCAGGCCCTGGCAGATCCGTGGAAAGGCCAAGCATTTGATATTTCAACATGGGCAACAGGAAACGGTCCTCTTGGATATGGAGATCCTGTAACAACTACGATCAGCTCAGGTCTTACAGCAGCTTATTTTGCTAAAGATTTCACTGTAGACTTGTCAACCCTTTCAGACACTATGGAATTGGGCGTAATGAGAGATGACGGAATCGTTGTTTATCTTAACGGAGTTGAGGTGGTGAGAGATAACATGCCAACAGGAGCTATTGTTTTCAATACACCTTCCAGTACAACAATTGACGGAGCTGCAGAAAGCGGTTATAATATTTTTTCTATTCCAAAGGCACAATTTGTAAACGGTACCAACAGGATCTCTGTAGAACTTCACAACAGAACCGGAACCAGTTCAGATCTAAGAATCGATGCTTATTTAAAAACAACAACTACGGTTACGCCACCTCCTGCATGTACAGGTACGCACATCAGCTGTTTTACTTCTATTGTTCCTACAGCACAAACCAATAAACTGATCATTCCGGGAGAACATAAATACCAGCTTATCTTAAAAGAAGGTGACAGCTACACCGAAGGAGGCGGAATGGTAGGAGGTCAGAATGACTTTACCGCCTATGTTGCCAAGACAGGAAGCAGTACGAACGGATATCTTTCTGTAAACCACGAAACAAATCCTGGAGGGGTTACGATGGCTGAGGTTAACTACAATTCTTCCACAAAACTTTGGCAGCTAACAAGATCAAGAGCGGTAAGCTTCTCAGATCCAAGTCTGGTTCAGACGATCAGAAACTGTTCGGGTGGAGTTACGCCTTGGGGAACTGTTGTTACAGCAGAAGAATCCGTTACTTCCAATGACGTAAACAGTGATGGCTACAAAGATTACGGATGGCTAGTGGAAATTGATCCCGCTACAGCTCAGGTTGTTTCCAAAAATACAGACGGATCTAAAGGAAAACTATGGCAGATGGGTATTATGAACCACGAAAATGTGGTGGTTAATAATGCAGGAACTACGGCTTATTATGGAGAAGATGGTGGAACTCATATGGTATACAAGTATATCATGGATACCCCGAACAATCTTGCTTCAGGAAACCTATATGTACTAAAACTTGACCAGGGATTAAGTGCTTCCGGAGATCCGGTGGGAACTACAGCCACTTGGGTTCAGGTTCCGAATAAGGTGAAAGCAGACCAGAATAATACAACGGCTCTTGCTCAGTCCTTGGGAGGAACAAGATTTAATGGAGTAGAAGATGTAGATATCAGCCCACTAGATGGAAAGATCTATTTTACAGCAAAAGGATTGGACAAAGTATACCGTCTTCAGGATAACGGAACAACAGCTTCTCAGGTAGAAACTTTTGCAGGTGGTGCTTCCACATCGTATTCATTCAATACACCGCAGGGAATGAAAACTGAAGCGTGGGGCGACGGAAATGACAACCTTACGTTTGATGAGCTTGGAAATCTTTGGGTTCTTCAGGATGGTGGAAAAAATTATATCTGGGTAATTGCTCCGGATCATACGCAGGCTAATCCTAAAGTGAGACTTTTTGCTTCTATGCCGGCAGGATCAGAGCCTACAGGATTGACATTTACACCTGACCATAAATTCGGTTTCTTCTCTATTCAGCATCCGGATTCTACGATTTCTACGGATATCGATGCTACAGGAAACACAATCGATTACAGAGGGAAATCAGCTACTATTGTTATTGCTTTAAAACAAAACTTAGGAACAGCTGGTGCATTAGGAACAGTTGAAAGTCACAATGCCGAAAATACGGTTGAGGTGGCTCCGAATCCTACGTCAGGAATGGTTAAGATCAACTCTCCAAAAGGATTGAAAGACATTTCAGTGACTGCATACAGCATGGATGGAAAGATCGTTTATACGAAAAAATTCAGCGGGGTAAACAGATCACTGGATCTTGATTTTACCCATCAGTTGGAAACATCCCGTATCCTGGTTCTGAATATCGAAGCAGAAGGCGGTTTCCAGAAGACTGTGAAATTATTAAAAAAGTAAATTATTAATACCCATTTCGGGCGGCGGCAAAGCCGCCGCCCGAAATTTATCTCTATGAAAAAACTTGTTCTCTTGATTGCTGTTTTGTCTCTCTGCCTTACGAAGGCACAGATTGATCCTGTAAAATATCCTACGTTTACCAGCATAGAGGAGGCTCTGAACAGTAAAAAGACAGTTTACAGTATGAGTTTCAGGGAAAAGGGGCTTTTTAACCTTCCTCCACAGATCTCGAAACTAAATGCTTTGTTCTTCCTGAATATGATGGGTAATAAGCTTGAAAAAATGGATCAGGAGATCTTTGCTTTAACTGAACTGGAGATCTTAAATGTGAATGAAAACAGCATCAAATATATTCCTGATGAAATAGGAAATTTGAAAAAGCTGAATACATTTTCCATGAATCTTAACGGTCTTACAAGTATCAATTCTAATGTTGCAAAACTTCAACATTTAAAAGCTGTTCATTTTGATGCCAATAATCTGAATGTTTTTCCCGAAGCACTGATGGAGATTCCTGCTTTGGAAGAAATTAATCTTCAGGGAAACCAGATCAGCGTCATTGCAGACCGTTTACACAGAATCAAAAATTTAAAATTTCTAAACTTATCTGAAAACCAGATTAATGACCTTGGAAACCTTTCTTTTCCTAAAAGTTTAAAATATCTGGAACTTCAGCATAATGCTATTGTAAAGCTTCCGGAAAACCTGTTCAAAGCTAAAAATCTTGAATTTTTGAACGCAAGCGACAATCATATCACAGAAATATCTTCTGGAATAAAAGGACTGAAAAATATAGTCAGTATGAATCTGGCCAATAATAATTTAAAAGACATTCCTGAAGAAATAGGACAGCTGAAAAACTTAAAAACCCTTATTCTTACAGGAAATCCAATAGAAAAAACTAAGATTGAACGATTAAAAAGCCTGATGCCGGAAACACAGATCTATTTCTAGGTCTATCCGCCGACTCTTTTGGTTTTATATCCCATTTCTTTAAGGATATTCATTATTTTATCACGATTATCGCCCTGAATAATGATCGTTCCGTCTTTCTCTGAACCGCCTATTCCTAAGGTGGTTTTTATTTTTTTTGAGATTTTCTTCAAATCATCCTCATTTCCTTCCCAGCCTTCAACAATCGTTACAGGCTTACCGTTTCTGCCTTTCTTTTCAAATTTGCATACCAGAGGTTCCTGCTGCTTAAATTCTTCCTTAGGCATCTCAAAATCCTTTTCCTCATGTTCAGGAAAAAGGTTCTTTAACTGATCTCGTAAATCCATAAAGCAAAATTAAATAATAATTTATAAAGGACCATCGATGAGGTTAAAAATTAGTCAGGATGGATGAAATTTTCTTTGGGTAACCCTCTGGTGATTATAAATTGCTATTCATACAAGATATTTTTTCTTCCACTTTGTAAGGCTATTACGGCTTATTTTAAATTTTAAGGCAATTTGAGTATTATTAAGATGATATTCCTTTTGATATTCAAGAATTTCTATTATTGTTTTCTCACAGTAAGCACGATGTCTTTGGTTAAAGGTCATCGATTCTCTATCCTGCTCTCCGAATATTATTTTATTTAATGTAATAATATCCAGAGTAGAAAGTATTTTTTTATTTAATATTTTTTGGCATATAGATATTTTTTGAGGATACTTTTTATCTAAGATATCAATATAAATCTTTTTATAATTAGGAATATTAATCATGTTTCTATAATTTTCTTCATTTTTGGTATTTGGTTATCCATTTATAAAGGGTAGTTTTAGGAATTCCATATTCCCGTGTTATTTGTGCTTTGGATTTTTGCTGTGTTTCCAAAAGATCCAGCATAAATTCAATAATTTCCTTGGTATAAATATTCTTTCTAAAAGAGGGTAGCTGTGTTTTACTGTTGTTGTAAGCCACAGATGCTGGTGGTGAATACAAAATAAGGTGTTGTGAATACAGCCTGAAAAAATCATATTCCAATAATTTGCTCAGCTTTAAAAGTACATCAGCTTCTACAGATTTTTTTTCATATATTTTTTCAACTTCTTCCCCTGAACATTTTAAAAACTTACCTATTCTATCTGTTGAAGTATTACATTCTAAAACTCTTTGCTTAATGAGTTGTCCAATATCTATTTCTTTTAAATCCATTGTCATTATTTCAGTTTTACAATTTTACAGGATTTTTATTACGGTAGAAAAAAAAGGGATCCTACTTAAATATTACATTTATTTACGAACCAATTTTATTGTTTGATTTTTAAGAAAGCTGAATGATTTGTCTGTTTTTTTTAATAAAGGCTAATTTATTAATCAGATTATACTATGTAATACTTATGTAATAGTGGAAAATGCTCAATATTCATTTGTGAATTTTTAACATTGTCAAAATAATATTGACAATATTATTTTTAAAAAACACGAGCATTTTAAAAACATAAATATATCGTGAATAAAATGTGTAATGTGTTCATTTATTATTAAATTTATTATAATAATATTGTTATGTGTGTAATTTATTTATTTTTGATTGAGAGATTTGCAATTGAATAAACCCCCTGAAACACAATGAAGCTTCTTATTTTATTTTTTCCTTTTTTTCTGTTTGCTCAGCAAAAGATTACTACAACAGGTATTGATAAGAGACTGGAAAAGTCGAACGCTCTTCTTTTTGAAGGTCAAACAGATAGTATGATTAAATTAAATCTTTCAATACTGGAAGACTCAAAACATATTAATTATCCAAAAGGAAAAGTATATGCATGCTATAATTTAGCTCTTGCTTTTTCTATGCAATACAGGTACAATAAAAGTAATTACTATTTAAAATTAATGGAATCAGAGTTTAAAAATTTAGACGACGAGGATGAAGAAATTTCTATGAATTTATTATACAGCATGAATTATAAAGGCATTAAAATGTATGATGAGGCATTGAAAAAACTCAGAAAGAATCTAGTACTGGCAAATAATATAAAAATAGATTCTACCAGATATTCCTCAAATGCAATGACCCTGGTTGAAATGGCTAAAAACCATATTGAGAAAAAGAGCTATGATTCTGCTACCTATTATTGTAATAGGGTTATTGAAGAAGTGAAAAAACCTAAAAACCTGAATTCAGGTTTGAATACAAGCTTAAAAATCGCACTATTAATTTTAACAGAAACAAAACTTAAAGAAAATAAAATTGATTCTGCAGAATTTTATATAAAATCAGCTCAATCTGTACCGATTGTACTAGGTAATAATGAATTTAGAACATTTAAACTTTTAGGGGAAATTAATGGGGCGAAAAAACAGTATGATTCTGCCATTGCAGATTATAAAAAAGCAATAGAGCTTGCTGCAAAAGTAAAGAATATAAAAAAATTATTGGAATTGTATAGCTTAATATCCGAGGCATATGAAAAAACAGGTCAAAGGGATAATGAAAAAAAATATACACTTAAATATAATATTCTTAGCGATAGTTTAAAGACAATTGAGAATGAGAATCTTAAAGATACTGTTGACCTTCTGGTAGAAGAAAAACAAAAGCCAATGGAAGATAGAAATAACTTTTTACTTTACATTATATGTATAGTAGGTACAGGTTCCATTATTGTTATCTTCTTAGTAAATAAGAGAATACACAAAAAGAATAAAATTCTAAATGTAAAAGAAGCGGAAACTAAAGTATTGACTCAAAAATTAAATATTGCTTTTGAAGAAGTGATTCAACTGGCTAAGAATAATGACCCGGAGTTTATGACCAGATTTCAAGAAGTTTATCCTGATTTTTTTCCAAAATTGCTGCAAATTGAACCCCAATTGCAAAACAGCGAATTAAAATTCTGTGCTTTATTATTTTTGAATTTTTCTTCCAAAGACATTGCCGCATATACATTCGTACAACCTCAATCCATACAGATCAGAAAGAATAGACTGAGAAAAAGACTCAATATTTCTTCAGAAGAAGATCTGTATATCTGGATGAAGAACATCAATACTAATTAAATGTATTCAGTAGAATTATATATCACTTTTGGCTATAGTTTTTATAGAAATTAAATTTGGTTGGCAGGAATAATAATTTAAGGATAATTTCTTCTTATCAAAAAAATTTTACAATGTTACATCTTTGTGGTTAGTGGCGCAAAGAAATGGGCCATACTTATGTATAACATTTAAATGTTTTTATTGTATTCCCATTAATTGTTTTGATTATTATATGCTTGATTTCTTTTTACAAGAAAAAGTTGAATTTTCTTGAGATGAGTAAATACCATAAAAAAATAAATGTTATATCTGTGTAGTAGCTCTCGAGAGCTACTTTTCCTTTTTTTATCTATAACATTGTTGTCCTGATAAATCTAATCTTTTAAATAAAACAATTAAAAACAAACGAATAAATGATTAATAAAAGGATGAATGTCTTTTTATTATTAAATTTGTATATGTAGTGCTTTTTTTTGAGAAATCACATTGATTTTTATTTTATTGATTTGTTTTATATATGTAAACACTGTGAAATGATGAAATATCTAATTGTTCTTTTCCCATGGTTGTTATTTGCTCAGCAAAAAATGACCCCTCAATATATTGACTCGGATTATAATAAACTTGAAATCCTATATACTGAAGGAAAGATTCATGAAGGTTTAAAAAAAAATATATTTTTACTGGAAGAATCTAAAAAAAATCAATATTCTAAAGGAATAATAATGGGTTATTTACGGCTTTCATACTATTATTCAAATTCAAGAAATTACAAAAAGGAATTGGAATGTTTAAAATTGGCAGAATTAGAATATGAAAAGGGAAATTATAAACACGATCTTAAATTTGAAAGTGAAATTAAAAGAGAGCTAGGATTTAGTTATTTAAATATTGGTCTTTATCAAAAAGCAATTGATAAATTTAAAGAAAATGTAAAATTATCAGAGAATATTGATGATTATTCTTCTAAAATAAAAGTCAAATCTATTGCCTATTTTGATATAGGTCGTACTTATAAAAGAAAAAACCAACCGGATTCATGTAAATGGTATATAAAAAAGGGAATTAATCTTTTAAAAGATGAAAAAAAACTAGATCGTATAGTAAAGATGCATTTTGTATACAATAATTTAATACTGGCTGAATATGATATTTCTGAGAAAAAACTAGATTCGTCAGAAAGATATGTAAAATCCTTTGATGCCTCATCAAAAGAAATATTGGGGAATAATAATTTCCAGTTGTATAAAGTAAAGGGAATGATTAATGAATATAAAAAAGAATATGATTCTGCTATTTTTAATTTTCAGCAAGCCATCTCTTTAACCAAAAAAACCGGCAATGTCGAAAGATTGCAAGGATTATATAGTGATATTTCGAGAATTTATCAGCAATCAGGTGATAATAGTTCTTCCCAAAAATATTTGCAGAAATATATCTCTATTAAAGATAGTCTAGCCAATGCTAAACAACCGGCCATTGAAAATACCGTGCAGGAATTAGTTGTACAAAAAGAAAAAGAAATAAAATCCAAAAACAAATTTTTGATCTATATTATGATATGGATTGGGGTGTTCACGTCAATCATTTTTATTTTGATAATAATAAAGAGGGAGCGGAAAAAAAATAAAATTTTGAATGTAAAAGTACAGGAAACCCAAATGTTAAATCAAAAATTAAATATTGCTTTTGATCAGGTAATTCAACTCGCTAAAAATAATGACCCCGAATTTCTGACAAGGTTTCAGGAAGTTTATCCTAATTTTTTTCCAAAATTGCTGCAAATTGAACCCCAATTGCAAAACAGCGAATTAAAATTCTGCGCTTTATTATTTCTGAACTTTTCTTCCAAAGACATTGCTGCCTATACATTCGTACAACCTCAATCCATACAAATCAGAAAGAATAGACTGAGAAAAAGACTCAATATTTCTTCAGGAGAAGATCTGTATATCTGGATGAAGAATATCAATACTAATTAAATGTTCAATAGAATTATATATCACTTTTTTGCTATAGTTTTTATAAAAATTAAACATATGAAAGGTAAAGATTTTCATTTTTTCTGTATGTGCTAAAGAAGAGAGTAAAATAATACCATTGATGTGTTGTTGTTATTTTGTTTTGATTATCAGTAGTTTATGTTGATGTAATATCCGTGTAATATCCGTTTTTTTTGAATAATTGGATAAATAATTCAAATTTGTATCAAGATTTTAAGTGTTACGCAAATGAGAAAAAGATAGTTGAAAAATTAATTGAGTAAACAACGTGATTATGGATTTAATAATACGAGCTCAAAAGGTAGATCTAAAAGTTACCAGATAGTTACCGCCGCAAGCATAAGATTGCTTTTAAACTTGGCAATCAGATACACCAAAAACTTATAAACACATTGAAATAGTTGAAAAAACTTTTCATGAATAAAAAATATTTGAAAAGATATTTTGAGGGATCTTTTTTCTCAAATTTTAACTAAAAATAGTCACAATCAGATAATTAACAAACCTATTTTGAATAAAGATTGATTTTAAAGAAATTATAAAACAGATTGAAATAAATATTAACAAAAAAAGAAACACACAATGAAAACAAAACTTTTATTTTTATTTGCCATGGCGGCATCTTCTGTAAGTTTATTCTCACAGGTAGGAATAAATACCACAACACCTGATCCTTCTTCAATTTTGGATATAGTCTCCACTAATAAGGGATTATTGATCCCCCGTATATCATTAACGGGAAGTACTGATGTTACCACTATCCCTAATCCCGCTAATGGATTGTTAGTGTATAATCTGGTAGATGCGGGAGGAGCTAATCCCGTAAAAAAAGACAATTTTTATAAATTCAACAGTACTGCTAATAAATGGCAATTAATGCTTGATGAAGGTAATCTGCCTTCGACAGTGATGGCGCCTGCAGTATTTGAACTAGGTAATGATATGAGCAGTTTTTTAAATGGACAAGGTGCAGGAGCTTCCGTAGTGGTTCCAATGAATTTAGTTTCTAATAGCATCCCAGGGCTTACCTATAATACTGGTACTTCCACGATTACATTTCCTGCCGGAACTTACAAAATGGAATTTGTTTATGAAGGCGATCATAATATTGCTGGTTGTACTCTCAGTTCTTATATTGTTGACTTCCCAGAAGGAGCAGGTACTGCTGTTAGAAGAATACATTCTACGGCTTCTCATAATCAAGGGGGTACCAGCAATCATGGTGGCGTAGTAACTTATACTACAACAGTTCCTACCGGAAGAACATGGGCAATAAAATTAGGCAGAGGGGTGTCCGGAAACTGTAGTGGGACAGGAGGGACATTAAGAGGTAAAAGTACACAGTTGTTGATTTTTAAAATGAATTAATTCGGTTTTATACTATATTGTTTTACTCCTCAACCTGACACAATACATAATATAATAGTTTAGATTCTAAGTTCACAAATGACATTCCCTCAAAATGTGGTTAAGGGGTAAAACTTTTTAGATCATTTTTGGAAGATACTGAACATTCCGGATGTAAATATTTCTATGAATCTTGTTAAACTGCCATAGAAATATGGCAGTTTAACACTATAATAAAATGAAACTTAATAGATCATAAATTATGAGTAAAAGATTAAGGCTTTACCAGACGTTTATTTAATTAACTTACATACATATGATTGTTTTTAAAATAAACCTTTCAAATTCTTTCATTCATCGGAAATTAGGTAAATTTGTGTAACAAAAAGTTATACGAAATGTCAAAAAAAGCAATATTAGCAATCCTTGACGGATGGGGACTGGGAACAAATCCAGAAGTGTCTGCCTTAGACAAAGCCAACACTCCATTTATAGACAGCTGTTATCAGAAATTTCCACATACAACACTTGAAGCCAGCGGTCTGGCTGTAGGACTTCCCTTAGGACAGATGGGAAATTCTGAAGTAGGACACATGAATTTAGGAGCAGGAAGAGTGGTATACCAGAATCTTGTGAAGCTGAATATGGCCGTTGAGAATGGTACATTGGGGCAACAACAGATTATTCAGGATGCCTTCGACTATGCTAAAAGAGAAAATAAAAAACTACACTTTATCGGATTGGTTTCCAACGGAGGTGTACATTCACATATCAATCACTTAAAAGGTTTATTAACGGCCGCTCAGGAGTTCGGACTGCATGAAAATGTTTTCGTTCACGCATTTACAGACGGAAGAGACTGTGATCCGCATTCAGGACTTGAGTTTATAGAAGAACTTCAGGATCATATGGCAACTACGGTAGGTAAACTGGCAACCGTGATCGGAAGATACTACGCAATGGACCGTGATAAAAGATGGGAGCGTGTAAAACTGGCATACGATGCTATGGTAGATGGAGTAGGACTGGAGACGACAGATGCTTTGGCAGCTATTAAATCTTCTTATGATAACAACGTAACCGATGAGTTCTTAAAGCCTATTATTTTGGTGAATACAACAGAAACAGGGAATGTAGTTCCGGTAGCCAAAATTATAGATGGTGATGTGGTCATCTGTTTCAATTTCCGTACAGACAGAGGGCGAGAGATCACAGAAGTTCTTACCCAGAAAGATTTCCCTGATTTCTTTATGCGTAAACTCAACCTTCATTATATCACTTTAACCAATTATGATAAGACCTATCAGAATGTACAGGTTGTATTTGATGAAGAAGTACTGAAGGATACCATGGGAGAAATCCTTGAGAGAAATGGTAAAACCCAGATAAGAATTGCTGAGACGGAAAAATACCCTCACGTGACTTTCTTCTTTTCCGGAGGTAGAGAGGAAGAGTTCAATGGTGAAAGAAGACTTCTGTGCCCAAGTCCGAAAGATGTTCCAACGTATGATCTTAAACCAGAAATGTCTGCTTATGACATCACAAATGCCATCGTACCGGAACTGGAAAACGGAACTGCTGATTTTGTTTGTCTGAATTTTGCCAATACAGATATGGTAGGACATACCGGAGTTTTTGAAGCCGCTGTAAAAGCCGCTGAAACAGTAGATAAATGTATTGAAAGAGTAGCTACTGCAGCGTACGAACACGGATACACCGTATTTATTCTTGCAGATCACGGAAACTCAGATGTAATGATTAATCCGGACGGAACACCAAATACGCAGCATTCCACGAACCTTGTTCCGTTTATTGTCATGGATAAAGACCATACGTGGAATCTGAAACCCGGAAAACTGGGCGATGTAGCTCCAACGATCCTAAAGGTAATGGGAGTGGGAATTCCGGAAATAATGACAGGAGATATTTTAGTTAGCTAAAATTCAATAATAATGTCTGAAAAATGTCGTTATACTATAGATGGCGGCATTTTTGTATGATTTATATCAGTCATCGTATGGGTTGCATATGTTATTATGCGACAAATAATAAATAAATCATATCTTTGTAAATTAAAATCCATATAATAAAATGTATCAAACGCTTGTCAGAAAAGAAGTAATGGGAATTTTGGAAAAGGAGGTAGGTTCTTTTCTGGATAAATTTTTAACGCCAATTGAAAAAATTTGGCAGCCCTCTGATTATCTTCCGGATCCATCAAGCTCTGATTTTAAATATGATCTTGAAGAAATTCAGACTTTCGCACGTGAAATGCCTTACGACCTTTTTGTAACGCTGATCGGAGACTGTATCACAGAAGAAGCATTGCCTTCGTATGAGTCGTGGTTGATGGGAGTAGACGGAATTGATCAGGAGAAGAAAGAAATCGGCTGGGCCAACTGGATAAGAGCATGGACTGGTGAAGAAAACAGACATGGAGATCTTTTGAGCAAATATCTTTATTTGTGTGGAAGAGTGAACATGAGAGAATTGGAAGTTACCACTCAATATTTAATTAATGACGGTTTCGATTTGGGAACAAGTATGGATCCTTACAGAAACTTCGTATATACAAGCTTTCAGGAAACGGCAACTAATATCTCTCACAGAAGAGTAGGGACATTAGCCAAACAGTGCGGAAACGGAAAGCTGGCTAAAATGTGTGGTGTTATTGCTGCAGATGAGGCCAGACATGCTAAAGCTTACAAACATTTTGTGGCTAGAATTTTAGAAATAGATCCGTCAGAAATGATCCTGGCATTTGAAGATATGATGCGTAAAAAGATCGTAATGCCGGCTCACATGATGAGACAGTCCGGTCAGAAAGCAGGTGAACTTTGGGGACATTTCTCAGACGCAGCACAGAGATGTATGGTCTATACAGGAAATGATTACATCAATATTTTATCAGACCTGTTGGATGAATGGAAGATTGAACATGTAAAAGGACTTACCGAAAAAGCTGAAAAAGCTCAGGAATATTTAATGAAACTTCCTTCGAGACTTCAGAAAATTACAGACAGAATTTCTACTCCGGATCTTCAGTTCCAGTTTAAATGGGTGAAAAGCTAGTTCCGGATTATCAATAAATTATAAAAACTTAAGAGTGCCAGCGTTTTCGGCACTCTTTTTATTTCTTATCTTTGCAAAGCTAAAAAAGGTATACAATGTTAAATAATAAAAAAATTGCTGTGGATTTCGATGGAACTATCGTTGATGATGCCTATCCTGCAATTGGAAAAACGAAAACTTTTGCTTTCGAAACATTAAGAAGACTTCAGGCAGAAGGATACAGATTAATCCTCTGGACATACAGACATGGAAAGACTTTAGATGAAGCCGTAGAATTTTGCAAAAGTAACGGCATTGAATTTTATGCCATCAACTCCAGCTTTGAAGGGGAAGTTTTCGATTCCGAAAATCAATCCAGAAAACTGGATGCAGACTGGTTCATCGATGACCGAAATCTTGGAGGATTTCCGGGATGGGGTGAAATTTACAATATTATCCAGGACAGGATAGAATTCCGCGTAGAAGGAAAAGAAGTTCTGGCCTATTCAAAACTTAAAAAAGAAAAGAAAAAAGGACTTTTCTGGTAAAAATTTAAAATAGAAGTTAGAAGTCAGAGATTAGAAATTAGTTTTTAATGCTGCTTCTTTTTTTTAATTTATCAGGAAACCGTAGATGCCAGAAGACTATTATTATCGTTAAAAATATACATTAAGCTGTAGTCTAATATCTGACATCTAATATCTAACATCTAAAAAAAATGATTCAATTAAAAACAATAGAGGAATTACGCCTCATGAAGGAGAGTGCACACCTGGTGTCTAAAACACTGGGAATGCTTGCTAAAGAAATAAAACCGGGAATCAATACTTTATATCTTGATAAACTGGCCCACGATTTTATTAAAGATCACGGGGCTGAACCAGCTTTCTTAGGCTATGGTGGTTTCCCGAATTCTTTATGTATCTCTCCCAATGATCAGGTAGTTCACGGTTTTCCCAATAACGATATTATCCAGGAAGGAGATGTACTTTCAGTAGACTGTGGTGTTATTCTGAACGGTTTTGTAGGAGATCATGCCTATACCTTTGAGATTGGCGAAGTAAAACCTGAGGTTAAAAAACTATTGCAGGTAACCAAAGAATCTCTTTACAAAGGAATTGCACAGTGTGTAAGAGGAAAAAGAA
This sequence comes from Chryseobacterium pyrolae, assembly GCF_025153485.1. Lineage (NCBI taxonomy): Bacteria > Pseudomonadati > Bacteroidota > Flavobacteriia > Flavobacteriales > Weeksellaceae > Chryseobacterium > Chryseobacterium pyrolae. The sequence continues at coordinate 220,558 of NZ_JANZQH010000009.1, forward strand.
TAGGAGATATCTCCCATGCCATCCAGAGCCATTGTGAAAAACAAGGATATGGTGTGGTAAAAGAACTTGTAGGGCATGGTCTTGGAAGAAAGATGCATGAAGATCCACAGGTTCCGAATTATGGAAAACAAGGAAGCGGAAAAGTCATCAAAGACGGTCTGGCTATCGCTATTGAACCGATGGTAAACCTGGGTACTGAAAAAGTAAAATTCCATAATGACGGATGGACGGTAACGACTTTGGATAATCTGCCTTCTGCTCACTTTGAGCATGATGTAGCTGTGATCAATGGTAAACCGGTATTGCTTTCCACATTCAAATATGTTTACGAAGCCTTAGGTATTGTAAGCGATGAAGAGAAGCCATTCCAATTGGATTTTTAATGAAAAGAGTAGCCAAACTTTTACTCAATACCCTGCCACGTCCGATGCTTATTAAAATGAGTATCTGGGCGAGGCCACTTATTTACCAGTTTTTTAAAGGAGATAAGTTCTATGATCCTATCGACGGAAAATCTTACCGGAAATTCCTTCCTTACGGGTATGGAAAGCAGCGCGAAAATGCACTTTCTCCGGGAACACTGAGTTTGGAGAGACACCGCCAGATGTGGTTGTACCTTCAAAACGAAACGGATTTTTTCATTAAAAATGCCAAAGTCCTGCACATTGCTCCCGAACAGGAATTTCTGAGGAAATTTAAGCTGATGAAAAATCTGGATTATATTTCTGCAGACTTATTTTCTCCAATCGTAGATGTGAAAGCGGATATTCTGGATTTGCCTTTTGCTGATGAAAGTTTTGATATCGTTTTCTGTAACCATGTTCTGGAACATATAGAAGATGATGCAAAAGCCATAAGCGAGCTTTACAGAGTGATGAGACCCGGAGGTTGGGGGATTTTTCAGGTTCCGATGAGAAATGCTCTGGAGAAAACCTATGAAGATTTTTCTATTAAAGATCCAAAAGAACGCCAGAAGCACTTCGGTCAGTATGACCACGTCCGCTGGTACGGAATGGATTATTTTGACCGTTTGAGGAAAGCTGGTTTTGAAACAGAACCGAATTTCTATTCCCAAAATTTTTCAGAAGAAGAAATCACAAAATACGGGTTAAGACAAAATGAGATCTTACCTGTAGTTTTCAAAAAATAAAAGCAACAACAAACCCGTCTTCAGATTCGAAGACGGGTTTGTTTTAATATAGATAGAAATTGTTTTAGATTTTAGTGGGAAACAGATTTCAGTCCAACCACAGAACCAATCAGGGTGGCAATGAAAAATATTCTCCAGAAGCTTACAGGATCTTTAAAAAAGAACATTCCCATCAGAGCGGTTCCTACAGCGCCTATTCCTGTCCATACCGCATAAGCCGTTCCAATGGGAAGCGTTTGGGTAGCTTTGATCAGCAGCAGCATACTGATCGTCATGGTTACCAGAAAGCCGGCATACCAATAATACATCTCGGATCCTGATGTTTCTTTGGCTTTTCCTAAACAGGACGCAAAGGCAACCTCAAATAATCCGGCGATGATTAAAATAATCCAATTCATTTTTTTTTGATTTTCTCTCCTGCAAATTTCAGGATTTGAAAGGAGAAATAATTTTACATTTGTTAAAAAACGAATTTATTTTAATCTGAGTCAGGAAGTCTGAAGCTGGAAGAGGGAAGTTTATTGATACCACAGCACAACTATAGTGCGCGATTTATTCATTTTTTAGGGAAACTATTAAAAATGAATAGTCAAAGTAACTTCCAGCCTCCCTCTTCCAGCTTTCTTTATTATTTTATTTCTGCCCGAATCCTGCTCAGACTTACCTGGGTGATGCCAAGATAAGAGGCGATATGACCCAGCTGGACTCTTTTCAAAAGATCAGTCTTATTGATCATCAGGTCTTTATAACGTTCCAGAGATGTTTTGAACTGCCTGGAAATAATCAGCTCTTCCGTTTTCACGAGTTCTCTTTCTGCAAATTTTCTTCCCCAGTTCGCAATGTGAATATCTTCATTGAAAAGCTTTCTTAAGCTTTCCGTTTCCAGAATATACAGATCACAGTCTTCCAGAAGTTCGATGCTTTCATAGCCGGGCTTGTTTTCCACGTAACTTTTCATGGAAACTATGGTTTCACCTTCACTTCCGAACCAGAAGGTTATATCATTGTCTGCCGTAGAGGCGTAGGCACGTACAATACCTTTCCTGATGAAGTAGATGTAAGGAATGATCTTGTCAGATTCCATAAGGCAGAAATATTTGGGATGGGATACTTCTGTAATATGCTTTTTCAAAGAGGCCTTAGAAGCTTCAGGGAGTGCATAAATGCGGTCAAGGATCTGGTCTATATCCATAAAGTGAATTATAATGTCAAAAGTATTGGTTTTAAAAGTTGCAATACAAAAGTATTTCGTTTAATTTTCAAAATTAATAAGATAAATATACAGATGAATCATTCGAATAAACAGCATCCGTAAATTTTTTTAGAGCGATTAAGCTTTTTTATTTTCTAAAAGTAGACTTAAACCGTGAAGACCAGTTTTGTTTTAGTAACTTTGCAGTTCGTAATACTATTTATATGCATAAAGCTGGATTTGTAAACATAGTCGGAAAGCCCAATGCTGGAAAATCTACCTTATTAAATCAATTAATGGGAGAAAAACTAGCTATTGTAACGCAGAAGGCACAGACAACCCGCCACAGAATTTTTGGAATTTATAATGAAGAAGATCTACAGATTGTATTTTCAGATACTCCCGGAGTATTGGATGCAAAGTATGGTCTTCAGGAAAAAATGATGGATTTTGTAAAGGATTCTTTACAGGATGCCGATGTATTTTTATTCATCGTAGACGTCACCGATAAAGCTGAACCTTCAGAATTTTTAATTGATAAACTTAATAAGATCCCGGTTCCGGTATTGCTGTTACTGAATAAAGTAGACCAGACCAATCAGGAAGGACTTGAAAAACTGGTAGAAGAATGGCACAACAGGATCCCAAAAGCTGAGATCCTTCCTATTTCTGCTTTGAATGCCTTCAATACAGATATCATTCTGCCGAAATTAAGATCCCTGTTGCCGGAAAGCCCTGCTTATTATGATAAGGAACAGTATACGGATAAGCCGGAAAGGTTTTTCGTAAACGAAGCGATCCGTGAAAAAATCCTTTTAAACTACGAGAAAGAAATTCCATATTCTGTAGAAGTGGTTACCGAGCAGTTTAAAGAAAAAGAAGGGATCATTTTTATAGATTCTATCATTTATGTGGAAAGAGATACCCAAAAGGGAATTATCATCGGACACAAAGGAGACGCGATCAAAAAAGTAGGAACAGAAGCCAGGATAGATCTGGAAAAATTCTTTTCCAAGAAAATTCATTTGAATCTTTTTGTAAAAGTGAAAAAAGACTGGCGTAAAAACGACAGGGATTTGAAAAATTTCGGGTACAGATAAACTAAAAACGCTCGTGATTCCGTTCTATTAAAAGATTTTTATTACCTTTAATCTAAATTTTTAGTAAATGAACTATTTCAATTCAAATTCCAGCTCAGTACTTAAAGATATTATTTTATTAGTAGTGAGAGTGTTTGTAGGTTTTGCGATGCTTTCTCACGGTTTTCCAAAGCTTCAAATGCTTTTGGAGGGCGGTAAAATTGAATTTTACAACTTTCTGGGATTAGGTCCTTTAGTGACCCTGATTCTTACTGTTGTTGCTGAATTTGCGTGTTCTATACTCCTTATATTAGGATTGTTTACGAGAATTTCGTTAGGTTTTTTGATTTTCACAATGGTCATAGCTGCTTTTGTAGTTCACGGAGCAGATCCATTCGAGAAAAGAGAAATGAGCCTGATCTATCTGTCTGTTTATCTTCTCCTGATGGCTTTTGGCGCAGGGAAAGTGTCAGTAGATCACATGATAGAAAAAAGAAGAAGAGCTTCAGACTGGTAAACCGGTCTTGAAATATAAACACAGAGCATTAGTTATCTAATGCTCTTTTTGTTTTTACGATGATTTACAGGGCAATGAAGACCATACATAGGTCTGATGATACAGTTTTCATCTTCTCCGGCTGTACATGGTTTTATACCATGAAGGACATGATGGCATCTGTCCTCCAATGATGATTTTTAAATCACTTTTAGATAATTTTTTCATAGTCAACATTTTAATTATTTAATCTGATTAGTATAAAATTATTTAATTATATCACAATATGGGGGATTAAAATTAACGGTTTCAGTTATATCACAAAAATCACTACTTTCGTAGAAAATGAATTTATATGAAGATAAAACTGACCATTTGCCTTCTGGCATTTCTCAATTTCTACGATGCACAGGAGAATATTACTTATCAAAAGCCATCTGCAGAGATTCTAAAACTGGCAGATTATGAAAGGCCCCCAAGCGTTCTGATGAACAGCAAAAAAGACTGGGTAGTTTTTACTTACCGTCCTACTTATAAAACACTGGAAGATCTTAATCAGCAGGAAATGAAACTGGCAGGATTAAGAATCAATCCGGTTACTAATATTTCAAGCAGTGTTACCTATTCCAATAATCTGAAGATCAGAAAGATCAACGATAAAAATGAAACTCAGGTGAAAAACCTGCCTGCCAATGCTAAAATTACCTATATTTCATTCTCACCGGACGAAAAGAAACTGGTATTTACCAACACCACAAGTAAAGGAGTAGAGCTTTGGCTAGTGGATATGGAAACGGCTACCTCCAAAAAAATTACTGAAGATAACCTGAATGCGAATCTGGGAACGCCTTATGTATGGTACAACGATTCACAAAGTTTGCTGATCAGAACACTTCCTCAAAACAGACCTGCTCTGATTGATGCCGCCAAAGATCTTCCTACAGGACCTATAGTTTCTACAGCTGACGGTAAAGTTTCACAAAACAGAACTTATCAGGATCTTTTAAAGAATCCTCAGGATGAAAAAAACTTTGAGGTACTTACGGCCTCAGAAATTTATAATGTAGATCTGAATGGAAATCTTAAGAAAGTAAAAGATCAGGACATGTATTCCGGTCTGAGTTTTTCTCCGGATGGAAATTATTTAATGGCCGTTGTGATCAAAAAGCCATTCTCATACATTGTTCCGTTAAGCAGATTCCCGCTGACCGCTACCGTTTATGATATGAAAGGGAACGCTGTAAAAGTAGTGAATGATGTTCCTTTGAATGAAATAATGCCTAAGGGATTTTCATCCGTAAGAATAGGAAAAAGAAGTATGGGCTGGAGAAGTGATGCACCGGCAACATTACTGTTTGCAGAAGCATTGGATGGAGGCGATCAGTCTAAACCCGCAGAATACCGGGATGAGATCTTTATGTGGGAAGCTCCGTTTGCAGCTGCTCCGAAATCATTCTTTAAAACAAAACAAAGATATGAAGGTGTAAGCTGGACCAATGACCACTATGCCGTAGTTTCTGAAGGGTGGTATGATACAAGGAATACAAAATCGTATCTGGTAGATCTTAATAATGGCGAATCAAAAGTCATTGATGACAGAAATTACCAGGACGTTTACAGTGACCCGGGGAATTTCAATACAGCGAAAAACCAGTATGGAAGATATGTGATCGATATGAAAGGAGGGAAGACCTACCTGATCGGGGATGGATTTACGAAAGATGGACAACATTCTTTCATCGACGAAATGGACGTAAAATCACTTAAAAAGAAAAGACTCTATACTTCCAACGTTAAAAATGGGAAGGAAGAGATCATCGATATCCTGAATCCTTCAAAAGGAGAAATTTTAACGACTCAGCAGTCTCCAAGTCTGTATCCGAACTATTTCAAAAAGAATATTAAATCGGGTAAAGCAGAAGCTGTAACTCAATTTGCAAACCCTTTTGAAAGCATTAAAGATGTGTACAAAGAGGTGATTACGTATAAAAGAAATGACGGAGTTACATTAACGGGAACGCTTTATCTGCCTGCTAATTATGACAGAAAAGCTAAGAAAGAAAAGCTTCCTTTACTGATCTGGGCTTATCCAACAGAATATAAGGATAAAAACACAGCAGGTCAGAATACCCAGAACCCGAATGACTTTACGTTCCCATACTATGGATCTTTCGTATACTGGACAACCAAAGGCTATGCGGTACTGGATGATGCTGCATTCCCGATCATCGGAGAAGGAAAAACAGAACCAAATGACACCTTTATTCCACAGCTGGTAGCCAATGCTGAGGCTGCGATCAATGCGGTTGACCAGTTAGGATATATCGACAAAAAGAAAGTAGCTGTAGGAGGACATTCTTATGGTGCTTTTATGACTGCTAATCTATTGACCCATTCTAATCTTTTCGCATGCGGTATCGCAAGAAGTGGTGCCTATAACAGAACGCTGACTCCATTTGGTTTCCAGAGCGAGCAGAGAAATTATTGGGATGTTCCGGAGATCTACAACAAAATGTCTCCATTTATGAATGCAGATAAAATGAAAACGCCAATGCTTTTGGTTCATGGTGATGCGGACAATAATCCGGGAACTTTCACTTTGCAGACCGAAAGATATTTCCAGGCCCTGAAAAACTTGGGAGCTCCTGTGAAAATGGTTTTGCTTCCCAAAGAAGCCCACGGTTATGTGGCTAAAGAAAATATCTTACACCTTTTATGGGAACAGGATCAGTTTTTAGAGAAGTGTTTGAAGAAATAAAATAATTTGAGAGAAAGCCCGTTCATGATTCGAACGGGCTTTTTTTATAAAAGTTTCAGTATTTCATCAATACTTGTCAGCTCCATAAAATTGTCATATTCCAGGTGATGCTCATGTTGTTCATGACTCCAGGTCACATGATAAGGAATGTGCGCAGCAGAATATTCAGATTTCAAAAGAAGATATGGCTGCTTACCTGGGAATTACAGTGAGAAGTCTGAATAGGACATTGAAGAATTTGGGAAAGTAAATAAAGTAAGGAAGATGGAGGAAGGAAGTTATTGAAGATGAATAGACAGCTTGTATGTTTTTATGAAAAAACAGTTAGACTACTTTTTACCATAAAAATATTGAGCAATAGCCGTGTCAAGGTTTTGAACCTTGACACGGCTATTTTCCAAGTTCCTTCTTCGAGCTTCTCTCCCTTGCATTAATTGCAATTATTGACTGAATCTCTACGTTTAAAAGTTTTTACTCCTTATTTTTGCAATGAAATAAAACCGGAATCTACAAAATGGAAGAGCTGAAATTCAGGAATGCTGACCTGAAAGATTTAGAGAAAATAGTGGAGATATACAATTCTACGATCCCTTCAAGAATGGTAACCGCCGATACAGAAAATGTTTCTGTAGAAAGCAGAAAAGAATGGTTTGAAGAACATAATCCTGAAACCCGGCCTCTCTGGATCATTGAAAATAATGACCAGGAAACAATAGGATGGGTGAGTTTTTCTTCATTTTATGGGAGACCTGCTTACAATGGAACCGTTGAAATGAGTATTTACATGGATGAATCATGCAGAGGAAAAGGGTATGGGAAAAAAGTAATGGAACACTGTATGATCATGGCCCCCGGTTTAGGGATAAAAACACTCCTGGGGTTTATCTTTTCTCATAATGAAGCCAGTTTGAAACTCTTCAGGCATTTCGGATTTGAAGAGTGGGGAATGTTTCCGGATGTAGCTGTTCTGGACGGGATAGCAAGGAGTTTGACGATTTTGGGAAAAAGGATGGATTAAGTAAATTAACATTATGCAGAAGGAAGAGAGAGGTTAAAAACTACTGTTATCCATGTCAAGGTTTTAAACCTTGACATTCTATGTTAATTAGCAAATTTTATAAGTTAAAATATTTATATTTTTTCAATAATTGTGTTGATAT